>CAMDRI010000151.1 GCA_945906725.1 Candidatus Kuenenia stuttgartensis | reverse complement strand
GCGGCGCCCAACGCCGCGCTGATCAGCAGGACGGACAGCAGCGTGCCGCGGCGAACGCGCACGGCATGCAGGAAGCGGATCATCCCCGCGACCACGTTGGCCGAGTTCAAAATTGTTGCCGCTGTGGTCTGTTGCGGATCAAGATTCATGGTCGTTGACCAGGGGGCTAGGGGCTAGGGGCTAGGGGCTAGGGGCTAGGGGCTAGGGAGTTCTTCCTCGCCCCCAGTCCCTCTCAGAAGAACGCTCCCAACGACGCGCCGACGCCGAAGCGGATCAACATGATCGAATCGAGCAGCACGGTCGCTGGAGTTTGTTCCACAGAGATGGTGTCTCCGGGAGCGAGTGCCAGGTTCATTTCGCCGTTCCGCTTTGCTTCGCGGATGCTGGTTTGAATGACCGCCGGTTGCTGCTGATTCGGAAGCTGTCGCACAATGAAGACTTTGTTGGCCGCCTTGTTCGAGGTGCCGTTCGCCAACGCGATGGCGTCGAGCACTCGCAGTTCCTCGCCGACGGGATACTCGTAACGGTCGGGTTTGTTGACCAAGCCAACGACTCGAATCGCTTCGGGATCGCGCCGCTCGACATTCACCGTCGCGCCGTCTTGCAGTTCGTACGATCCTCCGGTCCCTTTTGTGGCGGAGACGAGATCGACGCGAAACCCCGAGGCGGCGCTGCGTGACCCGACAGGGATGCTTTGCGAGTGACCGACGTGAGCGATTTCGCCCGAGTTGCCGAAGCCGCCAGCGATCAAATTCGGTTGAATCGCACTTGTACCGGAAGAGTTCCGCACATCGACGACTGTCCCAGCGTCATCAGCAAGCCCACCGGCCGCGACCAATGCGGTGAAGAGATCGGAACTGCCGCGCGGCAGGTCGACGGGGCCTGGATTCTTCACCGCTCCGATGACGCGAACCATGTTCGTTCGCTGTTTTTTCATCGTAACGGTGACTTGCGGCGCGCGATAGATCCCTCGCTGAATGCAAGCAGCCGCGATAGCGGACTCGGCCGTCGGCAAGTCGAAGCCGCGAACGGGCACCTCGCCGATATTCACAAGCAAGATCGCTCCTGCTTCGTTCACGCGAGGCTGCATCACCGGCGGGTTGTCCTTGGTGTTCAAGCCCACGAGGATCTGGACTTCCAGGATGTCACCGTAGTCGATGATCTCGTTGTTGTAGGCCACCGTCGTCAGCCCGGAGAGGTCAAGTTTCTTCGTGTTGGCGACGTGCGGAGCCTGCAAATTCGCCGGCAGTTCGCCAGCCTGGTAGATATCTCGCGAGACGCAGCCGCTCAATCCAACGACCACGAACAACGCGGTCCGCGCGACGAAAAATCGCCACGACAAACAACGAAATCGCGCAGACAAAGCCGACGAATCGCGACCAACGTGGGTCATCGAGAGGGCCTTTCGGAGGATATGAGCACGAACGGTGGGAGTGGACAGGGCGGGAATTGACGAAGGGATCGCCGCAGATGGGCAATGTCAGAACCAGAAGGGGTGTGGACAGTAGGAGATGCCCTCGAAAAGGGTCAAGACGGGTTTAAAGTTAGGTCAGCCTTTCCAGGCTGACCCAATGAATGGTTGGCGTCGATCGCCGTTCGGATCAGGCAGGAACGCCTGACCTACAGAAAAGCGATCATCACCGGATCGGCAAAGAACCGGCCTTCGCGGGTGATGCGAATCCCCTCGCCGAAGTCTTCAATCCGGCCGGCGGCCACCTCGCGTCGGATCGTCTCGCTCACGAGCGAGTCGAGATCGAAACCGGTCAGGGTTTGGAATTCGTCGCGGCGAATCCCATCGAGTTGCCGTAGACCGAGCACGATCGCCTCGCGAGCACGATGTTCTGGATCAAGCTCTTCGCTCATCGCGACGCCGCTCTGCCCGGCGAGCACTCGCTTGATCCAAGTCGTCGTGCTGCGGTGATTGGACTCGCGTCGGCCGAGAATGTACCGAGCCGCTCCGGGGCCGAAGCCGAAGTAGGGGAGTGCTCGCCAGTAGGTCTGATTGTGCCGGCAGCGGAATCCGGGGCGCGAGAAATTGCTGATCTCGTACTGTTCGAAGCCGGCGGTGGCGAGGTCGTCCATCGCGGCGGCGTACATGTCTCGTTCGAGTTCGTTCGGGAGTTGCTCGATCGCTCCCTTCTCTCGCCGTGACCAGAACGCCGTCCCCTTCTCGAAGGTCAAGCCGTAGGTCGAAAGATGCGTCGGCCGCAGTTCGATTGCACGGCGCAGCGTCTCTCGCCAATGAGTCAGTGTTTGACCGGGCAACGCGAAGATCAGATCGAGTGAGAAGTTCTCAAATCGTTCTCGCAGCCCAGCGACCGCGTCGAGGATCTCGGACTCGCGATGATCCCGTTCCAGCAACTTGAGCAACCCTTCGTCGAACGACTGCACGCCGAGGCTCACGCGATTGACACCGGCGTCCGCCATCAATCGCAGTTTCTCATCGGTCAGCCCGGCGGGATTCGCCTCGACGGAAAACTCGCCGCCCGGTGCGAGCCGAAACCATTCGCGCGCCAGTTCGAGCAGCCGCGCCAGTTCGGCTTCCGCGAGATGCGTTGGCGTACCCCCTCCGAAAAACAGCGTGTCGACTTCTCGCGGCTGTTCGAGTTGCCGCAGTTCCAATTCCAGAGCACGCAGGTAGTCTCCCGCCAAGTCGTCCCGGCCGGCCAGCAGCGTGAAGTCGCAGTAGCCGCAGCGATGCACGCAGAACGGCACATGCAAGTAGGCGGCTCGCGGATCAGCGAAGAGAAGAGAGGTCATGGCGGTAGTCTCCAATCGAGGGACAGGTTTTCAACCTGCCCGGACCTATTTCCGGAAATCGGCATCGAAGACCTCAAGGCCGGGCAGGTTGAAAACCTGCCCCACGATTTCAAGGTCACTTGGTGCCGGACTAAGATAGGTGCCATGAACAAGCTCCTCGTCCTTGCCGTCGTTTTCATGTTGGCTCGCACGCTGCCGGCTGCCGATCGACCCTCGTTCAATCGCGACATTCGGCCGATCCTGGCAGATGCCTGCTTTCAATGTCACGGCGCGGACGAGAAGCAGCGCAAGGCCGGCTTGCGGCTGGATGTCTCAGAGATCGCGTTCAAGCCCACCGATTCCGGTGCAACTGTGATCATCCCCGGCAAACCGGCGGAGAGCGAACTTCTCAAGCGACTGCTGTCGAGCGATGACGGCGTGCGGATGCCGCCCGCCAATTCCGGCAAGAAGATCTCGCCAGCACAAATCGAATTGGTCAAACGCTGGATCGCCGATGGTGCCGAGTATCAAGGCCATTGGGCGTTCATCGCGCCAACGCGACCGGAAGTTCCGGATCTCAAATCGAAAATCGAAAATCGAAAATCGAAATTTAGAAACCCGATCGACCAATTTATTCTCGCCCGTCTCGACCAAGCTGGCTTGAATCCCTCCCCCGAAGCCGACAAGACAACGTTGATTCGCCGTGCGTCATTCGATCTGACCGGTCTCCCGCCAACGCCGAACGAAGTCGATGCGTTCCTCACCGACACGTCGGACAACGCCTACGTACAAGTCGTGGACCGTTTGCTCAAGTCGCCGCGTTATGGCGAGCAGATGGCGCGGCCGTGGCTCGACATCGCGCGATACGCCGACAGCAATGGCTTCCAAGTCGACAGCAGTCGCTTTCAGTGGCCGTGGCGAGATTGGGTCATCAAAGCCTTCAACGACAACCTGCCGTTCGATCAATTCACGATCGAGCAACTCGCTGGAGACCTGTTGCCGAATCCGACTCAATCGCAGATCGTCGCGACCGGCTTCAATCGCAATCACCGGCTCAACGGCGAAGGGGGATTGATCGCCGAAGAGTGGCGTGTCGAAACCGTGATCGACCGCGTCGAGACGACCGGCATGACGTGGCTCGGCCTGACGTTTAATTGCTGTCGCTGTCACGATCACAAGTACGACCCGATCAGTCAGCGCGACTTTTATTCAATGTTCGCATTCTTCAATAACGTCACCGAGAGCGGCACACTGCAAGGGGAATCGAAGAACACCGAGCCAACGATTTCCGCCCCCACTGCCGAGCAACTGGCGGAATTGAAGAAGCTCGACGAGTTGATCGTTGCCGCGGATGCTCGTGCGGCGGAACAAGCGAAGCGACTCCCCGAATTGATTGCCGCGTGGGAACCGGGCTTTCGCGAGAAGTTGCTGGCCGACAAACCGGTCGCCGTCTGGTCGCTGTTGCAACCCAGCGATGTGAAGTCGTCGGGCGGAGCGACGCTCACGAAACAACCGGATGGGACGTATCTTGCAGGCGGTAAGAATCCGCCGCACGACGTTTACACGATCGCATCGCCGATCGCGGCTGGACAGTTCAGCGGTCTGTTGCTCGACACTCTGCCGGATGATTCGCTGCCAATGAAATCGCTCGGACGGTTCTCAAACGGCAACTTTGTGCTGTCGCGCGTCGAGGCGGAAATCACGTCACCAGATTTGACGGCTCCGCTGGTTGCGAAGTTTGTCCGAGCCGAAGCGACATACTCGCAGATGGGCTGGGAAATCGGCCTCGTGCTCGACGATGCCGCGTCGAACGGCTGGGCGGTCGATGGTCCGACGCGCCGCGATCCGACCTCGGCGATGTTCTTGCTGGAAACGCCGCTGACCGTGCCGGTCAACGGGACGCTGACCGTGCGGCTCAAGCACGAAGCCCTGACGCAGCACAACATCGGCCGCTTTCGATTGTCGATGACATCGCTGCCTCCGAGTACCGTGAAGCTCGACGGTGCGAAATTTCCGGAGTCCTTGAAAGCGATCCTGGAACTTGCTGCCGACAAGCGTTCTCGCGAACAGAAGGCGGAGCTGCAAGGCTTTTTCAAAGCCAACGTCGACAGCCCGCTCAAGCAGGCAGAGAACGCCGTCGCGACGACTAAGAAGTCGCGAGACGACCTCGCCGCGAAGATGCCGAATGTCATGATCATGAAAGAGGGCCCACCGCGCGATACGTTCATTCTGATTCGCGGCGAGTACGACAAACGCGGCGAGAAAGTGCCGTCCGCGCTGCCGGCCTCGCTCCTGAGCGGCAAGGCGCTAGCCGCCGGACCATCGCCGGCGACAACACCGGCGGCGAGCGCTGTACCGCTCACTCGCCTCGATCTCGCCAATTGGATTGTGTCGCGAGAAAGTCCGCTGACCGCGCGTGTGTGGGTCAACCGCGCGTGGGAACGCTTCTTCGGCACTGGGTTGGTGAAGACGACCGAGAACCTCGGCTCGCAAGCTGAGTACCCGTCGCACCCGGAGTTGCTCGATTGGCTGGCCGTCGAGTTCATGAGTGATTGGGACATGAAGCGACTCCAAAAAATGATCGTGATGAGTGCAACGTATCGGCAACGTAGTCGTCTCGCTTCACGAGACGAATTGTCGAGTCGGCAGGAGGCATTGAGTTCACAAGAATCATTGTCGGGGGAGCGTTCGGCTTTCCTGTCGCGGAGCGACAGGGCCACGTTAGATCCCGACAACCGCCTGCTCGCGCGCGGGCCGCGAGTCCGGCTCTCGGCCGAGGCGCTGCGAGATCAAGCTCTCTTGGCCAGCGGATTGCTGGTCGAAAAGCTCGGCGGACCGAGCGTCCGGCCGTACATGCCCGATGGCGTGTGGGACGAGACGAGTCGCTACGGCGACTTGCGCGGCTACAAGCACGACACGAACGACGGCTTGTATCGCCGCACGCTCTACACGATTTGGAAACGAACGGCTGCGCCGCCGTCGATGCTGTTGTTTGATGCTCCGAGCCGGGAGATTTGCACCGTCAAACGCTCGCGCACCAATACGCCGTTGCAGGCACTGACGCTGCTCAACGAGATCACCTACGTCGAAGCCGCTCGCAAGCTGGCCGAGCGGATGTTGATCGATGGCGGAGCAACGCCGGAGGCTCGACTTCGATTCGCGTTCCGCCGGGTGGCCTCGCGGACTCCCACCGACGAGGAGTTGGCGGTGCTCGTCGGCGGACTGAACGACGATCTGACTCGCTTCCGGCAGGACTCGAACGCGGCAAAGCAACTGATCGTGCTCGGTGAGAGTAAAGCCGGTGTGTTGCTCGACCCCGCGGAATTGGCGGCGTACACACTCACCGCGAATGTATTGTTGAATTTGGATGAAGTCGTGACACGCGAATGAATCGTCTCTCTTCCTCGCCACCAACGATCGAACGCGAGTTTGCTATGAAACTAATCACTGGCCTGATGTTGATCGTCACGTTACTCGTGATTGGAGATTCGGTGCGTGCCGCTGAGACGGCGTGGACTTGCTCTGCCGCTAGCGGTTCATGGTCGGCTACTGAAACTTGGGAGGGGAGAAAAGTTCCGGAAGTGGGTGCTCTCGTGCATGTGCGGCCGGGGCATGTGGTCGTCTACGACGTGAAGACCGAGACGCCGATTCGCGCGGTGTACGTCGCTGGGACGCTGACGTTTTCAGCGGATCGTGAAGCCGCTGTTGCCGTCGGCGAAGATGGGTTGCGGACCTCGCGAAGACGATTTGCGAGAAGTCTTCAACAGTATTTTGTATTTGAATCGGACGGGTTGTCAGTGGGACATGCTGCCGCACGACTTGTTGTCCAAGAACACCGTCTATGAATATTTCGCGTAGTGGCGCGACGATGGCACCTGGCAGCGGGTTCTGAACGCACTGCGGGCACAGGTCCGCGTTCGCGTCGGACGCGAACTGACACCTGGCGTGGCCTGCATCGACAGTCAGTCAAGAGGACGGACATCGGCGGCGATCATCTTGGGTACGACGCAATCACGGGCTGACGTTTCATCACTGCGTCTGCGGCTATACAAGCTGCTCGGACCATCGGCCGGTGATTGTAGAGTTGTCGGTGCGCGAGTGACCGCTGGGAGGGCGAGGCTCCCGACAATCACCAGAACTTCCACCACGGACGATCTTCTTCTGGCCCGACGAGCGGTTGCGGCGGATCGTCGCCAGATGTGATGAGCACAAGTTCGGGGAGCAGTACGCAGCTCAGGTCGCCGCCTCGGCCGCCGGTGGTGTCGATGAGCAGGCGGTTGGGACGGTAGACGACATCGCGAACCGGAACGTGACCGGAGACGACCAGCACCGGGCAATCGGGCGGGACGCCGTTCTCGACGAACGTCTTTGAGCACAGCCACGGCGGGCGGTTGAGTGTGAAGTCTCGCTGCCGCAAGATACGCAGTTGCAGGTCGAGCGGTTGATTCGGATCGAGGCCGGCATGGACGAAGATCGCTTGCGGATGCTCGACGACCCACGGGCCGTTGGCGATGAAATCGGCGTGCTCGGCTGGGAGGTTGGCCTTCAGCGCGGCCAGGTCGCCCAGCGCCGCGCCGTACGACGTGAACGTACTTTCGACGCCATATTGCTCGACCCATTGCGTCGCCCAATCGGCATAGTCGGGAGCCGGAATCAGGCCGAGCGCACCGGCCATCGCGAGTTCGTGGTTGCCGATGACCGAGGTGGTTTGCGGATGCTCCCGCTGCAACGCGAACATCCGGTCGAGTACCGCTTTGGGATCGGTCCCGCGATCGACGAGGTCGCCGATCAAGACGATCCAGCGGCGAGCGTAATCTGGCGTCTGCCGCAGCTTCGCGAGGATCACGTCGAGCTTTTCGATTTGCCCGTGAACATCACCGATGACAGCGACTGGACCTTGAATGCGTGAGGCGAAGCTGGGCATGTCGTGATGGGCTTTAGAATCGGTACGCGAGGTCGGTGCAGAGATAACTCAGGCCGGTCATGTCGAGGAACGGTAGCGACTGCTTACGTTCGCCGACCAGATACATCGGCAACGGCCGAGGCTGCTGCCAGTAGCCGCTGGCGTGCAACTGTTCGATCAAGTCGGTCTGCAAGTGCGAGACGAGCGTCGAGATCGCGACGCCCCCCTCTTGAAAGACTTGCCAGCGGACTTCGTGTAGCAGATCGGCAAGCAACGTGTGCCGCATCGGAGCGGCCCACAGCGTCACTTTCCAGAAGTCGGCGGCTTGCGAGTTTCTCCACAAGACGGCCGCCGCATCGACGCCGCTGAGTCCACGAATGAAGCAAGTCCGCGTCGCGATCGACGGGCAACGACCCAGCGACCACGCCAAATCTTCAAAGCGGTGATGTGGATGCCATTCGGAGAAGTGATCGTGCTCGATCAGATCCACGACGATCGGAGAAAGACCCGACTCGGTCGTGATGTCCAGTCGCCGCAAAGACGGCCGAGCGATCCACCGCACGGGGACCGATCGCAGAAAGGTCCGCTCCAACCACTGAGCCAATCGATTTCGTTCGCCAAGTTTTCGGAGCGCGGCTCCGAGCCGCAGCGGTTGCCAGAAGACGAGGCCGGCATCATCGACCTTGTGATGACACAGATGCGGCATGATCGTGCGTGCCTTCGCGCTCCCTCCCAGAGAAATCCACGGACGATGCAGCGACATCGAATGCGTCGCCAGGACCAGGCCCATCCCTTTGCTGATGTTTGGATCGGCGACCGACCAGTCGCAGCCCCAAACCATTTCGACTCGTTCGTCGGCGCGGCGCACGCTCCAGGGGATCAAGCCGATGAAGCCTTGCACGTCGCCGTCGCGCATCCAGACGTAGCCGCGATCGCGTCCGCGATTGAAGCTCTCGTCGAAGTATTTCCACTCGACGACTTCGCTGGTCATGCCACGACGGCGGAGGTATTCGGTGACTTGTTGTTTCGGGACCGCGTTCAACGGCAGAATCGCATCGTCCATGATCGCTCGCCTGAGAACGTCGCATCCTGCGGCGCGGAGGTGGGAGGGCCGAAAGGATTCCCGGCCGGAAGGGGCGTGGAATGTAGGCCGCTCGCGGCGAGAGGGTCAATTCGCGTTTTGGCCGGTCGTCTGCGGAGCTTCGGCGACTTCTTTTAAGATGTCGAACACGCGGTTGATCAAATCGGGAAGCCCCTTGCCCGTCACGGCTGAAATTCGGAGCACCGGCAGACCGATCTCAGCTTCGAGCTTGTCGGCGATGTCGGCCGCCTCCGGCAGTTCGCACTTCGTGACGACGACCAACTCCGGCCGAGTGATCAGCGACTCGTCGTACAGCCGCAGCTCTTCGTGGATCGCGCGGTAGTTGATGATCGGATCGGACTGATCGGCGGGGATCGGCTCGATGAGATGCACCAGCACTCTCGTCCGTTCGACATGCCGCAAAAACTCGTGGCCGAGCCCGACTCCGGCATGAGCACCTTCGATCAAGCCGGGGATATCGGCCAGCACGAATTGGCGGTCGAAGCCGATTCGCACGACACCGAGATTCGGGTACTTCGTCGTGAACGGGTAATCGGCAATCTCTGGCGTCGCACGCGAGAGTCGGCTGAGCAGCGTCGATTTCCCCGCGTTCGGCTTGCCAATCAGGCCGACGTCGGCGATCAGTTTCAGTTCGAGCATCACGGTGCGTGACTCGCCGAGTTCGCCTCGTTCAAACTCGCGCGGCGCGCGATTGGTTGAAGTGGCGAACTGCTTGTTGCCTCGACCTCTGCCGCCACCTTTGGCCGCGAGAAACCGAGCCTCGTGATGATCGAGATCAAACAGCACCTCGCCCGATGAGTCTTTGACGAGCGTTCCGGGCGGGACGCGAATCTCGACGTCGGCGCCGTCGCGCCCGGTCCTCAACGAGCCTTGTCCGTTCGCACCGCGATCGGCCTGCCAGTGCTTGCGTCCGACCAAGTTGGTCAGGCTGCTGACGTTCTCGTCGGCGATGATGATGATGTCGCCGCCGTCGCCGCCGTCGCCGCCGTCGGGGCCTCCTTGCGGAACGTTGGCCTCGCGGCGGAAACTCACGCAACCGTGACCTCCGTCGCCCGCTTTGCATTCAATCGTGTAGCGATCGACAAACATGGGGGCGGGACTGTAACGGTGTATCTGCTCTGAGGCGAGTGGCTGGCAACGTTCACCGCGAGGACTGGGTTACTTAAAAAAACTGTGGGCTGCTGTTCTGATCGTTCCGCTGCTGGTGATCGTCGCATTCGCGGTGATGAGCGCAACTGTGCGACCGCCGAAGAGCCTGGGAGCGCGTGGCGGTCGGTTGGTCCCTTGTCTTGACACTCCGAACTGCGTCTCGACGCAAGCGGATCGCAAGGAGCAGCGGATGGAGCCGTTCTCATTCCGAGGCGACCCGGCGGAGTCGATGGCGCGTTGGTAGTGGGTCAGTTTAATGTGGCGCACGCGGCTCGCGTGCGTCTGAGTTCCGTCGCACGCGCGCCGCGTGCGCCACAATCCGATTAGACTGACCCACTACAGGGCCGCCGAGAAGACCTCGAAGTGCAGAGGCAACGTGGTGGCCTGCTTGTACTCGTAGTTCCACAACGCCCAGAATATCTTAGATGCGGTCGTTCGTCTGCACCCGAAGCACCGCCGACGTTGAGTTGGTCCGCGACGAATGGGACCATGATCTGCTGACGGTCACCTTCAACCGACAGCAGATGACGGTGGAAAAACTGCACGCGAGAATCGTCCAGGATGGCTTTGAAGCGGACGTGAAGAAGTAAACGAATCCCACGAACCCAGGAATCAGCCCATGTCGAGCGAAGTCGAACGTCCGTCATTGCCCGTCGCCAATTGCTGAACGACGAAAGCCATGCCGTTGCCGGGCGCAATGACGACACCCTCGAATCCTTCTTCCAGCCGTGGCGAATTGATTTCCAAGATCGGCATGATCGTCTCGGCGCTGATGGCGTCGAGTTGCTGCTGGTTGCCAGTTTTGTTGCTGGCGGTCGGAGTCTCTGGTGCGGGGATCGCCTCGACGTTGGAAGCCTATCGGCCGATCTTTATGGTCGTCACGTTCTGCTTCTTGGGCATGGCGTTCTATTTCACCTACCGGCCTCGGCGAACTGCCAGCACGGTGGCCGATTGTTGCGCACCGTCATCCGCAGCCGTTGGCAAGCGACGGTTCAATATGATGGCGTTCAACAAAATCATGCTGTGGACCGTCACGGGGATGGCCATTGTGTTTCTCTTCTGCCCGCAGTTCGTGACCGGATTGATCGGCACGGGCAGCGACAAGATCACTGCGGACATGACCCGCACCGAGGTCAAGATCGTCGGCATGACCTGTTATGGCTGAGCGGCCAAGGCCGCAGCGGCCCTGCATCAAGCACCGGGTGTGCTTGCCATCCAAGTCGATTATGAAAAGCGACTCGCCACCGTCGGCACTCGATCCGATCAAGCCGTGTCTCGCGACGATTTGATCAAGTCGCTCAAGTCGATCGGGTACGACGGCACCTTTGTGGAATAGAACTTGGAGTGCTGCGGCTCGACGCAGCCCTCCATCTCAGTTGAAATGAAAACGCTAATCGCCAAGAAAGCGGCGTGTGCCCAGCGGGATGTCGTCACGGCAATGTTGCGACTTTGAACGCCGCTATTTCAACTGATGGAGGGCGGAGCCGAGCCCCCGCACTCCAGGGCGCGACTAATTACCGGCGGGGCGTTCCGCGAGCAGCGTGTCAATGGCCTTGTCGAGTTCCTCATCCTTCAAGTCTTTGAACCGAATCACGCCACGAGAGTCAAGAAGATAGATGGCGGGTCGCTCGGTAACGTCCCATTTCGTTTGAATCGGTCCGTCTGGGCTGCCCCGGTCCCACCAACTACGCCAGGTGATTTGTTCCTTGTCGAGCGTCTTCTTCAACTCTTCCCGATCCTCGTTGCTGTTAATCCCCAGGAAGACAAATCGTTTTTCTTGATCCTGAAGGCGTTTCACGAGCGACCGCTCGTGCGGGTACATTTCCCGGCAGGGGCTTCACCAATGCCCCCAGGAGCTGAGCACCACGACCTTGCCGCGATGCTCGCTGAGCTTGAACGTCTTGCCGAAGATGTCTTCCCCTTCGATCTCTGGGGCGACTCGGCCGATCGACAAGTGGCGGATGCGGAAGAGAGCCTTTTCGGCGATCTCGCCCAGCGTGCCGTCGTTGGTCGGCACATCGGCAAACGACTTGCGCCGAAAAGAATCAGCATCAGGCTCAAGCCGTGAATAATCTTGGATGACATGCTTGTTCCATCCTACTTTTTCAACTGGCTGGTGACTCGCACAAACGGATCGAAAAACATCGAGTCGGAGATCTGTGATTCGTCGGTGAGCGTCTTCAGGAACGCCACTAGCGCCGCTTTCTGTTCGCCGGTCATTTGGAATCCGGTCGTGGTACGCTCGCCCGGCTGTTCGCCGAATGCCAAGCCGAGGTTTTCGTGAGGATGCACGCCGCGGCTGTAATGTTCGACGACTTGGTCCAGTGTCTTGAATCGCCCATCGTGCATGTACGGCGCGGTGAGCGCGATGTTTCGCAGTGACGACGCTTTGAACTTGCCGTGGTTGGACGGAGTGAACGGGTCGTTCGACGGTCGGCCTAGCGACCCCAGTCCGGGATCTTTGGATTTCAGATCGAGTCCGTTGTTGAACGCCATTGGCATTGCAAACGTCGGCGGGATGTGGCAGTGTGCGCAACCCATCTCAGCGACTCCGCTGACCCCGTCGATAAAGAGTGACTTCCCGAGATTCTCCTGGTCCGTGAATTTCTCAAACAGTTCCAAATACTTGCCTCCGGCAGCGTCCGCGGCGCGATCACACTTCGCATTCAATGCGACCATGCTCCGCAAGAATTGTGCGACCGCTTTGGCGATCCGATCGCTGGTCACATCGGACGAGCCGAATGCTGCGGCGAAGAACGGCGGGTAATACGGCAGCTTCTGAAGCTTGGCTTGCAGTTCGCTCAAGTCCATGCCCATTTCGATGCGGTCCTGGATCGGCATCAGCACTTGAGCTTCCAGAGTGGCGACTCGTTCGTCCCAGAAGAATCCGCTGTGGCAGCAACGGCACATCGACGCCACCGAACGACTCGCGCAGAGCGGCACGCTCTCGATCATTCAACGAGCCATTCCTGTTCGCATCAAATCGGCGCAGCAGAGCCTCTCGCCGAAACGACTCGACAAACAGTTTCGGCTCCTCGGCCGCGACACTCAGAGCGAGCGACCAGATGGCAAGAACGAGGAGCGTGCGGAGGCTGGACATGCTTGCCTTCTATCATGCCACGCGGGCGTCCGAAACCAGAATGGGCAGAATCATGTTTTACAGAATCATGAAAACCAATACCGCTTCTGAGGAGGCTCGTTGCTTAGAACTCGTCCAAAACCTACTCCGTGTTTTTTGGGCGAGGGCGAATCGTGTAGTTCCACTGAGGGCAGATCTCGTGGCGGGTCAGTTGAATCGTTTTGAACTCGGCGTTGGTGACCTTTAAGCCCACATTTCCCAGATGACTTCCCTCGCCTTGGCATGCGATTTGCGCCACACACCTGAAAAACAGGGGTTTGCTGCCAAGATGTGTCAAGGTGACAGGGGAACCCAATGGGTGACGCGAAAAACGAGGATTTGCGGGTCGGTTTTGACA
>CAMDRI010000150.1 GCA_945906725.1 Candidatus Kuenenia stuttgartensis | reverse complement strand
TGCCGGGGCTTCCGCCGCACGCGCGGGTCCGGAACCTGATTCACCTGAGCCAACAATCCGCCCAGCACCACACCATCCCATTGTGTCTTCTTCATCACACCTCCTGGAAAAAAAGAAATCCAGAACGTGTTGTGATAACTTCAATTCATTCGCGCAACCCTAACCCACTACGCTGTCACGATCTATGGCGCGTACGCCCTGTATTCACCCCCGACGCGAAATCCTCATCGGGAAGCCGACTTCACTGGGACGTTCATGCCAGAACCTAGCCGATACAGATTTCATAGCATCAAAAAACTCGCCCTTGTGGGTCTGACAGTGATCGCCTTGGGTGGGGTGTTGTGGTTTAAGGTGTGGGCGCCATTCTCGCCTCAGCACTTTCCGCTGACGAAAGTACTGCGTCCTGATGTCATCGCAGTCGCCCCTGGCATCTATCTGCTTGGCAAGTCCTCTCCCGCGGCTGTGTATTTAGTGGAGACATCCGAGGGCCTCGTCATGATCGACAGTGGCCTGGAGTCCAATGCGAGTTCAGTGAAGCACCAGGTCGCAATACTGGGGCTGAAACTCGAGAATCTGAAGGCCATCCTGCTCACTCACGTCCATGCCGATCACAGCCTGGGTGCCGCCCATCTGAGGTCATTGACTCACGCCAAGATTTACTCAGGTCACGCCGATGCAGAGACGCTTCGCACCGCAGATTCGCTTGAAGCGTTCCTGAGCACGTTTGAAATGCCAATTTCGATCCATGCGACGCCTGTGGACGTTGAACTCAATGGTGGCGAAGTGATCGCCTTCGCGGAAACTCGATTCTCGGTGATCGCCACTCCCGGCCATACTCCCGGCGGACTCTGTTATTTGCTGGAGAGAGACGGACTACGAGTCCTGTTCACGGGAGACGTGGTTCAAAACTTGAGCCGTCCGAATCGTGGGTTGATGGGAACCTACATCGCCAGCCTGCCACCATTGTTTGGAGGAAACGCAACCGACTATTTGGAAACATTACGCAGACTCCGCGCCATGCCACTTCCGGACTTGATTCTTCCGGGACATCCACAAATGGACGAGATTCCGCAGAACCCACATCTGACCGACTCGAAATGGAAGGCGCTGCTCGATGTCGGAATCTCGGAACTGCAACTTGTCGCTGCTCGGCACGAAGTTGATGGTGCGAATTTTTTAGACGGAACTCCGCGAGAATTACTCAAGGGTCTGGATTATCTCGGCAATATCGGCCCTCTGGGGCTTTATTGTTTGACGACTCCGGAAGGCTTGGTAATCGTCGATGCACCGGGAGAGAGCAGCCTGGTTGATATTGTGTCCGCACGATTGCGACAACTCGGCAGATCGCCTCGGCCGATTGTCACGATCCTCATGACATCCGCAGCAAGAGAGGCCAGTTCAGGCTTGGCGGAACTGGTGAGCCAAACAAAATGTCGAGTGGTCGTCCCGAAGGCGGCGTTGGACCACTTTCGACAACGGTATTCGGATGAAATCAACTGGCTCACCGAAGAGGATTTGACTTCGATCGGCGATTTTCCAATCCGAGCCATCCCCGTTGCAGGCACTCATGGAGCGTCGTTGGCCTATCTGATTCGAGCAGACGAAAAGTCGATTCTCATCTCAGGTCACATCCCTGTAAGGCCCAGCGTTCCGGCGATCGAGACATTGCACCGTCTGCTGAAATTACGGAAAGACGGTGTTGCTGAGTACTTGCAGTCCCTCCGAGAATTGAGCAATCTTCGGCCTGATCTTTGGTTACCGGCGATTCCCATCCAAGGTCGCAATGCGAACCTTTATGACACGGAGTGGCAGGAAATCATTGAACAAAATCGGCAAGCATTGCCCTGATGAACGATGATTTCGTGGCTCTCTTCTGCCAGACTTAGGGATCGTTTCCCGGGACAGGGATACGTGCCATCGAACCACTCTTCCGGGAAAGTGATCATTCGTGAATGAGGCTCAAAACTCTCGCCAAAGGATCGTCTCGCGCTCTCGAAGTGCAAGCGACTTTCGTTCGCAATTCAAGGAATGAAGTGCATGTCTTTACGCCCCAAGACTAAGTTCGCGTTCCAATGGTTGCTGGCCATCGGGTTGGTCGCCTCCATTCCAATTGGTTTGTACGTGGCGAATCGTCCGAAGGACGAATCACCGCCTCCAATGGCAGAAAAATCCGCGCCACCATTTTTCAGCGATCGCGCCGAAGAAGTTGGCTTGGACTGGCAAATGCGTTTTTTGCCCGGCGAACAAGGGGCCACATTCAAGATCAATTTATACGATCACGGTTCCGGAGTCGTGGTCGCCGACTATGACGGTGACGGACATGACGACATCTATTTTCTGAATCAACTTGGCCCCAATGCTCTGTTCAGAAATCGTGGCGACGGAACTTTTGAAGACGTCACGGCGGCCGCCGGCGTCACATTGGGGGACCGTGTCTGCGTCGCGGCGTCCTTTGTCGATTATGACAATAATGGCACTCAAGATCTCTTCGTTACGAGCACGCGAGGCGGAAATGTGTTTTTCAAAAACGTGGGTGAAGGTCGGTTCGCGGACGTGACGGCGGAGGTTGGATTGGCCCATGTGGGACACTCGCAAACTCCGATTTTCTTCGATGCGGACAATGATGGTGACCTGGATCTCTTCGTACCGAATACTGCCAACTGGACCGAAGATGAGTTCAACAGTGCTTCCCATTATTTTCTGGGCAAGGGTGCTGACGGATTCAGTCAGGTGATCCTTAGCCCGAAAGAATTCAATTCGATGTACCGTAATCACAACGGAGTCTTTGAAGACGTGACGGAGGAATCAGGATTGCGCGGTCGAGGTTGGGCGGGAGACGCGACCGCCTTCGATTACGACGAAGATGGAGACATGGATCTGGTGGTGACTTCCATGTTTGGCCGTTGTCAGCTCTACCAAAACGATGACACTGGAAGATTTAAGGACGTCACATTGGAGGTGCTGGGACGAACGTCATGGGGAGGACTAGGAACCCGAACCTTTGACTACGACAACGACGGACGTCTTGATCTGTTCATTGTCGATATGCACTCGGACATGTGGATGGGCCTGGATTTCGATCAAAGGACGCTGGATCTCGCTCGCAAACACGAAACCACGAAGTTCCGCTTCAGGAGGGGTCCCGAATTGGAGAAGCGACGGTCGTTGCCCCAAGACGAGGAACAGTTAGCCCTCCAGGTTGGTTATGACCACAAGGAGGTCATCTTTGGCAATGTCTGCTTTCACAACGAGGGTGGGGGCAAGTTCAGGGAGGTTTCAGACCCCCTCGGTCTGGAAACCTTATGGCCCTGGGGGATCGCCACCGGTGATTTCGACTGTGATGGCGATGAAGATGTGTTCTTGCCGACGGGAATGGGCTTTCCCTTCTACTATTGGCCGAATTATTTGCTGATGAATCAGGGAGGGGCACGATTTCAGAATCAAGCCACGCAAGCAGGAATTGAGCCACCACGCCACGGGTTGAATCTATCCGACAAGATTGTGGACCATCCGGCTGCGAGAAGTTCTCGAAGTGCCGCAACTGGCGATTTCGACGGAGATGGACGCCTAGAAATCGTTGTGAACAACTTCAACGATAAGCCTTATTTTTTTGCAAACGATTCGCCAGGCCATCACTACTTGGCGTTTCGATTGCGGGGCAGCCAGAACAATCGCGATGCCATCGGAGCCGTGCTTCGTGTTTGGCAAGGCGACAAAATCATGACTCGTCAGGTTCAGGCAGCTTGCGGTTATTTGTCGCAGTCTTCTCGGGTCATTCACTTCGGATTGGGTGATGCCAACGTTGTCGATCGCGTGGAAGTCGTTTGGCCAGGGGGAGCTAAACAGAAGATTGAAAACGTGAAATTGAATGCCATCAACGAGATCTCCGAGATAAGGTAACGACATGGCGAAATCCAGGTTGGTGGTGACGGTGTCATGAAATGACGACCGTCGATGCCACATTGCCTTGGACTCGAACGGACGACGCGGACTCGTGGCTGGCCGAGAGAAGGACCTATCCTGCGCATTGGAGCAAGCGCGGCACCTGCTTGTCGAAAGCCGTGGAAGTCGAAATTCTCGGTATTGACGTGATGCACTTAGCCCCTCCAAAACGCCATTGACCATCAAAAGTCAGCCACCTAAACTCCGCCGGAATTGTTCATCAAACAGCGTTGGCGTCACGAGTTAGACAGCGGCAGGAGGCCGTTGTGGCTTGGCCGAATTGCGTTCAAGAGAACGCCACGAGAAACGAAAGACCGATGCCTCGGCGCGTCGCCTCACCCAGGAGACAGGATGTCTGCCGTGCCGAGTGCCAAGTTTCGGCTTCCTCGCGGTGCGGGATGAGCCAACTTTCGCCGACGGTGGTCAGGCCGTGCATCGGCCTCGAATTTTAGAAAGCGTGCGTGTTGCGTCTCGCGGAGCGAGGCGGTCACCTAAAGAGATCACACACCAATGGATATTCTTGATAACGTCGGCGAAGTCTTCGGCATGGTCGTTGCCAAGGCCGAACGTGTTTTCACAAAGCTGTTTGGCTCGTCAAACGAACGCCGCGTGCGAGACATCGGATTCAAACGAGAAAAAGATGGCTCGTCGAAGATTCGGCCTGGATCGGCGTTGGAGCGGATCAATCAGCTTGAGCCGGACTACGAACGGCTCTCCGACGCCGAACTGCGCGAGTCAGCGAGCAAATTCCGAGCACGACTTGCCGATGGCCAGACGCTCGACGACCTCTTGCCAGACGCCTTCGCGGCGATGCGCGAGTCGAGCAAACGCTACCTCAAGATGCGACACTACGATGTGCAGATGGTCGGCGGCTACATCCTGCACAAAGGAATGATCGCGGAGATGGTGACCGGTGAAGGCAAAACGCTCGTCTCGACGTTGCCAGCGTTCCTCAACGGACTGTCTGGCAAAGTTCACATCATCACGGTCAACGATTACCTCGCCAAACGGGACATGGAATGGATGGGGCCGTCACACTTGGGGCTCGGCCTGACGGTCGGGGCGATCCAGTCCGCGATGTCACCGAACGAACGGCAGCCGGCCTACGCTTGCGACATCACTTACGGTACCAACAACGAATTCGGCTTCGACTATCTCCGTGACAACATGAAGCCGCGGCGCGATTTGCAAGTGCAGGGGCGGCTCGATTTCGCGATTGTCGACGAGATCGACAACATCCTGATTGACGAGGCCCGCACGCCGTTGATCATCTCCGGAGCGGCGGCGGACGACGTCAGCAAGTATCCCAAGGCTGACTGGATCGCTCGGCAACTGAAACGGGACGAGCACTTCGAGGTCAAAGAGAAGGAGCACTCCTGCCATCTGACCGACGAAGGTGTCCGGCACGCGGAGCAATTGGCGGGGCTCGAAAGCTTTTACACCGCTGGCAACATGGAGTGGCCGCACCTGATCGACAACGCGCTGAAGGCGCATTACCTCTACAAACGCGATGTGAATTACGTCGTGGAACGGGGCGAGGATCACGATACCGGCCAGACGATTCAAGTCGTCGTCATCGTCGATGAATTCACCGGCCGCAAAATGCCCGGACGCCAGTGGAGCGACGGATTGCATCAGGCGGTCGAAGCCAAAGAAGGAGTCAAGGTCCAAAAGGAAACGCAGACGCTCGCGACGATCACGTTGCAAAACTATTTCAAGCTCTACAAAAAGCTCGGTGGCATGACCGGTACCGCGATGACCGAGTCGGAAGAGTTCTGGCGGATCTACAAGCTCGACGTCGTCGCCGTGCCGACGAACCGGCCGATGCACCGCGTCAATTTTCCGGACGTCATATTTCGTTCCGAGCACGAGAAGTGGACTGCAATCACTGACGAGATCACGCGTGAGCATGCGACTCAACGACCGCTGCTGGTCGGTACCGTCAGCATTGAGAAGTCGGAGCACCTGTCGCAGTACCTCAAGCAGCACGGCATTCAGCACGAGGTGCTCAACGCCAAAAATCACGAGCGTGAGGCGGAGATCATCGCTCAAGCGGGACGCAGCAATGCGGTGACGATCGCCACGAACATGGCCGGTCGCGGCACCGACATCATTCTCGGCGGCAACCCGGAGTACCTCGCGTGGGACGACCTTTCCAAGCGGTACGCCTCGCGTTTGGACGTCCCGAAATCCGAGTGGGACGCACTGACCAAACAGATCGCCGAGCGGGAAGGGATGATTGACGACGGTCGCAAGGTCGCGGAAGTCGGCGGCCTGCACGTCATCGGTTCGGAGCGACACGACGCTCGCCGCATCGACTTGCAGTTGCGAGGCCGTGCCGGCCGCCAAGGCGATCCCGGTTCGAGCCGATTTTTCTTGTCGCTCGAAGACGACCTGATGCGAAAATTTGCCGGCGAGTGGGTCAAGAACATGCTCACTCGCATGGGCATGCAGGACGGCGAGGCGATCGAAAGCAAAATGGTTTCGAAGCGGATTGAAGCCGCTCAGAAGAAAGTCGAAGAGCATCACTTCGACGTTCGCAAGAATCTGCTGGAATATGACGAAGTCATGGACACGCAGCGTCATCAAGTCTACTCGTACCGCCAGCGGATTCTCGACGGCCGAAATTGTCGGCAACTCGTGCAGGACATGCTCGCACTACAAGTCGATCAATGGGTGCGCGAGTTTTGGAAGCGGGGCTACCGCTGGGAGACGATCTCCGCCTGGGTGAAAGAAACTCTGCATGTGAAGCTGGACGCGGACAACATCCGCGACATGGACCGCGAGCCGTTCACGTTTTATCTCCGCGATGAGGCTTCGCGGCAGTACGAAGATCAAATTCTGGAGGCGATCGACGAGAATCTGTCGCAAGGAGATGACCCGAGCAACTGGAATTGGCAGGCGATGGCTCGTTGGGCCAATGCGCTGTTCGGTTCCACCTTGGCCGATGCCGAATTGAAAAAAGTCGGTCGCGATGACCTGTTCGATTTCATTCGGCCGAAAGCAATGGCCGCGGTCGATGCGTTCGATTTGTCCGCACTTGACACCCTGATGAACCCGGCATTCTCACAGATTTCGCTGTCAAACTGGCTGACCCACCGGTTCAACCTGCGTTGCGACCCGGCGGAGGTTGCTTCTCGCGATGCCGACAAAGTGATCGTGATCGTGAAGGAGAAACTCGAAAAACATCTGCAGGCCAAAGAGATCGCATTTCCCGTCGAGATCGCGCTCAATAATTTCATGAACTCGCAGGGTGCGGCGAACGATTCGGGAGTCTTTCTCGAACGCATTCTGGGTTGGGCGAATGCCCGATTTCACGCGACGTTGCAGTCCGAGGAGTTCAATGGCAAGACGGTCGAAGACTTGGCGAAGCGGCTGTATCAACTCAGCGCGGACTACTTCGGCAACGGATCACTGTCGCAGCGTTTGAAGGAGTTGCTCGACCAAACATTTCCGGCCCCGAATGCTGAAGACCGTGTTGCTGGGCCGATCCTGCCGAACGCGGACGGTCTCGCCTCGCTGGTCAATTGGGCGAACGAAGTCATGCAGGTTGGCTGGACGACCGAAGAATTGCGCCGCCTCAGCCGGGAAGAAGTCGAGCAGATGGTGCTGGCTGCTTACGACGAACGGTTCCGACCAGAGATGAGCCAAACCGAGCGATCGCTGATCTTGGAGGTGCTCGACTCGGCGTGGAAAGAGCACCTGCACTACATGGACTACATTCGCAGCGGCATCGGGCTGTCGAGCTACGCTCAAAAAGACCCGAAGACTGAGTACCGCCGTGAGGGCATGGCCGCCTTCCAGCAGATGTGGAAGACCATCGGCCAGCAAGTGACGTCGGCGATCTTCCGTCTCGAACAGGAGAGTTCGGGAGTCATCGAGTCGGTGTTTCGAGAGAGCGCGGCTTCGCACGCGGAGTTTCATGAAGAGCCGGACGCCCCGCCTGCGTCTACGCCGCGGCATGGAATCGACGCCCCAGACGTGTTCACGAATTCGACCGATTCAACGCCGCCACCCGTGCAGCCGATTCGAAATTTCGCTCCGCAAGTCGGCCGCAACGATCCTTGTCCCTGTGGTAGCGGGAAGAAATACAAGAAGTGTCACGGCGCGTAGCGCACGCGGTTCGCGTGCGTCGATTCACACGCGAGCCGCGTGTGCCACGAAAGGGAACGGATGCCCTGGATATTGAATCTGGCCTACGTCGCGTTATTGCTGGCAGTTTCGCCGGTGTTGCTGTATCGCCGGTTGGTCCACGGAAAGTACCGCGGCGGTTGGGGTGAGAAGATTTGGGGCCGTTTGCCGGAACGGGATGGTTCGCGGCCGTGCCTGTGGTTACATGCCGTCAGCGTGGGAGAGGTGTTGCAGCTTCGGCCATTGATGAAGCTGTTGACTGCCCAGCGTCCAGGTTGGGATTTTGTCATCACGACCACGACTCGTACGGGGCTCGATGTCGCGAAGAAGGAATTCGCACAGCACACGGTCTGTTATTGCCCGCTCGACTTCAGTTGGGCGGTCTGCAACGCGATCTCGCGGCTCAAGCCGTCCGCCATCGTGTTGGTGGAACTTGAGCTTTGGCCCAATCTGGTTCTGACCGCCAGCCGCCTCGGAATTCCGCTGGCACTCATCAATGGACGAGTCAGCGCGAAGAGCTTTCGCGGCTATCTCCGCATTCGTCCGTTGGTCGCCCGGTTGCTGCGCTGCTTTGATTTGCTCGCTGCTCAGAACCGCGAGTACGCGGATCGCTTGTTGGCCCTCGGAGCACCGAGCGAGCGACTGCACCTGACCGGCTCGATCAAGTTCGACGGCGTGCAGGTGGACCGTTCTAACCCGAACACGGCAGAACTCCGTCATTTCTTCGGTCTGCAAAGTGGCGAAAAGGTTTTCATCGCCGGCAGCACGCAGGCTCCGGAAGAGTCGTTTGCGCTCGACACCTGGCAGTCGCTGCGGGTGGAGTTTCCGCATCTTCGATTGATTCTGGTCCCTCGTCACAAAGAGCGGTTTGAGGAAGTCGCCGCGCTGGTCACATCGCGCGGGTTGACGCTGCAACGCCGCTCAAAATCAGCCAAAACAAACGGAGATGTCTTGCTGTTGGACACGTTGGGTGAACTCGGTGCGTGTTGGGGCTTGGCGGACATCGCCTTCGTTGGGGGCAGTCTGACTCAGCGAGGCGGGCAGAATATGCTCGAACCGGCGGCCTACGGAGCCGCTGTGTTGTTTGGTCCGAACACTTGGAATTTCCGCGACATCGTCGAGCAACTGCTGGCGCGAGATGCCGCTCGTGTCGTGCGATCGGCGGAGGCATTGACCGCGACGGTGAGAGAGTTCTTGAAGCATGCCGTCGCCGCGGAAGAACTCGGAGGTCGCGCGCAGGCTTTCGTGGCGAGTCAGCAAGGTGCCGCCGCAAGAACGGTCGATCTGTTGTCAGAACTGCCGGTCGTCGCTGTACCCACGATGTCGAAGAATCGCGCGGCTTGAAAAGGTGTGACGACACCGGATCGTCATGTCGCGTCGGATTCGCTGGAACTGCCGGCCTGTGAGCCTTGAGCAACACGAGTGGCGGATCCGCAGCAAGTCGAGCATCGCGAAGTCCGGTGAAGTCTGCGGTTCGCGTCGGCATTGGCATGTTCATCGGCGATGCTCTGCTCAGATCGCACGGACTTTGAGGGCTCACCGCATTTCCCATTCATCTATCAGAGAGCCCTTGCAATGAGTTTCTCTCGCTGGAGAGTCTTGACTGCGTACCTGCCCGGCATTTCCTCGATAGTGAATTCTTTTCAGTCCCCGGAGGTGCAATTGGCGGTCTATCAGTCGCTGATCAAAGCCTTGGATGAGAAAACGAAAGCGGAAGACGCTCAAGTCGTGGACAAATCTAACTCGTACTCGGCCCACAGCAAAACGAATGCGGTATATGAAGTTGTGTCGATCGCGCACGACAGCGAGTTGGCCTGTGATACGGATCACCGCATTTAGCTGCGCATTGTGATGTAATTTTTGGCGCAGACGGATTTGAGCAAATCTTTGTCGAGGCATTATCAGCACCAAGAGTCGGAGGCGACGTCGAAGAGTTCGTCGTAGTCGCGATCGGCTCAGTTGGACCAGCAGTGGCTGCGAAGGTAGTGTCACAGGTTTTCGACGCCATTGAGTTCCGGGGAGTACGGAGGCAGTGGGATCAGCGTGATGTTGGACGGAACGACGAGGTCGTGCGAACGGTGCAGGCCGGCTCCGTCCCAGATCATCGCGGCGTGGTGTATCACTATCGTTGGACGATCGAGATGTTCTTCCGCACGTTGAAGCACCTGCTGGGCTGCCGTCATCTCCTGAGCCACAACCACAACGGCATCGAGATTCAGCCATACTGCGCGATCATCGCCTGTTTGCTGATCAGCCTCTGGACCGCCCGCAAGCCAAGTAGGTCAGCCTTTCCCGGCTGATCCAATCAACGCCCGACGTAAATTGACCCGCTCGGGTCAGGCTGCAAGGCCTGACCTACAGCGGATCCAGCGGCCACATGGGGCGTCGGCGGCGATACGCTAGAGATGCGAAGTTGTGCGAGTGAATCGCGCGGGCGTCGATGTTGTAGATCGGGCCGCCGAGTTGCTCGAAGCCGGATCGAAAATGGACCGCTGACTTCGCGGAAATGTATTTCATCTTCGAGCAGTCGATTCCCAGTGACCGAGCGAACGCCTGATCGAGCGGCTGCATTCGAACGCTGACGACGACGATGTTCACCCCGCGATGTCGGAGCCACGCGCTGGCTCCAATCTCGCCAGTGACTCCGGCGTACATCGGCCCATCGTATTTGAAGTGACCGTCCGATAGCGCGACCACTTCGACCTCCAGCGGCACGGGCGGACCTTGAACCGGATCGGACTTGCCACCAACTTCGACTCGTAATCGCGCACCAACTCCTGCCGCATGAGCTTGCTTCGCGACATCGGGATCGACCATGTAGATTACCAGTGCGTCGGGCAGGTCTAATTCGACAAACGTCAAAAGAACTTCGGTTGAATCGCCTGCGGCACCGCCCCCCGTGTTGTCCGACATGTCCGCCAGCATGACCGGGGATCGTCCATCTTGCTGACCGAGGGAGATGGCCTCGCGTGCCGTCAGCGGTTGTTTGAACCACCGCTCGCGGCGTGACCAAATCCAGTCGCCAATTTCGTCAGCCGTGCGCTGCGCGAGCGACTGGTCGCCGTCTGCAACCACAATGACGGATGCTCCCATCTGCGGGATGTCGGCCCAAGGAAATCCAGTCGAAAGTGTCGCCGACAAAATGCCGGGACGATTCTCAACTTCGTGAATCATGCGGAACGCTTCGTCGATCGGCGGATGAGCGGTGACTTGGCAGGCCGCGCTCCAAAAGAGAGGCAACTGCCGAAGCGCACTGGTCGGCCGAACCTCGCCACGAATCGCGCGGACAATCAAGTCGGCTGCCTCACGGCCTCGTTCGGCCATGTCGATATGCGGGTAGGTGTCGTAGCCGATGATCGCGTTCGCGGAGGCGACTCGCAGCGGAGCGTGATTCGCGTGCAAGTCGGTCGTCACGATGATCGGGATGTTCGGGCCAACAACCTCACGAACCGACGCCATGAAGTCGCCGTCCCCGTCGTCGATCCCTTCGACCACCATCGCTCCGTGCAGGTCGAGCAACACGCCATCGACCCCGTTCGCGAGTTCGCGCCGCAATCCGTCGAGGAACTCGTTCTTCAGCGTGTCGTAGCTGGCTCGTTCGATGACGGCGCTTGGGAACGCGAAAGCCCACAGGATCGGGATCAACTGGAAGCCGTGCTTGTCGGCTCCGTCGATGAAGCCGCCGACACAAAAATTCGCGCCGCGATATTTGTCGACAATCTCTCGCCCGCGGCCGCAGCCGATCCCGGTCTCGAAATCGCGGACGACGGTCTTGCCGCTGGCGAAGGTGCTGGTCTCGTGAAGGACGCCGCCGGTAACGATTCGCATGACTCACTCCTGAAATTGAGGCGGCGAAGGCTACAATACGCTCCCGACAATTCCCACCGAATCAAGGAGCCGGCCATGTTCGTTCGAGTCGTGTCGCTGTTCTCGTTGTTGGTTTTGAGTTACTCCACAGTCGCGTCTGCTGGCGATTGGACACAGTTTCGCGGCCCCGGCGGATTGGGCATCAGCGACGACAAAGGGATGCCGGTCAAATGGTCGTCCGGCGAAAACATCGCCTGGAAGGTCGAGCTTCCAGGCCCCGGAGCATCCAGTCCGATCGTCGTCGGCCAGCGAGTCTTTTTGACGTGCTACACCGGCTACGGATTGGAACCCGCCAAGGGAGACCCGAAAGAACTTCGTCGCCACTTGCTCTGCTTTGATCGCAGCAACGGCAAGGAACTCTGGAAGAAGACCTTCGAGCCGAAGCTGCCCGAACACAAATACGAAGGGGAAGGTTCGTACCACGGCTACGCCGCCAGCACGCCGATCAGCGATGGCGAGCGGCTGTACGTTTTCTTCGGCAAGTCGGGCGTCTTCTGCTTTGATCTCGATGGTCAACAACTCTGGCAAGCCAGTGTCGGCGAAGGAACCAACGGCTGGGGTTCGGGTTGTTCGCCAGTGCTGTTCGAAAAACTGCTGCTGGTCAACGCCAGCATCGAGAGCGGCTCGCTGGTCGCGCTCGACAAACTGACTGGCAAAGAAGCCTGGAAAGCCGGCGGAGTCAGCGCGGCCTGGAACACGCCGCTGTTGGTCAACGCGAAGTCACGCAAGGAAGTGGTCGTCAGCGCTCAGAATCGACTGCTGAGCTTCGATCCCAACGACGGCAAGCCGCTCTGGAATTCCGACGGAGTCCATCGCTACGTCTGCCCCAGCGTCGTCGCGCACGACGGCGTCGTCTTCGCGATCGGCGGGGGCCACACCTCTCTGGCCGTTCGCGCTGGCGGCAGCGGTGATGTCACGGAATCGCACGGCGTGTGGCGAAAACCAAAAGGCTCGAACGTCGGCTCGCCGGTGTATCTCGACGGCCATCTGTATTGGGCCACCGACGGCGGCGGAATCATCTGCTGCCAAAACGCCGCGACTGGCGAATTCGTTTTCGAGAAGCGGCTCGACCCCGGATCGGGAACGATCTGGTCGTCCCCTGTGTTGGCAGACGGCAAGTTGTATTTCGTCTCACAAAGCAAAGGGACGTTCGTCGTCGCCGCCAAACCCGAATACGAAGTGCTGGCTCACAACACCTTCGCCGACGACGACAGCCGCACCAACGCCTCGCCCGCCATTCACAACGGCCAACTGCTGCTGCGAACCGATCGAGCCTTGTACTGCATTGGCAAGAAGTGATCGCGATGTGACTCGCTACTTACGGTACGCGAGTCGGTGCGACGCTGTTTGAGTTCCGCGATTCAGTCCCGATGGCATGGCCCCCGTGTAGCGAAGTCCCAACGGGACGGCTCCATGCCAGCCCAGGCCATCGGCCTGGGTGGCCAATCCCCAGAGGTCAGACAGCCCCAACGGGGCGGCTCTCAATTGGACCAACACGAAACTCGTCATCGACGATGACGAACGATGATGAGGGCCGCCCCGTTGGGGCTACCCCTTGGTGATTCCGACCGTGACCCAGGCCGATGG
>CAMDRI010000149.1 GCA_945906725.1 Candidatus Kuenenia stuttgartensis | reverse complement strand
TTTTCGACCGCGCTCAAGCGGGACCGGCGTAGGAAAAACGACAAAAATTTGCCACGCGCTAGACACGGGGGGGGGGCCGCGATTGTTAACTGTGAGGCATTGCCAGCCTGGAGCGTTTCCCGGCTCAGCCCATCTGGGAAATGTCGGCTTGTCGAACCACTGTCGCTCCGATTGCCGCGAGACCTCTTGGTCCTGCAACCGATGCAGGGCATCTCGACCTGGAGCCCGTCTTGCTCGCGCCGGGTTTGCGATGCGTGATTGGTTCGGCGGAAAGTTGTGCTGTACGGCTGGCAAATTCGGCCCTTGTGCAACCGAAACACTGCACCGTCGAAATCGTCGGCACCGTTGGTCCGGCCAAGCACACGCATCTGACGAGCCTGATTCTGCGACTCATCCCGGCCGATCCAAACGCTGCTGACGCTGCTGACGCTGGTCGCGTTCGTGTTGGCCCACCTATTTTCTGTCCGGAAGTCTTGGAGATCACGAGGTCAACACGACCATTGGCTGGGCCACGTCGATCTTTGGAACGCTTTCGACCGTGGATTTGCCGCTCCGCCTCTGTTTTTCGGCCAACCGCTAAGAGTTTTGGGCCAATCCGCCGGTGCCGAAGAGACGCTTGAGGCACTCTTCCGTGCCCAATATACTCCGTTCCCTTTGATTCTGGCGGATCTTGTCCGAGACGGTGGCTTCATGAAATTCTCCTTGGTGGATCGCATCATCGCTCTCGAAGCGGGGAAGTCGATCACGACCGTCAAGAACGTGTCGCTGGCTGAGGAATATCTTCAAGACCACTTTCCCGGATTTCCTGTTCTGCCAGGAGTGATGATGGTCGAATCGCTGGTGCAAGCTAGTGCCTGGCTGCTGCGGCACACGGAGGATTTCCGCTTCAGCACGATCACGCTCAAGCAAGCTAAGGCCCTGAAGTTCAACAACTTCGTGACGCCCGGCAAGTCGCTGACCGTGACATCGACGATTCACAAATTGGAAGCCACGGAATGCACGTTCAAAGGGGAAGGGACAGTCGATGGGCATTCAGCCGTGAGCGCTCGAATCGTCCTGCAGAAAATCAATTTGCGAGACCGCAATCCGGGTCTCGCGAAGACCGATGAAATGCTCGTGGCTCGTCTGCGGGAACAGTTTGCGCAAATTTGGAGTGGCCCAACGGCCTGATCGTCCTCAAGCCGGTTGCCAAAGCGACCGAAAAGAAGTCAGTTACTCCAGTGTCCGATTGAGGTTGAGCATGAGTTTGTCTGGCAAAGCGGCGTTGGTGACGGGTGGCAGTCGAGGCATCGGCAAGGCGATCGTGCAAACGCTCGCGCGGGCCGGAGCCAAGACTGCGTTCGTCTACCATTCCAATTCCGCCGCAGCCGATGCTCTGGTCAGCGAACTGAAAGCCGAAGGGCACGAAGTCGTTGGTTACCAAGCCGATGTCACCAGTAAGCCGGACGCGGACCGAATCGTCGAAGAAATCTGCGAAAAGTGGGGCGGCATCTACGTGCTGGTCAACAATGCTGGCATCATCAAAGACGGGCTGCTGGCGACCATGACCGCTGAGAACTGGTCGGCCGTCATCAATACGAATCTCAGCGGCGTCTTCAATTACTGTCAGGCGGTGACTAGGCCGATGATGTCGGCTCGTTCGGGACGGATCATCAACGTCTCCAGCGTGGCGGCCAACTTCGGCAACCCCGGCCAATCGAATTACGCGGCCAGCAAGGGAGGCATCGAAGGTTTCACTCGCTGCCTGGCGAACGAAGTCGGCCGCCGGGGAATCACCGTCAACGCTGTCGCACCGGGATTCATCTCGACCGACATGACCGAGGCGATCCGCAACGCGGCCGAAGACACGATCAAGAAACAGATCCCGCTGCGACGACTCGGCAATCCCGAAGACATCGCGGCGGCAGTGTTGTATCTCGCCAGCGAAGGAGCCTCCTACGTCACGGGCAATGTGCTGACGGTCGATGGAGGTTTGACGTTGGGGGCGGGAATGTAACGGTGCGTATCCAGAACAGTGCGTATCCAGAACCCCGGTTTCCTGGGAAGCCGAGGTTCTTGATTCATAGTGGGTGGTTACTGGTCGGCTCGCGAGGCCGGGGACCGTGACGAATTGCGAGCAATGATTCGGCTGCGTTGAGCGGCAGGCTGGCTGGAAACGGGCCGGCCGCGCGACAGGCCAAGAGAGGTTGGAATGACGTCCGACGAAATCTTCACGAAAATCCGTGGCACCCTGGTCGATGCACTGGGAGTCGATGACGACGAAGTCACGCTCGAATCACGCCTGGAAGCCGATCTCGGTGCCGAGTCGATCGACTTCCTCGACATCGTGTTCCGGCTGGAGAAGAACTTCAGCATCAAGATTCCGCGCGGTGAATTGTTTCCGGAAGACCTCGCATCCTCCGATGCCGGACTCGTCAAAGATGGACTCGTCACCGCCGAAGGCCTGACCGTTCTGCGCACGAAAGTGCCGCACATCGACATCGACACCTTCGCCAAAGACCCGAAAGTCGAGAACATCAAGGACATGTTCACCGTCCAGATGCTCGTCAGATTCGTGCAGAACAAGTTGGCATGAATCTGGAGTGCGGCGGCCTAACGCCGCTTTCCACCGCGGCGCAGCCGCTTTCAGTTCGCAAGTTCGCTATTCGAGATTGAATGCGGCTCCCCCGCATTCCAAAGCGGCATCAGGCCGCCGTACTCCAAAGGTCGGTCATGCGCTGGTTCTGGATTGATCGCTTCACTGAACTGCAAAGCGGTCAGTACGCCAAGGCGATCAAGAACGTCACCTTGGCCGAAGAGCACTTGCACGACCACTTCCCCGGCTTCCCGGTGATGCCCGCATCGCTAATGCTCGAAGGCATGGCTCAGACGGGCGGCATTCTGCTCGGCGAGAAAAACAATTTCGAGCACATCGTCATCCTGGCCAAGGTTCCGAATGTCACGTACCACGGCTTTGTCGTTCCCGGCGACACGCTGACCTACACCGCCAAGCTGGTGAACGACAGCGCTGAGGGTGGCTCGGTCGAAGTCACCGCTCACGTCGGCGAGCGGCTCGTCGCCGAAGCCGAGATCATCTTCTCGCACATCGACCAGAGCGGCGACTTCAAACATCTCGATCAAAAGAACTTCGTCTTCTCAATCGGCGGCCTGCTGAGCGTCATGGAAGTCGGCAAAGCGGGTGCGTAGGACAGCATGATCACACCCACTCGTATCGCCGCCACGTTCGCCGCTTTGAAGGCTCAAGGCCACATGGCCTTCATGCCCTTCGTCACCGTCGGTGATCCCGACGTCGCCACGTCGATGGCTTTGATCCGTGAGCTTGCCTGCCGAGGCGTCGATCTCATCGAGGTCGGCTTCCCGTACAGCGACCCGATTGCCGATGGTCCAGTGATTCAAGCCAGCTACACGCGAGCCTTGTCGCGCGGCCTGCACGTCAACGACATCTTCGCCGGCATCCAACAACTCACGAGCGGCCCCGATGGCGACAAGATCCCGCCGCTTGTCGCGATGGTCAGCTATGCCATCATCTTCCGAATTGGAACGGCGACCTTCGTGGAACGCGCGAAGACCGCCGGCTTCTCCGGACTCATCATTCCGGATCTTCCTGCGGACGAAGCGAGCGATGTCGCGATCGCGATTCGCATAGCGGGGCTCGATGCCATCCAACTTGTTGCCCCAACGACAAATTCCGTCCGCGAGGACCGCATCGTCGAGACCGGCAGCGGCTTCGTGTACTGCATTTCCATCGCCGGTACGACCGGCGCTAGAGATCAACTGCCGGACGAACTCTCCGGTCAACTCAAGCGACTTCGTAGCAAAACGAGTCTCCCGCTGGCTGTCGGCTTCGGAGTCAGCAAGCCCGAACAAGTCGGCACGCTGCGTGGTTTTGCCGATGGGGTCATCGTAGGATCAGCGATCGTGCGGCAACTCGAACGGTTGACGAACAACTCCGCGACGATGGCCGACGTGCTCCGCGACGTCGGCGACTTCGCAGCGAAGATGGTCGCCGCCACGCATGCCACTCGATAATGTCGAGCGTTGAGGCACGATCATGGCCATCTCGTTCACGCTGCCGACGATTCAAAACTGGAGTTGCCACAACTGCGGCGGCTGCTGTCGGCAGCACGCAATCGAAGTCACTGAAGAAGAGCGACAGCGAATCTTGTCGCAAGATTGGACAGCAAACGACGGCACGCCGACCGGCGACTCGCTGTTCGAACGGCACGCCGGGCCGCCGTGGGCGAAGCGATATCGCCTGGCCCATCAAGCCGACGGGGCCTGCGTGTTTTTGAATGAGCAGGGCCTCTGCCGCATTCATGCCAAGTTCGGCGAGGCCGCGAAGCCGCTGGCATGTCGCATCTACCCGTATGCGTTTCATCCCGCCGGCAAGCAAGTGACGGTCAGCCTGCGATTCAGTTGTCCGTCGGTCGTCGTGAATCGCGGCCGCTCGATGAAGCAGAATGCGGACGAGATCAAACAGCTCGCGCGAGCCGTTGTCCCCGAAGGCCACGAGCGGATGCCTCCTCCTGCCTTGTCCAATCGAGAGCGAGTTGATTGGTCGGACCTGCTCCGCATCAACGACGCGATCGACGCGACGATGGCTCCAACAGACGTGCCGATCACCATCAAACTGCAACGCGCGTTGTTCTGGCTGAACCTCATCGAGCAATCTCGGTTCGACAAACTCAGCGGTGCGCGGTTGACCGAATTTCTCGACATCATCCAACAGGCCGCCGACGAGGATATCCAGCCGATGGCTGATGGCCGATGGCCGATGGCCGAAATCCCAACCTCTTTGGGTGGAGTCCAATTTCGACTGCTGACAGCACAGTATGCTCGCAAAGACACGGCGGCCGATTTGTCATCCGGTTGGCGTGGTCGTTGGAAATTGTTTCGCGCCGCGACGAAGTTCGCTCGCGGGAGAGGCAACGTTCCAGCGTTGCAGCCGATCTTTCGCGAAGTCCCCTTCGAGTCGCTCGACCAACCGTTTGGCTTACCAACCGAGAGCGAGGAACTTTGGACACGCTACTTCCGAGTGAAGGTCCAGGGTCTGCATTTCTGCGGGCCGGCCTACTACGGCGTACCGCTGGTCGAGGGATTTCAGAGCCTCGCGTTGATCTTCCCAGCGACGCTGTGGATCGCCCGATGGATAGCCGCCAGCCAGAATCGGACACAACTCACCGCCGAAGATGTCTCGCAAGCGTTGACGATTTCCGATCATCATCACGGCTACTCGCCCATCTTCGGCTCCTTCGGTTTCCGACGTCGCGTACGCACGCTGGTTCAGATGGGTGAGATTCCAAAGCTCATTCAGTGGTACGCCCAGTAGAGTCTTCGACGGAATTCGCCGGCGTACAGGATCAATCGTCATGGCTTCCGAGCACCTGTCCGCAGCGAAGCAACGAATGATCGACCAGCATCTGCGGGCACGGGGCATCTCGGATGAGCGCGTGCTCGCTGCCATGCAGCGAGTGCCTCGCGAAGACTTCGTGCCAGAGGCGTTGCGACCGCACGCCTACGACGACCGGGCGTTGCCGGTGAAATTGGGGCAGACGATCTCGCAACCGTACACGGTCGCCTTCATGGCTCAAGCGGCGCAGTTTAGCAGAGACGAGCGAGTGCTCGAAATCGGCACGGGGACCGGTTACGGAACCGCCGTGCTGGCCTGCTTGGCCGCGGAAGTTTTCACCGTCGAACGCTGGCCGAAGTTGAGCGACACCGCGACGCATCGATTAGAACGGTTCGGCTTTCGCAACGTCGTCACCAAACTGGGAGACGGATCGCTGGGCTGGGCGGAGCAATCTCCATTCGACGCCATCGTTGTGACGGCCGCAGCCGAGCAGCTACCGACAGCGTTCTTCGATCAACTGGCCGAGAGGGGGCGGATCATCATCCCGATCGGGGTACCGGGCACCGGTCAGACAATGTTCCGATTCACTCGACAAAGCGGCAAACTGCGGGAAGAGTCCTTGGGGATGTTCTCGTTCGTGCCGCTCGTTTGCGATTCGTAGACCGGACGCTCACGTCCGGTCGATGGCACGGCGTTGCATCGTCGCAGGCTCAGCCTCCATAATCCTCCCATCGCGAACTTGCTGAGGATGCAATTGCATGAACCCGACAATACTCATCCAACGATTTTGCTGCGGCGTGCTGCTCGCCGGTGCGTGTGGTTTGCTGGTCTCGATTGCCGGATGCGGCGGCTCGAACGAGGGCGTCGCCAAAGGGACCGCGAACACGAATAACTCGAAGGCGAAACCAGACAAAGGCGAGCCGAAACGCTCGAAGTCAGACGACTCCAAGTCAGAGGCCACCGCTGGTGGACCAAAGACGATTGATGGAATTCCGTATGACGTCTTCTTCGACAAGCCGCTGACCGTCGCGAAAGACACTCAGACCGGAGCCGCCGCGAACACAACTGTCGCCGCGAATGACGCATCGAATGGAACTCCGACCACGGAGACAACGACTCCTGCGAAGGAGACTCCGAAAGAGGCCGGCGGCGGAGCGTCGATCATAGACATCATCGACAAGGACTCGCTGACCAACGAGATCAAAAACGTCCGCAATTACCTGGCGGGCAAGACCGCATCGGTATCGACGTACAACTCCAGCCTGCTGGAAATCGCGCCCGAAGCGGCGACATTGGCCGTGCTCGCCGTCGCGGTATCGAAACATCCCGATGATTTCTCTTGGAAGAAGAACGCCAAGTACGTGCGCGACCTGTCTTGGAAGATCGGCGAAATCACGTTGTCGAAAGATGGCAAGACCAAGAACAGCTTCGACACAATCTCTGAGACGTTTGCCAAAATCGACGACATTCTGAAAGGCTCCGAGCCGGCCGGATTACCCGATGCCGAAGCCGAGAAGGCCTTTGGAGATGCCGTCGGCGGCAACTTGGTCGCCATCATGAAGCGGATTAAGAAATCGGAAGAAGTTTTAAAAACCAATATCTCCAGCGAGGCCGGCCTGAAAAAGGAAGCCGAGAAGACGGCTCAGGAAGGGGCGGTCCTCACATTCCTCGGTTCCATCCTGTCGGCACCGGGATTCGGCTGGGATGGTGACGCGGAATTCGCCACATTCGCGAAGCCGCTGATCGAAGGGGGCAAGCAAATCTCCGAAGCCGCCAAGTCGGGCAATTTCGCGTTGTACGGCGAAGGGATCATCAAAGTTTCCAAGTCGTGCAACGACTGCCATCCGAAGTTCAAACCGTAATCGTGACCGCGAACTAACACTCATAAGGAATCTCATGCCGCGTCATTCTGGAAGGATCGCCTGTCTGATTGTGGCCCTGACCGCGGCCGTTTCATTCGCCGAAGTCATCGAATTGACCAACGGCAGTCGCATTGAGGGGGAGATCCTCAAGGACGGCGCGGAGATCGTCGTGATCGACATCGGAGTCGATGTGCTCAAGATTCCGACCGACCGGATCAAGTCCCGTTCGGCCAGCTTTGATAAGCCAGGGGCCAAAGCCGAAGTTAAGAAGGGCGACCTGTATTCCGTTGCGAAACTGCCGCTGAAGCCGGTCAAAGAACTTGCGAACGAATACGGCGATGGAGTCGTGCTGGTCCAAACGCCGGGCGGACTCGGCTCCGGTTTCATAGTGAATGCTCGCGGGCACTGCGTTACGAATTACCACGTCATCGAAAAGGAAACTCGCATCGCCGTGACGTTGTTCATGAAGGACACGAAGGGTGGATACGCTCGGCGACGCATCGACGAAGTAAAGATCGTTGCCATGAATCAGTTCCTGGATCTGGCTCTGCTGCAAATCCCCGAACAAAAAGATTTGGTGTTCAAGCCAGTCTTGTTGTCGGAGGCGGACGACCAAAAAGAGGGCGAAGAAGTTTTCGCGATCGGCAACCCTCTGGGACTGGAGCGATCCGTCTCGAAAGGGATCGTCAGCACGAAGAATCGCAATCGCGAAGGACTGACGTACATCCAGACAACGACTCAAATCAATCCCGGCAACAGCGGCGGCCCGCTGTTCAACGCGTGCGGCGAAGTCATCGGCGTCACCAATATGAAGGTGTTGTTCGGCGAAGGGCTGGGCTTTGCGATTCCGTTGGTTTATGTGAAGCACTTCCTCGACAACGTCGATGCCTTCGCGTTCGACAAGAACAATCCGAACGCCGGCTTCCGCTACCTCGACGCGCCGCGGCGCAAGTCGCCGGAATCGCCGCCGAAGAGCAAATAGTGCGGCAAAGGGTCATTGGTCGTTTGGTTCGACGGATGACCAATGATCAATCACCAACGACCAATCTCTCGCCCGATGGACGACCGCTCAGGTTGCAGCTCCTCCGCCCGGTTTCTGTCCCGCACATCCCGCCGCGAACACCCATTGACCCATTTTTCGAGGCTGGCCTATAACCTGCCGCCTCAAATCGGCCGGGGGAGTTCGGCTGATCGTCTCACACACAGACGCCGCACATGGCGGCAGGGATGCAATGCCATGACAGATCAGAATCGTTCGCAGTCCAAGATGTTGTGGGTCGCCGCTGGAACTGGAGCCGCAGTGCTCGGAGCCGCGATTCTTTTTCAGTGTTTCCGAGCATCGCCGGGCACTGCCGCCGAAGAGCCAAGTTCTCGCGCAAGTGCGAAAGCCGGCACGTCCGGCAAGGTCTCTCTGAACAACACGGGAGCGCCCTCCGCTGCGTCGTCTGCCACGCAAAAGAATAATTTTGCCGCTCGCATTAGCCTGAGTGGCAAGGTGCTCACGATCACCGATGAGGAGGTCGCGAAGGAATGCGTGCAGCGGCTGGGAAAAGAAGTGCTCGATAACATGATCAATCGCGCGACGATTCAACTCGCCTGCCAGGCCCGGGGTATCGACGTAACCCCCGCCGAGGTCAACAAAGAGATCGTTCGCATCGCGGCCGAATTCAAAATCCCGACCGAGCAGTATCTCCAAATGCTGCAGGCCGAACGGAACATCAACCCGACGCAGTACCAACGGGACGTCATTTGGCCAATGCTCGCCTTGAGAAAGCTCGCCGGCGCGGAGATCCAAGTCACGAAAGCGGAAGTCGATAAAGCGTTCCAACGCGAGTACGGCCCGCGCGTCAAAGTCCGCATGATCCTGTGCGACAACTTGCGACGTGCTCAGGCCGCTTGGCAGAAAGCCAAAGAAGACCCGGAGAACTTTGAGAAGTACGTCCAAGAATTTTCGATTGACCAATCCAGTAAATCACTGGACGGCAGCGTTCCGCCGATCCCGCGTCACTCCGGCAGCCCAAACATCGAAGGGGCCGCCTTCAAACTGAAGCCCGGCGAAATCTCCGCCGTCGTTCAGCTTGACGACACCGCACAGCGATATGCCATCTTGAAGTGCGAGGGCCGCACAAAACCGGTTGTTGAAGAACTCGATCAAGAGGTCCAAGCCGAACTCGAAGATCAAATCAAGCGGCAAAAAACCCAAGAGCAAGTCGCGATCGTCTTCGACAATTTGAAGAAGGAGACTCAGGTCCACAACTACTACACCGGTGAGGCCACGGGCGGAACGAAGCCCGCCAACGTCGCTCGCCCGGATGGCACCAAGCCCACCGGAACGCGGCCCACTGCGAAGATCGACTCGGCCGAGGACAGTGCCAATCCGATTCGTCAAACCAGTGCGAAAGGGACGGTCACCAACAAAACGGTGAAGCCCGCCACCGCGGGCAGCGACGACGAACTCGACGTTGTGCAACCCGCAACTCGCACGACGCCGAAGCGATCAACGCCCACGTCCAAGTAGGCAACTTTAATTCCCAACGGTAGCGGTGCATCGCTGATCAATCTCTGGGGGTTGCGGCCCCTTTTTCTTGAATCGCGGACTTCCGACATCTTGAGGCGCGAATGTCTTCGGTGCCGACGACGAACTTCTCACCAGTCGGCGGGTTGGTAGAATCCGCCTGCCACCCGAACGCTGCGGAGGCGCCTCCGCCAGTTGCTGGTTCCATCCCCTCGCCCCACTTTGTGCTCCCTGTCACTATGCGAAGCGAAACCGAATCTTCTTTTTCCGATGACCCTTTCAAAATTCCGGTGGCCGACCGCGTGAAGCGGTTGCCGCCGTATCTCTTCGGCAAGATCAACAAGCTGAAGCACAAGAAGCGGCAGGACGGTGTCGATGTCATTGACCTCGGCATGGGCAACCCCACGGACCCGCCCGAACAATTCGTGATCGACAAGATGATTGAGGCTCTGTCCGACACGCGCAATCACCGCTACTCGGTCAGCAACGGCGTCGAGAACCTGCGTCGCGAAGTCGCCAAACGCTACGATCGCAAATACGGCGTGCAACTCAACCCGCAATCCGAAGTCATTGCCTGCATCGGCTCGAAGGAAGGCTTCAGCCACATGTGCTTGGCCCTCATGGGACCAGGCGACACCGCCATTGTGCCGGCTCCGACGTTTCCGATTCACTCGTACTCGGTGATGCTCGCGTCCGGCAATGTGATCGCGCTCGACGTCCGCAACCCGGAAGAGTTTCTCTCGAACATCTCGTACACCTGCGAGCACCTCTTCCCCAAGCCGAAGCTGGTCATCGTCAACTTCCCACACAACCCGTCCGGTACCTGCATCGAGCAAGCTTTTTATGTGGACTTGGTCGCACTGGCGAAGAAGTATGGCTTCCTGGTCATCAGCGACTTCGCCTACGCCGACATCTGCTACGACGGCTATCAGGCGCCCAGTTTTTTGGCGACCCCCGGAGCCATCGACGTCGGCGTGGAACTGACGACGATGAGCAAAGGCTACAGCATGGCCGGCTGGCGCATCGGCTTCTGCTGCGGCAACTCAGAAATGGTTCGCGCGCTCGGCACGATCAAAGGCTACTACGATTACGGCATCTTCCAGGCGATTCAGATTTCCGCCATCGTCGCGATGCGTCACGGTGATGAATCCATCGAACGCCTCTGCCTCGAATACCAACATCGTCGCGATTCGTTGGTGGACGGTCTCAATCGCCAAGGTTGGGACATCGAAGCTCCCAAGGCCGGCATGTTCGTCTGGGCGAAAATCCCCGAACCGTGGTCCGAAATGGGATCGCTTCCATTCGCAATGAAACTGCTCAACGAAGCCGGCGTCGCCGTCAGCCCCGGCCGAGGATTCGGCGAGGAAGGTGAAGGCTTCTTGCGTCTGGCCATCGTCGAAAACACTCAACGTCTCCGCCAAGCCGTCCGCGAAATCGGCCGCTGTCTCAAACCTGAACCGGCTGTTATCTGAGTATCAAAAACCGAATCGCAGAAAGGCTTGCATCACCTTGTGCCATCCGGTAAACAGCCCGCCTCATTCACGAACGTCCGCGTTCGTGTCTATTCCTCGATAGCTCAATCGGTAGAGCGAGCGGCTGTTAACCGCTAGGTTCTTGGTTCGAGTCCAAGTCGAGGAGCTTTTTGGCCAAATTGGCGAATCATTGCCAAATCGGTTAACACACGGCCGGTCTTCCCCATCGGGAGACCGGCTTTTTTTGTTTCTTGCCGTTCTCAAGGAACTTCAAGATGTCTGCGCCTGATTTCCGCGAAAAGTTGCTGGCCTGCCTCGGTGGTGACTGGCCGAAGCCGGGGCCGCTCAATGTGCGGCATCGCGAGACGATTCAGAAGTCGGGTTATCGCATCGAGTCGGTCTTTTACGACGCCGAGCCGAATGATCCGATCCCGGCGCTCTTGTTGATCCCGGACGGAGCCACTTCCGACAAGCCGGCTCCCGCAGTCGCGGTCTGGCACCAACACGCAGGGAATTGGAGCAAAGGGAAGTCAGAGCCGGCCGGCCTGATGGCCGATCCGATGCACCACACCGGCGCGGCGCTGGCTCGTGAGGGGTACGTCGTCTTGTGTCCCGACGCTTTGTGTTTTCAAGAGCGGCGTGACCCAACCGGCAAGCTGAAGGACGGCAACTTCGAGCAGTTTGAATTCCTGCGATATGTCGTCGCTGGCAAGTGCATGGCTTGGAAAAACATTCTCGACATGCGGCGTGCAATCGACTTTCTCGTCAGCCGCCCGGAAGTGAAGGCGGATCAGATTGGCTGCTACGGACACTCGATGGGTTCGACGCACACCTGGCTGGTCGGTCCGTGGGAGCCGCGACTCAAATGCCTCGTTGGCAACTGCTGCCTGCCGACCTACGCGGCAATTCATCGTGAGCATATGCTGCACTGCTTCCCGAATTTTGTCCCCGGCATCTTCGCTCACGGTGATACGCCCGACATCGCGGCGTTGATTGCTCCGCGTCCGCTGCTGTTGAACTTCGGCGAGAAGGATTCGGGCAGCCCGATCGACTTTGTCCGCGAGGGAGTCAAGACGATCACCAATGCCTACGCTTCGATGCATGCCGAGAAAAACTTTGTGGCCTTCATCGAAGACGGGGTCGGGCATGTCCTCTCGGACGCGATGTGGCTGCGAACAAAAGAATGGTTTGCGAGACATCTCCGAGGCTAATCGGCGACATTTGTCCGGGAATGGCAAGCTGGTGCCAGAGAAAGTTGACACTCGGCGTGGCAGGGTTAGAATCCTCCATCGACCGCTCACCCCACCTGCTCTTCCAGCGGGCGAACCGAGTGGACATCCACGAGACACGACAGTTCCCGCCACGGCTGTTGGGGATGTTCGCACTGAAGTTTGCCTGAAGCCATTCTTCCGTGACTCACCCCGCTCGCAAGACGTCGATTGTCTGTCGCGGATGACTCAGTTCGAGCGTCCGATCCCACGGATTTGCGAGCCTTTTTCCGGGAGACCACCATGTTGTTGGGAATTGGATCACCGATGGGAATGCTGATCGTGGGCCTGGTGGCCCTGTTGATGTTTGGCAAGCGGCTGCCGGATGTCATGAAGTCACTTGGAAGAAGCGTGACGGAATTCAAAAAAGGGATCAACGATACGACGTCCGAAGAAGATCCTCCGGCGAAGTCGTGATGCCCCGTTTCACTGTTCGAATCGAAAATCGTTCAAATCGGAATTTCAGAGTGGGAGCTCATCATGTTCGGTTCACATCCAATGGAACTCATCATCGTCGGCGTCGTCGCGCTGCTGTTGTTCGGTAAGCGATTGCCGGAAGTGGCTCGCAGCCTGGGCAAGGGGATTACCGAATTCAAAAAAGGGGTGCGAGGAATTGAGGACGAAGTGGACACCTCCAGTAGCACTTCGTCGCGTCCCAGTAGCCGCCCCGCAGCGGAAGATCGGCCAGTCGAGACCACCGCACCGAAGTTTGAGCCGCCCAAGTTTGAACCGAGCGATTCCAGTTCTTAAGCGAGTTGATTCGTCGACTGACAAGCACGACGCGCTAGCGAGTGGTGGGCCTGAGATCACTCGCTAACGCGTCGTGCTATTTCATACCGAGTGTCTTGACCAGAAATGCCCACTGGTCGCTGACCTCTTCTATGATCTTGGATGTCGGCTTGCCGGCTCCATGCCCAGCGCGGGTCTCGATGCGGATCAGCGTCGGCGAGTCACCGGCCTGAGCGGCTTGCAGAGCTGCGGCGAACTTGAAGCTGTGACCGGGGACGACTCGGTCGTCGGTGTCGGCGGTCGTGACCATCGTGGCCGGGTACTTTTTGCCGGGTTTGAGATTCTGATACGGCGAGTACGCGACGATCGCTTTGAACTGTTCGGGGTCGTCCGCGCTGCCGTAGTCATCGACCCAGAAGCGTCCGGCGGTGAACTTGTGGAAACGGAGCATGTCCATCACACCGACCGCTGGCAGGCACGCG
>CAMDRI010000148.1 GCA_945906725.1 Candidatus Kuenenia stuttgartensis | reverse complement strand
TGTCGGATAACGAATCTCCCACGGCTCGGCAGTCCGTTGAGACAAGGCCATGTCAGATCGCGCGAACTCGAACACGTTGGATTCGCTGGCTACATGCTGGTCGCTGATTAGCCTAGCACGCTAGGCGGCTGGTCTTGGGGAAATTGCTGGAGCCGGTACTCTCCCGTCTTGCGGTCGCATCTGGTGGTGAGAAAGCGGCTGGAACCACATCGCGCGGACGATCTGCTGCAAGGGCGCCGGAACGCAGCCTCATTACAGCGTGTGATCGTCGAGATCGACGCGTCGCGTTGATCGACCGCCACACGCTAAGATCCACTTCGCGCAGTGGAATCCAGGTCGAAGCGGTCCAGATTCATCACCTTGTTCCAAGCTGCGACGAAGTCGTGCACGAACTTCTTCAGTGCGTCGGAGCTGCCGTAGACTTCCGCGAGGGCGCGGAGTTGAGAGTTCGAGCCGAAGACTAGGTCGACACGCGTGCCGGTCCACTTCGGTTCGCCCGTTTTGCGATCGCGGCCTTCGAACAACTCTGCGGCTTGCGAGACCGGTTTCCACTCCGTCCTCATGTCGAGCAGGTTCACGAAGAAGTCGTTGGTCAGCGTCTCTGGTCGCTTCGTGAACACGCCGTGCCGCGTCCCTCGGAAGTTGGTCTCCAGGACGCGCATGCCGCCGATAAGCACGGTCAGTTCGGGTCCGGTCAGCGTCAGCAATTGCGCCTTGTCAACGAGCAGCGCCTCGGCGGGCACGGCATACTCGCCTTTGAGGTAGTTGCGGAAGCCGTCGGCGATGGGTTCGAGCGGAGCGAATGATTCCGCATCGGTCTGCTCCTGCGAAGCGTCCATGCGTCCTGGCGCGAAGGGAACGGTCACGTCGTGACCGGCTTTCTTCGCCGCCTGCTCGACGCCCACGCAACCGGCCAAGACGATCAGGTCCGCCAGCGAAACCTTCTTGCCGCCGGACGAGGCGCCGTTGAACGCACTCTGGATCCCCTCCAGAGTCTTCAGCACCTTGGCCAGTTCAGCTGGCTGGTTGACCTCCCAATCTTTCTGCGGTGCCAGGCGAACGCGGGCGCCGTTCGCGCCGCCACGCTTGTCGGAACCACGGAACGTGGACGCCGACGCCCAAGCGGTGGAAACGAGTTGCGATACAGAAAGACCAGAGGCAACGATCTTGCTCTTCAGCGAGGCGATGTCCTGCGCATCAATCAACTTGTGATTGACTGCGGGAATGGGGTCTTGCCAGATGAGTTCCTCCGCCGGAACCTCCGGCCCGAGATAACACGCGCGCGGGCCCATGTCGCGGTGCGTCAGCTTAAACCACGCTCGGGCGAATGCGTCGGCGAGTTGGTCCGGGTTCTTCAGGAAGCGCCGCGAGATCTTTTCGTAGGCCGGATCGAATCGGAGCGACAAGTCGGTGGTCAGCATGGTCGGCAGGCGTTTCTGCGACGGATTGTGCGCATCGGGTATCGTCGCTTCAGCATTCTTGGCGACCCACTGATTGGCACCCGCAGGGCTCTTTGTCAGCTCCCACTCGTATTTGAACAGGTTCTCGAGGAAGTTGTTGCTCCACTTGGTGGGTGTGGTGGTCCAGGTGACTTCGAGCCCGCTGGTGATCGCGTCACCACCCGCGCCCGATCCGAAGCTGCTCTTCCAGCCCAGGCCCTGCTCCGCGAGGTCGGCTGCTTCGGGATCCGGTCCGCAATGGGTCGCCGGCGCGGCGCCGTGGGTCTTGCCGAAGGAATGGCCGCCGGCGATCAGTGCTACCGTCTCCTCGTCGTTCATCGCCATGCGACCGAAGGTCTCGCGGATATCCCGCGCCGCGGCGACGGGATCCGAGTTGCCGTTCGGGCCTTCCGGGTTGACGTAGATCAGCCCCATCTGCACGGCAGCGAGCGGATTTTCGAGATTGCGGTCACCGGAGTAGCGTTTGTCGTCCAGCCAGGTTGTCTCCCGGCCCCAATAGACGTCGAGATCCGGCTCCCAAACGTCCTCGCGACCGCCCCCGAAACCGAACGTCTTGAATCCCATCGTTTCGAGGGCGACGTTGCCGGCAAGGATCATCAGGTCGGCCCAGGAAATCTTGCGGTCATATTTCTGTTTGATCGGCCAGAGCAGACGCCGCGCCTTGTCCAAGCTAACGTTGTCGGGCCAACCGTTGAGCGGCGCGAAGCGCTGCTGGCCCCTGCCTCCGCCGCCGCGGCCGTCGCCTGTGCGGTACGTGCCGGCGCTGTGCCACGCCATGCGGATAAACAACGGGCCATAATGGCCGAAGTCCGCCGGCCACCAGTCCTGCGAGTCAGTCATCAACGCCGCGAGATCATTCTTCACCGCGCCCAGGTCGAGGCTCTTGAACTCTTCCGCGTAGTTGAAGTCCTCGCCCATAGGATTGGACTTGGAGGAATGCTGGTGCAAAAGTTCGAGCTTCAATTGGTTCGGCCACCAGTCGCGGTTCGACGTGCCGCCGCCGGCGACGTGCTGAACGGGGCATTTTGTTTCGGTTGACATGTCTTTTCTCCTAGCGATTCTTGGTCCGTAAATTCTCTGACTTCCAAGTCGGCCCTGTCTTCAGGGAGGATCACAGCGATTCAGTTTTTCTCTCTGGATTGAATCTGCCGGAACGCGTCAGCGTCCGGTTCGTTGACTAACCGTGGGCTAACGCCCAGCGGCTCGGGAGCATGTTGGAACACTGATTCGCGCAGATTCAACGCTGGTAGTATTGCAGCGTGGGACATTTGATGCCAATGCATTTTCTTTCTTGCATCAAATGCATCGTCCGCGAGAGCACGTGATGAATCTCGATCAGTTGCAATACTTCCAACCGGTCGACGAGCGCCAATCAAATTGCGCGAGCGGCGCAAGACCTGGCGATCTCGCAGCCCACGCTCAGCCGCTCGATTCAGCGACTCGATGAGCAGCTCGGCCAGCCGCTGTTTGAATGCAAGTCGCACGCGAGTTGATCAGCAAACATCTCGCCCGTCGCTCTTCGGGTGGCCTCTGTTCGGGAGTCATTGTCGAGACTGAAGCCTATCTCGCCGTGAACGACCTGGCATCGCATTCGTATCGCGGGAGGACTCGCAAAAACGCGACGATGTTCGGCCGCGCGGGATTGTTGTGCGTCTATCTGATTCACGCGAGGCATTGCTTGAACGCCGTGACGGAGTCGCGCGGCGTCGCCAGCGCCGTGCTCATTCGAGCCGTGATGCCGCTGAGCGGGATCGAACCCATGCGAGATCGTCGTCGATGTCCGCAGCCTGATCTGGCTCGCGGCCCGGCTCGACTTTGTGAGGCGCTCGACGTGGACCGACGCCTCGATGGCTGGGATCTCACACGCGGAACTCGCATCTGGATCGAACCACCGGAAGATGATGTGGTTGAGGAACAGCCGATCGTCGTATCGCCGCGAATCGGCACGACATCCGCTCGCGATCTGAAGCTGCGTTTCTTTCGAAGAAACTCGCCGTTCGTCAGCGGATGTCGAATCGGCGACATTTTCTGATGACGGTTGGGCGATCGCTTACGACGTCGGAGCGATCGGTTTGCGTCGGCACATCAACTTCGTCATGAGCAGCGCGGGCAGCAGACTCAAGACGACGATCGCTGCGGTGAGCGACGATTGGTGCGCTCCGAACCAGGTCAGTGATTCGACCAGCCAGTAGCCCTCGAAGAAGTTCTTCGCGACTTCATCGTTGGTATGCAGCGCGGCGACTTCGCCACCGAAGGCAAGGTCGTGAGCCAGAGCGCCACCGCCGTACGCGGCGCGATAAGCAATCGCACCGCCGCCCACCGCGACTTCCCACGTGATCGCACCGCCGCCGCAGGCTTGCCAGCCGATCGCTTCGCCACCGAACGCGACGGCTCCCACCGCGAGGCCGCCGATCGGCAGCACGCACATGGACAGTCCGCCGATACTGACGCCACCGATGGCCATTCCACCCATTGCGACGCGACCACGAGCCACGCCACCGATAGCCAACAGGATGCCATCCGCGCGATCGCCGATGGCGATCCAGCCCCGCGCTGTCTGCCGTGACGGCGGATCGCCGGAACTGGGAGGCATCGCGCCGGGGTTACTCACGCGAATGTCGATCAGCGGCAGACCCAGCAATGTGGTGGAGCTGCGATAGACTCGGCCTTCAATGGCTCGCGGTACGTTTCCGGAATCTCTTCGAGTGCCCGCCACACGAGCGGCTGCTCTTCAAGCGAGGCCGCTTCGTCGGCTGGTTCGCGTCCCGCGGCTTGCGGCTCGGCCTGACTGCTGAGCGATTCAGCGGGCCGCGATCGTCGAACCGAGTTCTTCGCCAGATTCCGCGCGATTCCGCACAGCCACGCTCGCAGCCGTGATGGGTCGAGCAGCAATGACCGCTCGCGCCACGCGGTCCAAAAGGCTTCTTGAGCGATATCTTCGCTGAGCGTCAGATCGCCACAGGCGTTGTATGCGACCGCCGACACCGCCGACGGATGCCGCTTGACCAACTCCGCAAACGCCTGCCGGTCGTCAGCGCAAACCAATTCCCACAACGCCGCGTCTGTACCAGAAAAAGCCATTGTCGTTATCGCCATGATGCACTCCGAATCGGGGACGTGATCATTCCCGCCCACCTGTCGTCCCCTGCATTCCTCGCACGCAGTGTAGTGGCGCCACCAACGGACTCGGTGACACGAAACTCACCGATCCGTGGCCACGACGTAGACCTCTTGCCGATTGAACGCCAGTTGTCGAGCACGCACGCGGCGATAGCCCCACGATCGGATGCGCTTGTGGAACAGCGGCAACTCGGCGGCCAGCGCCAAGTCCGTCAGCTTGAGCGTCAGCAACAAACCTTCGATGCGCACGTTGGGTTGAGTCACGATCGCTTCGACCGTGTCGAGCGTGTATTTCGGAGCGACGTTCGCATCCATCGCCAGCCAGCGAAACGATTGGAAGTCGTTCCGTTCGACTTTCTTCGCTCGCGATCGCAGATGCGTGAAGTTCGGATGGGACAGGAGCAGCGGGTCTATCTCGGCCGGGTCGATGCCGGTCACGAGGCAACCGCGATCCAACAACGCCTGGCACGAGCCTCCCGGAGAACTGCCGATCTCCACAAACCGGTCGCCCGCTTGAACGGGCAACTCGGACCAGCGCAAGGCTTCCTCGATCTTGAGGTAGGCGCGAGAAATCATGTTCTCCGGAACGTTCACATCCGGCACTCCGCCCGGCCAGCAAGTCTCGACGGAATTGGCTCGATGCCAGCCGAACCACCATTCGTTCGGCTCGACGATCACGCAATCCAAAACGCGATCGTCCACGCTCGCATCTTCATTCAAGGTCAATGACCAAGTTGTTCCGACCTCCGGTTGATGCTCCAAGATCAACTCGCCGATTCCCTCGGCCAGAGGCGAGATTCCCGGTTCAAATTCGGAGTCTCCCGGCACGAAGCGATCGCGCTGCCAGACATGCAGATGCTTGAATTGAGCCAGCACTTCCACCGGATACCGCTCGACGAACGACTGCCAGAAATCGCGAGCCAACTGCCACCCGTCGGTCCCTATCGCCTTCCCCAGAGAGAATCCCCAAGTCCGAGCGAATGCGCAGTTCAATTCAAACTTACGATCGCGAGCGACGTCATCGGGAATTCGAAACGTCAGAAATCCTCGCCGCGAAAATGAAAACCGAAACTCCGAGTGCTTTCGAGCGACCTCGCTTTTGACAGTGGCTTCGGAACCGACTTGGCAGACGACGAACAGAAAATGAGACGACATCGAAACGAACACTCTCTGCAAGACGGCCACAAGCCCCCACCGACAAAACTCAAGGGCGAAAGCGGGGTAGTGTATCGCATATGCCATGACATTTGCTGTCAGGCCCTGACCCCGGCGCGCTGATCCTGACGAAACCGCTCGGCACGGGAGCCGTCATGGCCGCCTGGATGCGCGGCGAATGCTCGGCCGCGCACTTCGACGAGGCGGTCGAACAAATGTTGATCGCGAACAAATCCGCGGCAGAAGTCTTTGCAACATTCGGAGTCCGAGCTTGCACGGATGTCACCGGCTTCGGCCTCGCCGGCCATCTTCTGGAGATGCTCGATGCGAGCCACATCTCAGCCCGTCTCCACATGAATTCAATCCCAAGACTCACCGGATTTGATGCTGCCACCGCCCACGGCATCCTCAGCACGTTGCATCCCGACAACGCCCGACTCGCCAGACGAATTCAGAATTCGGACTCCCCGCCAGCCTGGCTCTTCGACCCGCAAACATCGGGCGGGTTGTTGGGAGCAGTGCCTGAAAATGCCTCGGCCGATGTCATTCGCGAGCTTCAATCCAGCGGACTGGACCACGCCGCCGTGATCGGGACAGTTCTCAATTCGACAACAACTCCTCAGATCCTATGCGAGTCGGCGCAATAGACTGATCCGAGAGCACTTCACAGCTCAAGGCTTGCCTCCCGACTTTTACGCGACCGTTCAATCACCGAACAAGCGTCGCTAACACTCGATCAATGCAATCGTGTCACGACGTTCCACGATGAAGCGGTATCCCTGAGACGCCAGCAGTTCGACGCAGGCGTTGGCGTCGGCGCTTGATAAATGCACATGCTCGAAGCGGATGATGGCCGGACGGATCACCGAGAAATCAATGGTGCGGATGACTTCGTAGTCGTAGCCTTCTGCGTCAATCTGAAGCAAGTCGAGGCGGTCAAAGCCGTGCTCTTTCAACAAGCTGGCGGGCGTGCAGCACCGCACTTGTTGGCAAACAATCTGATCGGGCGGCACTTTATGTTTGAGCAAATGCGCTCGCGAAAATGACGCCTGCGGGATGGGGTGGTCTGCCAGGGTGTAAAAGTCTCTCATTCCGTTTTCGTTCGCGATGGCCGCGTTGACGAGAATGATTTGAGGCTGATTCGCGTAGCACGCCTTGAGCTTTTCAAATGCCCTTGCCTGCGGTTCGACGATGATTCCTCGCAGTCCATGCGCTTGGACGAGAGGAAAAAGGGCATCGTTGTGGTGGCCGTCGAATGCGCCGACCTGCAGAAAGGTGAGGTTCGAGCGTGACTGAAGTACGCGTGCCACCACCAGTGCCAGATAGTTTGTGTAATTCCAGTCGGGATGTTTGAGCAAGACTGACGGTCGATAAGACCGTTCGAGTTGAAACTTGCGAAGGAAGACGTCCCTCGCGATTTTCTTTCGATTCATGATCGCAGAGCCCTTTCGGTGAACCGAGGAGTGCCATCTCGGACTTGAGTCGAGCCATCCGAAAAAGCCGAACAGGTCAGTCAAACTTCCATGAGTCCAAGGAATCAAACACGCCGTTGTGTGTCACGCCGCACGCCGTCGAGGCCAATTCGCTTGAATGACATGAGTCAGCGCTGTCCTGGAGTCATCGAACGTCCCGCAATTGCTGAAGACGGTGTAATCCGTCGGAATGCGCCGAACATGAAACCAAAACATGTCCTCGTCGTATTGGCGGTGAGCGATCTCTGAACATTCCGCTTTACGAGAGTGGAGTCGCTCGAAGTCCACGACGAAGTGAACCGTCGGTAGCCGGATTCCGAAGTAGTCGGCAAGGCGAACCCAGCGTCCAAATTTTGCCTCGTCCGAAAGACGCTGTGTGTAAAGCAGGTCCACTAATGTGCGGTCCATCACGAGCAGCTTCTGGCTACCCAAAAGCTGACGCCAATAAACTTTTCGCCGGAGATGAGCCGCTGCTTGAAGGTACAACGGAAGACAGAACTTCTCGTCAAAGCGGTCCCGATTGATCGACAGGCTGCGTCGGAAAAGGCTTCCGAATATGCGATAAATCGGCGATTTGCGATACAAGTTACGTCCAACAAATGGCTTCAAGGTGACCGGTAGACTCGAGTCCTTTGACAGACCTTCAGAGAGCGACGTCTTTCCCGCGCCATCGCAACCCATAAATGAGATCACTGCCGAACGGCGAGGTACTCCCAGCCACCATCGTCGCCAGCGAGCGATCCAGTGCCGTCGCATGGATTGCCAAGAGTTCGTCAACGAAGGAACGACGTTGTACGACCGAAGCAACTGTGTGGCACGAGTCAGTGCCGCAGGCTCGACACGGCCATATTGCAACACAGCATCGAGATCGGCGGCGAACTCCGTTGCCCCTGCTTGCCGGCAGTCCAACGAATAGCCAATCAATCGTTGGCGAATCCTGTCCGATTCAATCGACCTTTTCTTCACAACGTACTTGTGCAAGTAAATTGCGGCCTCAACGGGTCCAGGCAATCGCACGAACCCCGGTTGTCCAGGGGACAACAGGTGGGCAACATCCTCAAAACGTAACCCGCAGCGCCCGCCATCCAGTTGCCACAAGTCGGTGAAAAGATCGAACTGAATGCGGAACTGGCCACATCGAGAGAAGAGAACCAAGCTGATATTGCCCTCTCTTTTCCGCTTCACACGAAAGTGGCAACGTCCTGACTGTGCCCAGGTGAAGCAGGTTGCCAACAGCGATTCGACAGCGGTCGTCGTCCCCAGAAGGTCAATGTCACTGTCATTGATACAACGTTCATCCAGTGAGGACTCCAGCAATAAGACAAATGTTGGACCTTCACTGCAGATCTCTCGCAGACATTGCATCAGGCCTCGCACAGCAACCGAGTCCTGCTGATCAAACTTGTCGAACGAAAGAGTACTCGGCACTGCTTCGCCCGGTTTCTCGCGGACCTGATCCTGTTCGACTTGGTTCAAGAATTACACTCCTTGTCCATTGCAAACCGCATGGGATTCACGGCGTACGACAGCCGCTTGGAATGCCGTCCAAAGGCCAGGCACTTGCTGCGCCCGAATTTCAAAGTACTTCCAGTCTTTCTCGCGCTGCCGCAAATGGCGGTGACGGAACCAGTGTTGGTTCATGCGGTCGAGATCGATCAATTGAAGCCGTCCGTCCGGAGTGACGAGCAGATTGCCAGGATGAAAGTCGCCATGCGACAACCGCAATTGGCCCAATTTGAACCAGACATCCGCGAAGTCTTCGGCCAACCGACTCAGTTCTTGAGTCGAAGGTTTCGACTGTTGGACAAAGCGATCCAAATTGATTCCTGGAACAAATTCCGTCAGGACACACGAGCAAAATCGTAATGGACCTGCTCGCTCTTCGATCATGGCCAGTGGCCGGGGAGTTAATAGACCGACCTTCAAAAGTTCACGCCCATAACGCCAGCAGTTTTGCGCACGCGTTGGTAGAAACATGTGCCCCAACGAATGCCACCAACCACAAAGACGGAATCGCTTGAGAACCCCTTTTTCGATCGAAGGTTGTGATAGTCTTCGAGCATGTGGCCCCGGTGGCAGGTGCGAGGAGTGTTGCATTTCCGCGTCACCCAGACGGATTGCCGTCACTTGGGCGCGTGCTCGATCAGATAGGACTTGGCCCCGTTGAACGAACGAGTCGAGGTCATTCCAGAGTCGATCGACAAGCGGCCTCGAAAGCCGGCAGTCGTAAATCATTCGACGAACCAACGACTGCCTGATCGCCAAGTCCGCCGTGCGTCGTTCCAAGATCAGCGGCCATGCCGAGATTGACTGAGGCTCAGTCTGCGGCTCTTCGCGCAGTCCGCAGACGGAATCCTCCTGCGAAAACGAGTGTTCTTGGAAATCCTGTTTGGAGCGAATCGAGACCATGACTCATCGCCATCCCTTGCGAAGTCGAGCACAAAACGAGGTCGGATCATGTAGCCAATTGACCGGATCGTCAATGTGTGTTCTTCCATGACGACATGTCACCAAACCACTCCGTGATGAGCCTCACGCGACCTTGGAAACTTGAGCGGAGCAACTTGGCCAGCGTCGGACGATCTCGCTGAAGACGTGATCGACAGTTAGCTCGCGCATACAGCGATGATGTTTGAGTGGGCAGACTCGTTGTTGGCACGGACCACAATCCAATTGGTGTTGCAGATGAACAGCCAGCGGATGGAACGTCTCGCTCCATCCGATGTGCGTCGGCCCGAACAGCGTCAGGCAGGGAACGTCGAACGCGGTGGCGAAATGCCGCGGCCCCGAATCCGTCGTCACCAACAGGCTCGCATTCCGTACCGCAGCTTTGGTCAAGCCAATGCTCAACGGTTCGATTGCGAGACTCACAACACGCGGATGAGCGGCCTCAGTCTCGATTCGCTGAGCGGTTGATCGCTCTTGGGGACCACAGATGACCAAAACGGTGCGATTCCCCTCGCCAGCAAGTCGGCGGCTCAACTCGATGAAGTATTCCGTTGGCCAATCTTTCGCGGCACCAAACGCACCGCCGGTGTTGAGACAGACGTAGTTCGTCGAGTTTGCGGCCGGATGTCTTCGCCAGAATGCGGCCAGTTGGTCTTCGTCCAGCGGCAAAGTTGCCAGTTCCAACTTTCGCGACAACGCTTGGCAGCCAAGCTGTCCGACGAGTTGCAACATCTCATCCACCACAGGGTGCGGAACATTCTGCGACGGAGCAGGAATCGCATCGGTCAGCAGCACGCTGCGGCCATTGCGCGCGTATCCGAGCGTCCGCTTCGCCCCCGACGCCCACGCCCACAGTCCAGTGCGGAGCGAATTCGGCAGGACGACCGCCACGTCGAATCGTTCGCGACGCAGCGTTCGCAACAATCGCCACGACTCCCCTCGCGTTAGCCTCGGTGGATGAACCCACCAGCGGTCGAGAAGACTCGTACCTGCCAAAACATCCGCCACATACGGCCGCAGGATACCCACAATCTCAGCATCGGCGAGATGATTCCTCAGCGCACGCAGCGCCGGAGTCGCCATCGCGACATCACCGATCCAGTTGGGCAACCAAACAGCAATCTTCACGCTTCAACTCACGAATGTCGTGACAAGATCATTCAAGCCGCTCGGCGCGACTCGAAACGAGTGCTCGTCGAACAACTCGATGTCCCATCGAGCTGTGACAAAAACTCATCCATCAACCGTGGTTTGCTCCGGTGATAGTCGCCGTCTTGCAGGTACGTTTCCAAGAACTCGATATTCCGTCGTGGCAGGTCAGGGTCGCTGGCAAGTCGCGTCAATGCCGTTTCGATGGCGGGAACAACCGGAGCGTGATCGGCAACATGCTGCATATTGTCCAGAGGCAATGGGATCAGCATTCGTACCGGTCGAAAGTCGGTAGAAACCAGCATCGCGCCCGCGTAAATCGCCTCGTAGTGCCGATAACTCCAACGCGCATAGCCTGCGGGAGTCAGTACCACTTTCGATCGGAGTAAGTTGTAGAAAAATCGGCTGTAAAACATTCGCCCACTCACTGCCATCAATGACGAAAGGTCTTCGTGTTCCTGCGACAACCGAGCTTGATCGTCCTTCGACGCCTGGAGTCCTCCCCAAAATGCAAAACGTTTTTCGGAACGATGAATCTCCTGTATCCACTCGATCCGTTGGTGGTATCTCGGCGTCGATCCTGGGCCGAGGTTCAGCGAACTACAATAACCTAAAAATGAAACATCGTGGTCTCGCTCGCAAAGGTTCGGATAGCGATCTCGAAACAAACCGCGAAGCAGCTTCAAGTGCCATGTGAGTCCCGGATGTCGACGGACTGGCAACACCCCCCAACGGAGTCCGTCATCCCACGATTCTTCGACCCAAGCCTTGAGATAAATGTCCGTCAGCGATCGGAGCCAAGGCTCCGTTTCTGGAGTCCAGGAAGGCCCCGGCCTTTCCCGATAATCGAACAACACCGCCTGGCGAAACCGCACTTTCGACAGACACTCTGGTCGTAGGTCCGTTGGAAGTCCCAACAACAAATAGTCGGTTTCCCGAATCGGCCCACGTTCCAACTCTTTTGGTTCGACCATTTCCACCGCACGACGACCGTGAAAGATTCGGAGAAACCGCAGTAGGTTCGCACCGCGAATGCCGCGTCCTGCTGCGATCGCCGATCGAACAATCAAAAATCGAGGCATGAGAATATCCTGCGTTGGCCCGACGGAATGCAGATCGTGGTGAGGCTTCCCTCTCACGCAGTGGCAGTGAATACGAAATTCCCAGCGTAGGCCGCGCTCTCAGGGTCTGCCTGGTGAATGACGGGATCAAACTGCTTGAGGCTGGTGAGCTTGCCCTGGCGGAAGAATTCGCCGCGATAGCCCAGATCCATCAGGTAGCGAAACACTTCGTCGAGCCGGCCGTCCTGTCGATGTCGCGCCTCGCACTCAAACAACAAGAGTGGTTTGTATTTTCTCAACAAGTTCATCCCGCCGCGAAAGACCTCGAGCTCGTGTCCCTCCACATCGCACTTCACCAGCTTGATTGAGGACACCGGATGTTCGGTAAAGTATTGATCGAGTGTCGAGACCGAGACCGTTGTCTGTTCGTCAGTCGTGACTTTGCGAGGTTCCAACGTGGCCCCTGGCGATGGCTTGCCGCCAGGCACGGAAAGGGTGGCTACTCCTGCTTGTGACGATAGGGCGAGGTTGTTGACGGTGACTTGCGACCAACGTGGCCCCTGTACGAGGTGCATCAGTCGTTGAGCCAACACGGATTGTGGTTCAAACGAAAAGACGTGCCCACTTGGGCCAACTCGCTTGGCCATCCAATAGGTGAAGGCTCCCTTGTGCGCCCCGATATCGAGAGCCACATCTCCTGAACGAAGGTGGCTACGAACAAAAGCCACTTCGCTGCGTTCATTGATAAGGCGGTATCGCCACGCACGGTAAATCCATTTCAGAGTTGGGAACGCCATGTCTGCCCTTTCGCTGCTGACACTTCGACTTCAGGCTACGATTTGACTTGGAAATTCCGGCACGGACGTTGAGCTGCTGGCTTCGAACTCAAATGGCCGATGGCGTTGAGATTCGTGGCGGCAAAAGCTTCGTGCCCATCAAACGACGTGCGGCCCCAGTGCGCGCGGACGATAGGACCAAACAACGATTAGGACAATTGCAGAATTCACAGAGGATGAAGCCGGTTAAAAGCGGGTTCTGTGAACTGAATACTGAATTGCGGCCAAGCATTCTCGCAGCCTTCGTTGTTCCCTCGGCGAAACTGGTGGGGAACGATCATCACGGGGACGGTGGTTGAAGCTGATCTACTTGGAAAAGCAGTATCGAAAACTGTCTTCGCGGCGATGCCGATCAAGTTTCAAGACGTCCACCATCGTGCAGCCAGCTTGATCCACAATTTCGGACACAATGCTTCGAGGAACATAATGGATCTCGACGGGGTGCTTTCCGCGAAGCCTCTTCAAAAACGGACGCAGATGATGTCGATAAACGCGATACACCATTGCTCCCAATGAACCAGGAGCATGCGAAGTTCCACTCGGAACTTGGAAGATCGCAACACCATTGGGGCGAAGGATTCTTGTGAATTCGCGAATGTAGTTCGTCGACGCTTCTGGGGGGATGTGTTGCAAGGTGATGTTCGAATAGATGAAGTCGAACGAGTCATCCGAAAAACACTGGAGATGATCAACGACGTTGACTCGATACTGAACCCGGTGGCCGTGTTTGTTGTAGCTTCGAGCTGCTGTGACCATCGATTCGGCGATGTCCACACCTTCCACTTCGGAGAAGTGGTCTGCTAATGCTTGGCTCAAGCGTCCAAGTCCGCAGCCAAAATCTAGCGCTTTGCCGCGCGGAACCGTTTGACCAAGGTTTTCGAGATAGGCCATCACTCCGTCGATCTCTTCTCGTCCGAGTTGGAAAAATTTATTCGAATCTCCTTGGTTGTGTTTGAATTCTTTGACCGACAAAACTGCGTACATTGGGTCCATTGTTCCCCAACGCTCGAACGTGTTCTTCACTCGCGCCAAACTCATTTAGGCACCTCCTGCTCCGTTGAATCTTCCTTTGCTTCACGACTTTTCTAGCAGTTTCGAGATTTCGCAGAAATAGAGACTCTTCAA
>CAMDRI010000147.1 GCA_945906725.1 Candidatus Kuenenia stuttgartensis | reverse complement strand
CGTACGATTCGGCAAACGAACCGCCGGAGAGAAAGACATTTTCCTGACCGGTCAGCGGCTTTTCTGACTTGCGTGCGGTCGCCAGTTTTGACCAGAGGTCACGGCCACGTTCAATCTTCGTCGCCCACAACGTCCACTCGGAAACGCCTACCGCCAATTGCAGACGGGGACGTTCGCCGACTGGCGGCTGTCGGTCGAAGGACGCGTGGCCGCGCCGCGAACGTTCTCACTCGCCGAGCTGAAACAGCTCCCGTCGCGGACGCAGATCACGCGACATACGTGCGAGGAGGGCTGGACCGCCATTGGCCAATGGACGGGCGTGCCGCTCGGTGTGGTGCTTGATGCAGCGGGCATTCTGCCGACAGCCAGATTCGTGCTGTTCTATTCCTACGACGACTGGGTCGACAGCATCGACTTGTTCGACGCCCTGCACCCGCAGACCATTCTGGCCTTCGGTATGAACGGGCGTGATCTCCCCATCCCGCACGGCGCGCCGGTGCGGCTGCGGGTGGAAACGCAGATGGGCTATAAGAGCATGAAATACTTGCAGCGCATCGTCGTGGCAGACGAGTTCGACGACGGCGGCAAGAAGGGAAACATCCAGAACGGGTGGTCGTGGTACGCAGGGATCTGAGCGCCGGCCGGCTCACGCGTCACTGAACGGCTAAATCTTGAACGGCCTAACCCCGGGTTGCACCCGACGGCCGCGCGCGATCCCCTGGCGTTCTCTCGAAAGAGCAGCGGCGGTGCCAATTCACTGCGTTCGTGCTTTCAGCAGCACTCACCGGAATCGTCCGCAAGTACGCGTTCGGTGTGGTGGCATCCGAGCGACATGCAGTGTCCTCTTTTGACAACGTCTTCACGCAGTTGCGACGCGCGAACTGCGCCGACAAATGGGATGTTCAGCACGACACGCCAGCGAGTGATTGTTCGAGAACATCCACTCGCTTCCGCGTCGTGCTGGGTGCATTCCCATCGCGAAGTGAGGCAACTACAGTACGCCGTGTTCGAGACCGCTCGTTTGATGTTTGACGATTGAAGGACAAGGGAATGCAGTGGCTGAAGGAGCATTGGCTGCTCGTGCTGCCAATGGTCTTGGGAGCTTTCGCGGTGGCCCGGCTGATGCCGAAAGGTGAGCCTCGCTCGTCCCTGTTGGCTCGGCTCGTGGGATTGACGGCTATTGGAATCGTCGGCGGATCGCTCCTGCAACCGACCGGTTCGGTGCTGAACGATGCCCTCTTTTTTCTATTCGCCGGCGTCGCTGTGCTCGCCGCGATTCTCATGATCACTCATCGGAATCCCGCTTATTCGGCGCTATGGTTCGCGGTCGTGACGCTCGCGGTCAGTGGACTGTTCCTGCTGCAATCGGCCCCGTTTTTGGCATCTGCGACGGTCATCGTCTACGCCGGAGCGATCATCGTCACGTTTCTGTTCGTGCTGATGCTGGCCCAACAAGCCGGGACCACGAACTACGATCAGAATTCTCGGCAACCGGTGGTGGCGACATTCACCGGCTTCGTCTTGCTGGGAGCGTTGCTGTTCGTCCTGCTGCCGTCGAAAGAGCAAGCCGCCGACTGCCCCCTGACTGGATTTGTCTCGCTCGCGCCAAAAGTCCACTCGGTGGCCCAATCCCCGGATCAATCCAGCACTCCACAGTCCACCAGTGCGACGACGGCGGAAAACTTCGGCACGATGCGCGGCCTCGGCCGATCGCTGTTTGGCGATTACCTGTTTGCTGTCGAACTGGCCGGCACGTTGCTGTTGGTCGCGTCCATCGGAGCCATCGTGATCACCCCCAAACGTTCCAGCGGAAAGTTGTAGAAAGCGGTTCATGATCGTTCTGACGAATTACCTGATCGTCGGCAGCATCCTGTTCGTGCTGGGAGCTATCGGGTTTTTGACTCGACGCAACTTGATCACGCTGATGTTGTCAGCGGAGATGATGCTGCATGGCGTGTCGCTGAACCTCGTCGCGTTCTCGAATTTTCATCAGAACATGCAGGGCCAAGCCTTCACGGCGTTCGTCTTGACGGTCGCTGCTTGCGAGGCAGGCATCGCGCTGGCGTTGATCCTCACGCTCTACAAGCGGTCGAAATCGCTCGATGTGAATCTCTGGAGCCAACTGGGCGAAGCCGACATCGAATCGCCGCACGAAGAGGAGCCGGCAGTGCCGACGGCTCAGCCGGCTCAGAAATTCCCGCAGCTCACTCCGGCGGGACGATCGCCTCAGTTTCAGAAGGAGACTGCCCATCGTGTCTGAACTCACGCCGGCATTGCTCTGGTTAATTCCCGGAGCACCGCTGATCGCGAGCGTGTTCATCGCCTGCTTCGGCAAGGCGCTGCTACGCGGGCGGAGCCATGTCCCTTGCGTCGCCGCCTTGGCAGTCTCGACGGCTTGCGCCGGCTTCATGATGCTGACTTTCCTCGCGATGCCGTCCAGCCTCAAACAGGACACGAGCCTGTTGAACAGAGAGCAAATCCAAGACTTGCCGGTGGAAGCCGAGCAGCAGGAACCAAAACCACTCGCGACGACTCCCGGCTATGACTGGTCGGTCACGGAAAACCTGCGTGTTCGCCTCGATCTGCAAGTCGATTCGATGACCGCACTGATGCTCTGCACGATCACTCTCGTCTCGCTGCTGGTGTCGATTTACGCCAGCGGCTACATGCATGGCGATCCGGGCTATCCGAGGTTCTTTGCGGCGTTCGCGTTGTTCGTGTTTTCGATGTGCATGTTGGTGCTCGCCGACAACTACTTGACCATGTTTGTCTTTTGGGAAGGAGTCGGCCTGTGCAGTTATTTGCTGATCGGCTTCTGGTTCCAGAAGCCGAGCGCCGCCGCCGCCGCTCGCAAAGCGTTCGTCGTGAATCGCATCGGCGACTTCGGCTTCATCCTGGGGATCTTCCTGATTTGGAAGACGTTCGACACGGTGAAATTTTCCGAGGTCTTTGATCGCATCCCCTCCGTTCTCGAAACGAATCCTGAAGTCTTCACCACGATCTGCCTGCTGCTGTTCTTAGGAGCGATGGGCAAGTCGGCTCAGTTCCCGCTGCATGTCTGGCTGCCTGATGCGATGGAAGGCCCGACTCCCGTCTCGGCGTTGATTCACGCGGCGACGATGGTCACGGCCGGCGTCTACATGGTCGCTCGCAGCACACCGCTGTTTGTGATGTCTCCAGTGGCTCAGATGGTCGTCACCGGAATTGGAGCAATCACAGCGTTGCTGGCCGCACTCACGGCGTTGACGCAATACGACCTCAAACGAGTGCTCGCGTATTCGACCGTCAGCCAACTTGGCTTCATGTTCATGGCTCTGGGAGCCGCTTGTGTTAGCCCCAAGCTGACGACGTTCGCCGTCACCGCTGCGATGTTCCATCTCTTCACGCACGCCTTCTTCAAAGCGCTGCTGTTCCTCGGAGCCGGCAGCGTGATGCACTCGATGGGAGATGTGATCGACATGCGCCGCTTCAGCGGCCTGCGGCATGTGATGCCACACACTCGGATCACATTCTTGTTCGGTTCGCTGGCGTTGGCCGGCTGCCCGTTGCTGTCGGGCTTCTGGAGCAAAGACGAAATTCTCGTCGCCCTGTTCGAGGGGACAAAAGCCGGTGGACACGAGACCTTCTTCATGGCGATTCTCGTCGTCGCCGTCGTGACCGCATTCCTGACGGCGTTCTATTCCTTCCGAGCCTACAACATGACGTTCCTCGGCGAGGAACGCTTCCCGGAAGAGGCGCATCACCCACACGAATCCTCACCGACGATGACGCTGCCGTTGTTCATCCTCGCGGGATTCTCGGTGGTCATTGGCTTGTTTCTCGGCCCAACCGGGGTTTACGCTCGGCAGCTCGCACAGTCGACGTCGCTCCCGGAACACGGCGATCATCCTCACAGCGTTCCGTTGATGGCACTCAGCGCCGCGATCTTTGCTGCTGGTTATGGACTCGCGCGGTGGATGTACGTGAAAGCTCCCGGTGTGCCGGCCAAGCTGGAATCGGGCCTCAAGCCGCTGCATCGCTTGTCGCTCAACAAGTTTTACCTTGATGAACTTTTCACGTACCTGCTGGTCATTCCGGTAAAGGTGCTCGCACTGGTTTGCACGCTGTTCGACAAATACCTGATCGATGGCTTGCTGAATTTCGTGGGATCGATCCCATCCATGATCGGTCGCATCGTGCGCCCGATGCAAAACGGCCTCGTGTCCAACTACGCCTGGGTGATGCTGCTGGGTTTGGTGCTGTTCCTCATTCAGATGTTGCGAGCCTTCGCGGGATAGTCCTGGCTTCCAATCGACAATCTCAAATCGAAAATCGAAAATGCTGCTCCTGTCCATCATTCTTCTGCCGTTGCTCGCCGCCGTGTTGCTGGCTTTATTAGGTGGCGGCAGGCCGCTCGCTCGCTGGGTCGCGCTGCTGACCACAACCGGTACGCTGCTAATCTCATTGGGAATCGCTGCGAATTTGAGTTCGATCCGCGAGCACAAGTCGACCGCCGGAAACGAGCGGGTGATCAACAGTCCAATCCAGCCAAAACTCGAATGGCGAAGAACCTGGATGACGCTGGGGCAATTGAATGTCGTCAGCATCCAACCGAAGGAAGCGGTCGTCAACGAAGCCGATCAAGTTGGCCTCGAAATGGGTGATCTAATTCAGCAACGGATTCCCATTCGCCTGGAGTTCTACCTCGGAGCCGATGGCATCAGCGTGCTGATGCTCACACTGACCGCGATCCTGACCGTCTCGGCCGTGTTAATTTCTTGGGAGTCGATTCAAGATCGGGCGACCGAGTTCTACATCTGCCTGCTGGTGCTCGAAGCTGGAATGCTGGGTGCGTTCGTGGCCTTTGACCTGATCCTCTTCTACGTTTTCTTCGAGTTCACGCTGATCCCACTGTTCTTTCTGGTCGGCATTTGGGGCGGATCGCAGCGGCAGTTCGCGGCGTATCGGTTCTTCATCTACACGCTCGCCGGCAGCGTGATCACTCTGGTCGGCCTGGTCGCGCTGGTCTTGAAAGTCATGCAGGAGGGGCTGACGGCCACGCCGTTCTCGATTCCCGACATTGCCTCCGCGCTGACGGAACATCCGTTGTCCGATCAATGGCAGATCGGCTTGCTGTTGGCACTGAGCGCCGGCTTCGTCATCAAGGTGCCGCTGTTCCCGTTTCACACCTGGCTGCCGTTGGCTCACACGGAAGCACCGACGGCGGGCAGCGTCCTATTGGCCGGAATCTTGTTAAAGCTGGGCTGCTACGGTTTCTTGCGAATCTGCCTGCCGATCTTGCCGACGGCGGTCGCCGGATTCGGAGTGCCGGTGTTTGCCACGATGGCCGTCATCGGCATCGTCTACGGAGCCTTAGGCGCGCTGGCTCAAAGCGACATCAAGAAACTGGTCGCGTACAGCTCAGTCAGCCATCTTGGCTTTTGCATGTTGGGGATGTTCGCGTTGAACTCCGAAGGGATCACCGGAGCCGTCATGCAGATGGTCAATCACGGTCTCTCCACCGGCGCGTTGTTCCTGCTCGTCGGCATGGTTTACGACCGCTACCACACGCGCGAGTTGAGCGAACTCGGTGGCCTGGCGACGCGGCTGCCGTTGCTGTCGGTCTGCATGGTTTTTATCTGCCTCGCGAGCGCGGGGTTGCCGGGATTGAACGGCTTCGTCGGCGAGTTGCTCTCCTTGATCGGCATGTTCAAAGCGAACCCGATCTACTCGGCGATCGGCGCGACCGGTGTGGTGCTCGGAGCTTGGTACTTGCTCGACATGCTCCGACGCGGATTCTTCGGACCTCTCAAAGAGCCGGCATCGACACATGGCCCGATCCTTGACATCAACATGCGCGAGTTGCTCTCGGTCGTTCCGCTGATGGCGCTTTGCTTGTGGATCGGCGTGTATCCGAAGCCGGTGCTCGACATCATCGAAGACGACGTGCGCGGTGTCGTGAATCTGTATCGAACAACCACGCCGGCACAAGAAGCCCACGTCGGTCACAACGACCGCTAATGTTTCGAGGAGAATTACTCGTGTTTGGACATCTCACCAGCGCCTTCAATCAGATTCTGCCAGAGATCATTCTGCTGGCAGCGGCCTGTGTGAACTTGGCCGTAGGACCGTTCCTGATCGGCGACTCCGGCCAGGCCGCAAGCGGCATCCGTCATCGCTGGGGCGTGTGGTCGTTGCTGGCGCTCTTGCTTGCAGGCTGGTGCTCGCTGATGCCGACGCCAGTCATCGAAGCGACTCAACTCGCTCCCTTCCAGGTAAATACGCTGGTCTGGTTCGTGCGGCTGATTACACTCACAACCGGCACGGTGCTCGTGCTCACGAACTGGAACCAAACCAGCGACAGCGACGCGGCCGAATCACAGGCCTGCCTGCTGTTTATCCTCGCCGGAGCGAACTTGATCGCGCTGGCCAACGACCTGGTCGTGCTGTTCCTGGCGTTGGAGTTGGTCAGCATCCCAACCTATCTATTCCTTTACGTCGCTCGCCGAGACCGTTCCGGCCAGGAAGCGACGCTGAAGTATTTCCTGTTGAGCGTTTTCTCGTCCGCACTGGTTTTGTACGGCTTCAGCTTCCTGTACGGAGTGGCCGGCACGACGAACCTGACCGCGTTGCATCGCGTTTTCCAGAATTATGAATTCAGCGCGATACCCGCCATGCTGCTCGTCAGCATTGTGACGATCGTCTCTGGCTTGGCGTTCCGCATCACGGCGGTCCCGTTTCATTTCTATGCCCCCGATGTCTTTCAAGGGACCGCGACGTCGGCCGCTGCGCTGTTGAGCTTCATCCCCAAAGTCGCTGGTTTCATCGCGCTCATCCGCATCTTGGGCCAGCCGAGCGTCGAAGCCGCGACGCACTTGGGCTACTGGAGCCTCGCGGCCAAGAGCGGCGACGTGTTGTTCCTGTTGGCGATCGCCACGATGTTCGTCGGCAATCTGCTCGCACTCCTGCAAAAGAATCTGCGCCGCCTGCTGGCCTATTCGAGCATCGCTCACGCCGGCTACATGCTGGTCGGCCTGAGCGTCGCCGTCAGCGTACCGCAAATCAACGACGATGCGTCGGCCGGTTCCGTCGGCGGCCTCCCCGCCCTGCTGTTCTATCTCGGAATCTACGGAATCACGACCCTCGGTGTGTTCGCGCTGATCGCCAGCCTGTCGTGTCCCGAACGTCCGCTCGAAACCAGCGATGACCTCGCTGGCCTGAGCAAGACGCATCCCGCCGGAGCGTTCCTCGCCGCCGTCCTCCTCTTTGGACTGACCGGCCTGCCTCCCACCGCGGGTTTTCTGGGCAAATTGACGTTGTTCCTCTCCGCCTGGAACCACGGCACCGACCTCGGCCGCCGCTTGGCGATCTGCCTGGCGATCAACGCCGCCATCGCCGCCTGGTACTACCTCCGCTTAATCGGCGCGATGTACCTGCAACCCAGCCGCAACGACACGCGGCGCACCACGGGAGTGCCGGCCTTCGTCGGTGTCTCGTTGTGTGCTGTCGCCAGCATCGCGCTGTTCTTCGCTCCCGATTGGCTGTGGCAAGCCCTACAACGAGTCGGCGGCTGACTCGTTGCGAACGTGACTTCCTCGCTTGATAATCCGCCGCACTTCAAATTTCGCGACGGAGAGAGCAACATCATGAGACTGCAAACTGCCCATCGAAGCTGGTTTCTCGTCTTAGCGCTGGGGATGCTCAGTGCGGTGCAAGCCGACGAGCCGAAGTTTGTCGATCACTCGCTGCTGATCGCGCCGGAGTTTCCCTGCACTTGGCCGAGCCATCCGTTTCCGAGGTTTCAGATTACGCATCAGCGGACCATTGGGCCGGACTCGGCGTACAACATTGATGTGCTGCTGATCGACGGCAACACGGGGACACAGTTGGATGTGCCGCCGCATTCGGTGGCACGGCCCGATTTGAAGCGAGAGAAATCCGGCCCGCTCGGCTTGGCGTACACGGACAAGATCGAAGCGTGGCAGTTCGGCGGCGAAGCGTGTGTTGTCGATATTCGCGACCTGCTCGATCAGGCTCCGAAGGGAGTCAGCCCGCTCGTGAAGCGAGAGCATGTCGAACGCTTCGAGAAGCAGCATCGCAAGCTGCGGTTCGGCGATGTCGTGTTGTTCCGCAGTGATTACTCGGACAAATACTACCGACCGTTTCCAGAAGGGAGCCGCTTCGTTGCGGATGCACTGGATCGCAAAGCTCCCGGCTTTCCCGACCCCGATCCCGACTGTATGGAGTTCCTTGCGACTCGCGGCGTGATGAATCTCGGCACGGACAGCGCCAGCATGGGGCCGCTGCCGGACCTTGCCGAGCCAACGCATTACGCCGGCCTCAAGCACGGCATGATTTGGACCGAGAGCGCGACGAACCTCAAAGAACTGCCGCCGACCGGTGCGTTCTACTGCATGATCGGCCCAAAGCATCAAGGTGCCCCGTACAGCGAAGGTCGAGCTTTCTCGATCGTCGGCGGCGACTTGCCGAAACGGCTCATCGAATCCGCGAAGGCCAAGCGGGCGATCGACCTCTCGCCGACGCTGGCCCCGAACATGCCGATCACTTCGCCGGGAGCCGGCACCGGACAACATCGGCAGGTGTATCTCAAGCTCGACTTTCTGTATTCGGAATACCTCGACCTGTGGCATCACACGCATCTGATGGACGCGATGGCTGGGACGCACCTCGTACCGCCGTCGTTCGCATTGCCGCCGGAAAGTGCGAAGCCCGCGTACACGCCAGAAGTTCGCGGTTGGCTCGAAGAATACGAGAAGAAGTACGGCCCGCGCGGAACAAGCTCGATGACGACCGAGAAGGTGCCGCTCGATTGGACGTGCGGCCCCGTGCGAGTGATTGATGTGACATCGCTGGTCGGCAGCACGGACAAGAAGATGTGGCCCGTGTCGCCGGAGATCACGCCAACTTTCATCCAAGAGTTTGAAAATAAAAACGGCGACCTCAAGCGTGGAGAAGTCGTGCTGTTCCGCACCGGTTATTTGGATCAACACTTCAAAGCACAGCCCAACGAAGCCGGCGTGTGGCTCGATCCACTCAACGGCAAGAGTGAAGGCTGGCCAGCACTCGGACCGGACGCGGTCGTCTTCCTCAAGAGTCGGAACATTCGCTGCGTTGCGACCGACGCCCCCGATCTCGGCGGCGTGAACCCCAAGCGAGCATTGATGACCTACTGGGCACTAGGCAGTCGCGAGATGGTCGGCGTTGAGTTCCTGCACAACACCGCCAAGATTCCGCAGGGGGGCTATTTCCTGTTCGCCGCGCTCCGCATCCGCGACTGTCACGGTGGTCCCGGTCGAGCCATCGTGCTGCATTGAGTCCGGCCGAAAGCCGACAGCCGTTATCCTTTTCCTTTGCTCTAAAAAACGGTATCGCGGCGATCGGCTCTCAGCATTCGGTCGGACAACTTTGATCAAGGGACAACATGCCAAGCAATCTTTTCGATCTGACTGGACGAGTGGCTCTCGTTTCCGGCGCGGCGCAAGGTATGGGCCGAGCGATGTCGCTGGCGCTGGCTCAACACGGTGCCGACTTGATGCTGGCCGATCTCAACGAGGCCGGGCTTCAGCAAACGGCCGAGACCATCGCGAAGCTGGGACGCCGCGCGATCCCAGTGCGCTGCGATGTCTCGAATCCCGAACTGATTCGGCCAATGTTCGAGAAACTCGACCGTGAGTTCGGCCGCATCGACTTCCTGGCGAATGTGGCCGGCGAAGGAATCCTCGGCAAGCCGGAAGAAATCTCGCTCGCTGAAGTCGAGCAGTGCTGGCGCAATCTCGTGCTCGGCCGCTTCTGCATGTGCCAAGAAGCGGGGCGTCGCATGTTGAAACAAGGTCGAGGCAGCATCGTCAACATCGGATCGATCGCCAGCCAAACGGCGCTCGGCCGAGGCCACATCGCCTACAGCATGGCAATGGGAGCCGTCGTGCAGATGACTCGCGAACTGAGCACCGAATGGAGCAGCGCCGGTGTCCGAGTCAACTCGATCCTTCCCGCGCAAGTCGTGAACCCCAGTCTCGAAAAACGGATGGTCGCCGACCCGACGCTGAAAGCTCGATTCGAATCCGGCATCCCGCGCGGCCGCATGGGACAACCGACCGACATTCAAGGGCTGGCCGTCTTTCTGGCCTCAGACGCATCGAACTGGATCACGGGCGCGATCATCCCAATGGACGGCGGGAATCTGGCGATGAATGCCGGTGGCACGCTGCGATATGTGGAAAGCCAACATCAATGAGCGACAACATGGAACGCGAAACGTTGCTGGGCCTCTATCGGACCATGCAGATCATCCGGCAGACAGAAGAAGAACTCGCTCGTTGCCATCAGCGAGGACTCGTGCTTGGCGCATGTCACACCTACGTCGGCGAAGAAGCGATCGCGTCGGGAGTGTGTGCTCATCTGTCGGAGCACGATGTCGTCTTCAGCACGCATCGCGGACACGGGCACGCACTTGCGAAGGGGGCTCATCCGCGAGAACTCATGGCCGAATTATTCGGCCGCGAAACGGGTCTCTCGCGCGGACGCGGCGGCTCAATGCACTTGTTCTCACCGGAGATCGGCATGATGGGGACGAGCGGCATCGTCGGGCCCTGTATCTTGCAGGCGTGCGGTGGCGGTTACAGCTTCAAGCTGATGCGACTGCCACATGTTGCCGTCGCGTTCTTCGGCGACGGAGCCTCCAACAACGGTGCGTTCCACGAGGGATTGAACATGGCCAGCATCTGGAAGCTGCCAGTCCTGTTCGTGTGCGAGAACAACCAGTACGCGACCGAAGTTCCGAACGCCTACGCCGCCGGCAATCCAAGCGTCGGCAGTCGCGGTGCGTCCTACGGCATGCCCGGATTCGAACTCGACGGCAATGATGTGCTCGAAATTCATCGCGTCGCCGGCGAAGCCATCGCGCGAGCCCGCGCCGGTGGCGGACCGACGCTCATCGAATGCAAGACGTACCGCACGCGAGCACACGCCGAAGGGATGGGCGACTTCACCTATCGCACTCGCGAGGACGTCGAAGAATGGAAGAAGCGATGCCCGATCGCACGATTGCGCACGTCTTTGCCAAGTGAGCAATTCGACAAGATCGACCGCGAAGTGCCGGCAATGGTCAAAGAGTCGCGAGAGTTCGCCGAGAAGAGTCCCTGGCCCGATGCGAACACGGCCACGAATTACGTCTATGCCGCTCCCGCTTCTCGCCCCTCACCCCTCGCCGCCCCTCACCCCTCGCGAGAGATCACGTACTCGCAAGCCACACACGAGGCGATCTCGGAAGAGATGGCCAAGAACCCGCGCATCTTTGTCATGGGGGAAGGCATCGGCGTTCGCGGAGGCAACTTCAAGACGACTGACGGACTGTTCCAGAAGTACGGAGCCGAACGTCTCTGCGACACGCCGATCTGCGAACGCGGCTTCGTCGGCCTCGCCTGCGGAGCGGCAATGACCGGCACCCGGCCGATCATCGACTTCATGTTCGCCGACTTCGTGATGGACTCGGTCGGAGAAATCGTCAACCAAATCGCCAAGATGCAATACATGTCGAGTGGCCGGCTCAAGATGCCGGTGCTGCTGCGCGGCTGTATCGGCATCGGCCACTCGGCGGCGACGCATCATTCTGGCAGCTACTACGCGATGTACGCACAAGTCCCCGGCCTGCGAGTCGTCGTCCCCTCAATGCCCGCCGATGCAAAGGGCTTGCTCAAGCGAGCTCTGAACTGCGACGACCCGGTGCTATTCCTCGAACACCGCGAGATCCTGCAAGTCAAAGGCCCCGTGCCGGAGGGCGACTACGAAATCGAATTCGGCAAAGCGTCTGTCGTGCGCGAAGGCCGCGACGTGACCGTCGTCGCGCTGGCGCGTATGGTGCATCTCACACTCGGCGTTTGTGACGAACTCGAACGCGAAGGCATCTCGGTCGAGATCGTCGATCCGCGCACGGTCAGTCCGCTCGACACAGAAACGATTCTGCAATCCGTCGCGAAGACCGGCCGGTTGTTGATCGTCGATGAACCTCCGGCCCCGTGCGGTTTCGCGGCCGAGATCGCCGCCCGCATCGTTGCCGATGGTTTCGATTCTCTCGATGCTCCAATCCGTCGCCTCACTGGGGCGTTCTGTCCAACGCCGTATAGCCCACCGCTCGAAGCAGTCATGGTCCCGCAACCCAAGCAAATCGCCGACGCGATCCGACAACTAATGACCGAATAGCAATTGTGCTGGTCCGGCCGACAGCCGATCGCCGTTATCCCACTTTCTGAAATCTCAAAATTGATCCGCCGCGGCGGATGAAAAACAATCATGCCTCACGCAATCCAGATTCCGCGCCTCGGCTGGTCGATGGAACAAGGCACGTTCGTCGGCTGGCTGAAAAAATCGAGCGACAACGTCCGACCCGGAGAGCCGCTCTTCACGCTCGAAGGCGAGAAAGCGATTCAGGAAATCGAAGCCGTCGATGCCGGCACGTTGCACTTCGACGCTTCCAATCCCGCTGAAGGCGACATCGTCGCCGTCGGTGCGATCATCGGTTATCTGCTCGCTGTTGGAGAAACGGCTCCGCCGATTCCGCGAGTAGATCGGACGCCGCCCTCCGATCGTCCGGACGCGGCCGTCCGGACCACGGTCGCTCGCGCCGCTCCGGCCGTTGCCGAATCTCGCGAGCACAAAGTCACGACGTTTGCCCCTCCCGCATCACCCGCCGTGCGTCGTCTGGCGAGACAACTTGGCGTCGATCTTGCGCCACTCACCTCGGCGGGCCGCATCTCGGAAGCCGACGTCTGCCGCCGCTACTTGCAAAGCCGAGGCGAATTCCTACCGAGCGGCACAGAGTCTCCACGCATTTCCGAGAATGTGTCGATCCGTCGCTCGTCCGCGGTTCCTCGCCGCAGCCGAGAATTGCCTACGATCTCACCGCGAGCAGCACTGACAGCGGCACGGCTCGGTATTGATTGGACGCGGCTTCCGGGAACCGGCTCACAAGGCCGCATCCGCGAGCGCGACGTGCTCGCCGCTGCCGACAACACCGAAGCGATACCACTCACCACAATGGCCGCGACACGTACGATACCGATGACTCCGCTGCGACGCACCATCGCAAATCGGATGATCGCCAGCCGGCAACAGACAGCGCCGGTCACGCTCACGACAGACATCGACGTGACCTGCGTGGTCAATTTTCGCGAGCAACTCAAACGCTCCGGCGAGTCGCTGATACCTTCGATCACCGATACCTTTGCCAAACTTGTGGCGATCGCTCTGCATGAGCACCCGGCCCTTAACGCTCGCTGGCGAGACGACGCCATCGAACTCTTCGACGAAGTCCACATCGGCATCGCCGTCGACACAAACGAGGGACTGATGGTTCCGGTCGTCCGCGACGCACTTCACCAGTCCGTCTTCGAGATCGCCCACCAATCGCGTGACCTGATCGAGAAAGCTCGCGCTCGGCGACTCACAGCTCAAGACCTGCAAGGGGGCACGTTCACAATCTCGAATCTTGGTTCGCTGGGCATCGACGCTTTCACCCCAATCATTAACTTCCCCGAAACTGCGGTCCTCGGCCTCGGACGAATTCAAACTCGTTCGTCCATCGCGTTCGACAACTCCGCCACACCGCCACGCATACCCAATCAGCAAGTGATGACCTTGAGCCTGACATTCGATCATCGCGTACTCGACGGAGCACCCGCCGCTCGCTTTTTGCAAACGCTGGCGCGACTCGCCACCACCGATTCGCAGTCCGTTTTCGAGCCGCCAAGTCATCGTTGACGCATTCCCGCCCCCCGCTAGAATTCGCCCGCCCAATCGGGATGTAGCTCAGCTTGGCTAGAGCGCTACGTTCGGGACGTAGAGGTCGCAGGTTCAAATCCTGTCATCCCGACTT
>CAMDRI010000146.1 GCA_945906725.1 Candidatus Kuenenia stuttgartensis | reverse complement strand
GGCTGGGCAATCCCGACAAGGAGACGTGCGCCGCGCTGGCGAAGAAGTTTGACGATCTGTTCCCGCAGAAGTCGGACTTCGTCAACCGCGAGCTGTCGATCCTGATGATTCACTTCCAGTCGCCGGGAGCCGTCAAAAAATTGGTGCCGGTGCTGGCTCAGGAGAGAGTCGCGTCGCAGGAGTCGATCGGCGAGTTGCTCAGCCGCAACAAAGGTTACGGCGGCACGATCGCCGCGATGCTCGCCAACCAGCCGGACCAGATGCAGTACCACTACGCCTTCCACCTCCGCAACCTGAAGACCGGCTGGACGCTCGACGACCGCAAGACGTACTTCGCGTGGTTCGAGAAAGCTCGCACCTGGAGCGGCGGAGCCAGCTATCCCAAATTCCTGGCCAACATCGACAAAGACGCCTTCGCCAACTGCACCGACACCGAACGCCTGGCCATCGAAGCCAGCGGCGTCCGCAAACCCTACGTCATCCCCGAACTCCCCAAGCCGCTCGGCCCCGGCAAGGACTACACCGTTGACGAAGTCCTCGCGCTCGCAACGGACAAGCTGAAAGGCCGCGACTTCAAAAACGGCGAGAAGATGTACAAGGCCGCCCGCTGCGTGATCTGCCACCGCTTCGGAGGCGACGGCGGAGCCACCGGCCCCGATCTCACCCAACTCGCAGGCCGCTTCAACCTCAAAGACCTCAACGACGCCATCGTCGATCCCAGCAAAGTCATCTCCGACCAATTCAAAGCCTCGGTCGTCGAAACCAAAGCGGGCAAAGTCATCACCGGACAACTCGTGTCCGAATCGAAAGACTCCATCACGATCCTGGTTGACCCCGAAAACGCCACGAAGACCGTCGAGATCAAAAAGGCTGACATCGAAACCAACCAACCGTCGAAAGTCTCGCTGATGCCCAAGGACTTGCTCAAGACGCTCAACGAAGACGAAGTCCGCGACCTGCTGGCGTACCTGCTGTCGCGTGGCAATCCGGCTGACGCTATGTTTCGGAAGTAACCCCGAGCACCACTTTTCACTGAGCTTCGAAGGAGTCGATTCATGCCGATTTTCAATGACAATTCCGAGACCATCGGTCGCACGCCGTTGGTCAAAATCAATCGCCTGACCAGCGGCCTGAAGGCGACGGTCCTTGCCAAGATCGAAGGCCGCAATCCGGCCTACAGCGTCAAGTGCCGCATCGGTGCGGCCATGATTTGGGACGCCGAGAAACGCGGAGTGCTCAAGCCTGGCATGCAGATCGTCGAGCCGACCAGCGGCAACACCGGCATCGCGCTGGCCTACGTCTGCGCGGCGCGCGGCTATCCGCTGACGCTGACCATGCCGGAGACCATGTCTCTCGAACGCCGCATGATGCTCAAGGCGTTTGGCGCGACGCTGGTGCTGACGCCGGGAGCCGAAGGCATGAAAGGGGCGATCGCTCGTGCCGAAGAAGTCTCGAAGCAGCCGGGCTACTTCATTCCGCAGCAGTTCAAGAATCCGGCCAACCCGGAGATTCACTTCAAGACCACCGGTCCGGAGATTTGGGAAGACACTAACGGCAACGTTGACATCTTCATCGCGGGCGTCGGCACCGGCGGCACAATCACCGGTGTCTCTCGGTACATCAAGAAGCACAAAGGCCACGCGATGAAGTCGATCGCCGTCGAGCCGACCGCCAGTCCGGTTCTCTCCGGCGGTAAGCCTGGCCCACACAAGATCCAGGGTATCGGAGCCGGCTTCGTGCCCGACATTCTCGACATGACGCTCGTCGATGAGGTCGTGCAGGTCTCGAACGAAGAGGCGATGGAGATGGCTCCACGTCTGGCGAAAGAAGAGGGCATCATCTGCGGCATCAGTTGCGGCGCGGCGATGTCGGCGGCGCTGAAAGTCGCTGCTCGTCCGGAATCCGAAGGGAAGACGATCGTGGTGATCCTGCCCGACTCCGGCGAACGGTATCTCTCGACGCCAATGTTCGAGTACGCGAAGGCGTGACGTGGCGGATGCGTCTCGCATCCGTCCGACGCGTGACGCGTCGGCTACGACGAACCCCAGCCCGGTCCTAGTGACCGGGCTTTGTGTTTGCGGTCTGGCGGTCAGTCGTTGATGATCTCACGCATTCCAAGTGAGCCCATCGGCGCGAATTTGAGCTTTCGTGCCTTTGTGGTTCTTTCCATGGTCCTCATCTTGAATTGATGAACCACAAAGACACGAAGGCACAAAGAAACTGCAGGAGGCAAGGCGATGCGACGGCTCCTTTTGGTTTTGTCTGTCGGCTGGGCGTGCTCGATTCTGTCCGCCACGAGTGGCTTATCAGCCGACATTACCCCCGCCAAGTGGCTGCAATCGACGGCCTGCGTCGTGCCGAAATACACGGCGACGGAAGGCGAAGGCTACTTCGCAATCATCGAAGGGCTGAACAAGAGGCTGTACATCGGCACGCACGCGAATGGCGTGAACTCGTGGCTGGTCGAGTTCGATCCGGCCGCCAGCAAGATGAACGTTGTCGTCGATGCTCAGAAGGCGATCACCGTGCAAAGCACTGGCTTTGCCACGCAAGCGAAGATTCACTCGCGGAACAACACCGGAGCGATCACCGGGAAAATCTACTTCGCCACGAAGCAAGGCTATCCGGCGGCCAACGAATCGCGACTGGCGTATCCCGGCGGACATCCGATGGCCTACGACCCGGCGACTGGCAAGACGGAGGTCTTTCCGATTCCGGTGCCGCATCAGGGAATTATCAGCATCACTCCCGATGAGGCTCGCGGCGTCGCGTACATCTCGACCTGCTCGGACGAGCGGCCAATTGAGAGCACGCACTTTTTGGTGCTGGACCTAAAGACGCACAAGTACCGCGATCTGATGGACTGTCAGCACATGTATGCCTTCGTCGTCGTCGATCATCTCGGCCGAGCCTATCACCCGATCCTCGGCGGAGACATCGCGCGGTACGACCCGACGACCGGCAAGCTCGATCGGCTGAAGCAAACCATCGACGGGCAGCCGACGACCAAGGAAAGTCATCTCGCCGATCCGGAGTCGCACGCGATCAATTGGGACATCTCACCCGATGGCAAGACGTTGTACTCGTTGCCGATGAGCACCAATCAACTCTACCGGTACGACCTCACGGCACCGGGCGACACGCTGGCCGGCAAGTCGCTCGGCACGCTGATCAAAGATGCCAAGAACTTCGATTGCCGAGGCATGTGTGTCGGTCCCAGCGGCGCGGCGTGGGCTTCAGTGACGCACGCCGTCAACGGCATTCAGCAGCAACATCTCGTGCGATACCGCCCCGGCGATGCGGCTCCGCGCGACTTGGGGCCAATCGCCGTTCGCAATCCGGACTTCACCGAGTTCAAAGACGCCGGTGGCAAAGACCTACCGTTTCATGCCGGCTTCGGAAAACTCGCGGACGGCACGTTCACGACCAAGTACGTCACGATGGGCGTCTGCGAGGCTCGCGACGGCAGCGTCTACACGCTGGCGATGCACCCGTACTCAGTGTTGAAGCTGACGCCGTCGGACTTGCCGAAGTGAGCGTAGTTCGGACACCCACGTCCGAACGGTGGCTGACCGGATGCCGGCGCCCGGTCAACAAAGCCTGCATCACTGCCGTCTCACTAGCGTCCCAGTCGTTGTCGTGAGCGTCGCGAGGTTGGCTTGAAACTCATGTTCGCTGTTGCCGCGCCAGGCCAGCATCCGTTTCTCACGAGCGGTCACGACAAACAGTTCCAGTTCACCGGCCAGCCAAGGCCAAGGCCATTGCATGAGCCGATCCATGAAAAAAATGGAATCCGGCGAACCTCAGCCAATCGGCCCACCCCATGTCTCGGCGGTTCTGAGCTTCGATGAGTGCTACGTACTTGAGTTTGCAGCGTTGCGGCTTAAGCCGATGAAGAGTTGAGTCACCAACTCGGTGCCACAGATGCGGGATTCGCGGGCCGAGCCAACCAGCGCGGCATACATCGCCAGAGACAACGGTGCGCCGATCCAAGCCGTACTCGGTTCGATGCGTGGCCACATCACCAGAGCGCTGAGGAGGACGATGAATTCAAAGACAACCCAACGGGTTCTCCAATTCGGCAGCGGCCCCAAGGGTCGGTCTATGTCAATCGTCTCTTGTGCTACGAGTTCCGCGACGAGGTCGGTTTCGCCAACAGGATGAGTCCTTGTGACACGAGGAACAACACCAGTGGAGCGATCCAAGCCAAACGCAGAATTCGCATCAACGTGTCCCAGCCAGTGCTCCTGATCGCCGCCAGCGACGTGCGATGATCGGCGGCCTCGACGCCGAGATTCGCCAGGAGTTCGACGATCTTGGCACGGCGGCGTTGATCGAGTTCCGAATTTGGTGGATCGGTTGTCGGTTCGAGGTACGCGGACTTCGGTTCGTCCCTCAATCGTATGGCCATTTGTTCGAGCCGAGTCTCGGCCGTGGGTGTCAGCACGGCCGCGTGCGATTCAAAATCAGACGCTTTGAGCAACAGCCCCGCCGCTTCCGCGTCTCGAACTGCTCGGTTGCGAGATTCCAGCAGAGCACCCAGGCCGAGCAGCGCCAGCATCAGGAACAGTGTCAGCATCAGCATTCCGCAGCCGATCGCGGTCATCTGCGTCTTGAACTGCTGCCGTTCCGACAACGTTTCGAAGTGCAAGTCGATCGTGCGTCGCCGCCGCAGTGATCGCTTCGTAGCGTCCAGCACATCGAAGACTCGCACCGCGTCCGACCACTCAGGAGCGTTCGGTGTGTCCGCCGCGACGAACGCGGCAATCATGGCCGCAGGCGATCTGGGACTGGTCGAGCGTTCGAGTGTGATCGGGCAGCGCTCCATTTCGACAGTCAGCCGCCAAACGCTAGTCGAGCCATGACGCGCGGTCCAAGTCGCGTCGGGTAGACCGAATCCGGCCAGTGTCAGCGTTGCCTGCGAGCAACCTTGTTCCGACTGTCCTGAACGCTGCGCCGTGACTTGGTCATAGCGGCCCCCCAGCCATTGCAGCAGGTCGATGTCCGCGAGCGACGCAGCGTCAATCTCGGCTTCGGTAAGCGACGACGTCGGTGAGGTCAGCACTCGATCCACTTGCAATCGGCGGATCGCTCCCTGTTCGCCATTTGCAAGTCGTTTCGACAGCGAGACGAGTTCCGGATCGAAGCGATGCTCGAAGGCCGGCATCAGCGTGACATGCGAGTCGTCTCGGATCAGCGACAGTTCGTAGGCACACGCGGCACCGAACGCGAGACGCGGCACGATCAGCAGCGGCTTGCCGGCCGAAGCCAGATGCTTGGCGGCCGTCTGCACCTCGTCACTCTCGCCCGCCACCATCACGGCTTCCACGGAGTTGTCGACCAGCAGGTCTTCCCACGAACATTGGGGAATCGTGGCGAATTCCGCGTGCGACGTGTTCAGTCGCTCGGCCAATGCCGATCGGATGAAGCGATGTCCCCCCGCCAGCGCGGCTTGGATCAACGGAGCAGCGGCGGCATCATCCCCCAAGAGTGCGAAATTCATGATGGCGGAGCGTAGCCAGAGTTCGTGAGGACGTCAGCCCTCGCATCGCCGACTTCCCCTTTGGCCGGTTGCGGGTGGGAGACTACAACTTCCCGCCATGCCAGCCGCCACTCAACAATTTGAAGCCGCAGGCTCTCGCCGCGAGAGCAGTCTGCGGTACGTCGTCGAATCGCTGGCCGCACTGGCGTTGGCGGTGTTGCTGGTGCGGTCGTTTGCGGTGGAGGGCTACATCATCTCGACCGGTTCGATGGCGCCGTTTTTGTTGGGCTTCCACAAGCAAGTCGTTTGCCCGGAATGCCGGCTGCCCTTCGCGGTCGGCGTGCCCGTGGACGACAGCCAAGATACCAGCGGTCCGGTTGCATGTCCCAACTGCGGACAGCGCCAAATTGATCTGGGCCATGTCCCACGCAACGAGGGGGATCAGTTGCTGGTCCAGAAGTTCGCGTATTTGCTACGCCGCCCCAAACGCTGGGAAGTCGTCGTCTTTCAGAATCCCAGCCTGCCGACTCAGGCGTACGTGAAGCGTGTGATCGGGTTGCCAAGTGAAGAGATTCAAATCCGCGCCGGAGATGTTTGGATCGACGGCGAGTTAGCTCGAAAAAACTTGGCGGAGCAACGCAGCACGCGGTTGGCGATCTGCTCTCACCAATATCACCCGGCAGGCGAAGTCGAATCCCGATGGAAACTGTCGAGCCGCTGGGCTGACCGGGGGCACACGCTCGAATGTGTAAAACGGGAGGTCGAGGCTCCCGCCGAGCCGTTTGAGGGAGACGAGTTCGAAAGAGCCGACTCGGCGGGAGCCTCGCCCCCCCTTCGAGGTACGAGCGACGCCGACGAAAACGGCATGAGTTGGGTGACGTATTCCGGTGACGCTCCGAAACGAGATGGCTCACAGTCGGCGGCCGGAGCAACGCAACTCTGGCCGACCGATGTGTATGCCTACAACGGACTGGCCGAGCCAAATCAGCGGTATCGAGTCCGCGATTTGATGCTGGCCATGCAGTTCGAATTGCAGAGCGGTCGCGGCGAAATGGCTTGGTCGCTGAGCGACGGTGCACAGACATTCGAAGTTCGGCTCGTGGCCGGAGAACGCGAGCTGCGGCTGTTCGTGGATGGAGTGGAAGATTCGGGACAGCGGGTGAAGCTGAGCGGCTCTTTGTGGAAAAGGCCGTGGCTGGTGGAGATGTCCTTGTTTGATCGGCAGTTGCTGTTCGCGCTCGATGGAGAGGTGATCTTTCAACAGCCGTTCGAACCACTGGACTTGCCCGTCAAGAATGGCGGCGGTTCGGCGAAGGACTTGGTCTCCAGCGAACCGGCGAAGTTCGGAGCACGCGACCTGCACGTCTCGGTCAGCGATCTGGCGCTGTATCGGGACGTGTATTACACGCGAGGCGACGAACGGCACGGCATCACTGAACCATACCGGCTCGGTTCGGACGAATACTTTTTTTTGGGAGACAACAGTCCGGTTTCGCTCGACAGCCGCAGTTGGCTGGATGCGGTCGTGCGAGACAATATGTTGATTGGCAAGCCGTTTCTGGTGCATCTGCCGTCGCGGCCGGGACGAGTCAAACTCGGTTCAGCCGAGTGGCATATCCGCGTTCCCGACTGGGGACGCATCCGATATATTCGTTGACCCGCTCGCCAAGACTTTGTCCGCAACATTTCCTCTTCTTGAAGCCTGACTCTCCACGTATGACCGCACCTACAAACACTCCATCGACGCCCCTGGTCAATGCCAAGCCGGGGACTCCCGATCCCGCGTCCAAAAAACCGCCCGCCAAGCAGGAAAGCATGCGTGAGACGATCGAGTCCATCGCGGTCGCGTTCCTGTTGGCTTTCTTGTTCCGAGCTTTCGAGGCTGAGGCGTTCGTGATCCCGACCGGCTCGATGGCTCCGACTTTGTACGGACGGCACAAAGAGTCGAACTGTTCACAGTGCGGGCATCTCATCACGATCGGGGCCAGCGAGGAATTGGATCGCGACGGCGTCTATCTGACGGGACGGTTGGAAAGCTCACTGTGTCCGAATTGTCGGGCACCGAACGCGATCAAGAATGCTCCGGTCTTTCGCGGCGACCGCATCCTGGTCAACAAGTTTCCGTACGAATTGAAAGACCCGCGACGCTGGGACGTCGTGGTTTTCAAATACCCCGAAGAGCCGAAGACGAACTACATCAAACGGCTGGTGGGTCTGCCTAACGAAACGCTCATCATCCGCCAGGGCGACCTGTATCGATCGGAACCGGGAGGCGGTGAGATCAAGATTCTCCGCAAGGCCGATCCGAAGAAACAGCATGAACTGCAAATTCTGGTTCACGACAACGACTTCCCCGAGAAGCCCCTGATCGAGCGAGGCTGGCCGACACGCTGGGCTCCGGTCGCGCGAAACGATGAGGGCCGGTTGGACCAAGAAGCGGCTGCGACCGGTGGGGTCGAATCGTCGGTGGGAATCGCAGGTTGGCGAGAGACTGTCGTCGGCTGGCAATCGCAGAGCGAGAAACACTCATTCAAGTTGTCGGACGCAGACTCGAAGAGCAAACAGCCGCACTGGCTGCGATATCGGCATTTCGTCCCGACGCCGGATGTCTGGCGAGCGGTGCTAAAGAATGAGGAAGGCGATCGGCTCGATAACTTCGGCGGCAATGGGGCCGCCGCTCTGAAAACGCCGCGACCGCAGTTGATCACGGACTTCTGTGGCTACAACGCATTTTCGTCCGCACAGGACTTTGATCTCGACAGTTATCTCTGGGTCGGTGACCTGACCATCGGCTGCAACGTGAAGATCGACAAGCTGGCGGAGTCTTCGGAGTTACTCCTGGAACTCAACGAGGGAGTGCATCGTTACCGTGTTCGAGTCAATCCGAATACCGGTGAAGCTCAGTTGTCGCGCATCGTCTGGCTGAACCGCAGTGAAGAAGAGGAAGAAACGTTCGCCAAGGCAACGACGTCGTTGCAAGGCGTCGGAAACCATCGCGTCGAGTTCGCCAACGTCGATCAGCGGCTGTGTTTGTGGGTCGATGGTCGTCTGATCGACTTTGGTTCCAAGGCGGAATACACGCTGTCGGAAATCGAAAACCTCGGTCCGCAAGACGAGGATTTGACACCAGTCGGCATCGCGGCGAAGGGCATGAATGTCGAAGTCTCGCATTTGCAGATTCATCGCGACATCTACTACCAGAGCACTCACGAGCAGCAAACGCAGGATTTCGCGGCGTTGAGCTCCCACTATGAAGAGTGGTCGCCGTGTTCGTCGCATCAACATCTACGACACTTGCTGAGCCGGCCAGCCGCTTGGTGGGAGTCGTATCAAGCATGCAGCCACGAGGCCCGATTCGATATCGGGCCGGATGAGTTCATGATGCTTGGGGACAACAGCCCCAAGAGCAAAGACAGCCGCCTGTGGGAAAACGATCGACGAGCACAGCATCGCCACGCGGTTCCGCGATCGGCGTTGGTCGGTCGAGCGTTCTACATTTACTGGCCGCACGGGCAGCCGTTCCTGAACGGCGGGGAAGGCTTTCCCATCTGGAATCACAAAAAGATCGAATCCAAAAGAATGCCCGATGGCTCAGTGATCCTGGAAGAAATCAAGACGGACTATCCCGACGTGCGTTTACCGTTCTACCCAAACCTTGGCAGGATGCACCGCATTCGGTGAATGTGAGATTTCAGATTTGAATCTCAGATTTGAAATTGGGAATGTCAGATCGCAACGTCAAGGAGGACGAGATGGCTCTACTGGAATGCCACGGATTGGTGAAAGATTACCCCGGCAAGCGTGCGGTTGATGGCGTGGGCTTCAGCGTCGAACGCGGCGAGATTGTCGGGTTGCTCGGTCCCAACGGTGCGGGCAAGACGACCTCGTTCCGCATGTCATGCGGGATGATCGCGCCGACCGAAGGCCATGTTTTCCTGGACGGCGTCGAGGTCACCGGCTGGCCGATGTACAAGCGGGCGCAGGCCGGCATGGGCTATCTGCCGCAGGACGAGAGCATCTTCATCAAGCTGACCGTCGAGCAAAACATTCTCGCGGTGCTCGAATTCCTGCCGATGACGCGCGAAGAACGGCAAGCCAAGATCGATCATTTGCTTGGAGAATTTGGACTCACCGAGAAACGCCGGCAGATCGCCTCGACGCTGTCTGGCGGCGAGCGGCGCCGGCTGGAAATCGCTCGTTGTCTCGCGACCGATCCGGTGCTGATCCTGCTCGACGAGCCATTCACCGGCATCGACCCGGTCACGATTCACAGCATTCAGGACATCATCGCCGGCCTGTGCAAAAAGGGGATCGGAATCCTGCTGACCGACCACCGTGAACGCGAAACGCTGACAATCACGGACCGGAACTACGTCATCTGTGCCGGCAAAGTGATTGCCACGGGCAACGCCAAATCGGTGCTCGCCAATCCGGAAGCGCGCCGGCTGTATTTCGGCGAGCGTTTCGACGCCCACTCGATCATCCAGGGCAAGGAAGCGTTCGATTCGGGACTGGATGCGGCCGCGTGAGGCCGACTGGATGACACCCTCAGGGACGGGACGGCGAGGCTGCCGCCAAGCCGCTTCGATGGTCGCGATCTAACCAACGTAACGGCTCGGCGGGAGCCTGGCCCTCCCAAACACGACTCCTTGCACGCCGCGTGGTCCGCCCCCACAATCCGCCGCTCTGGTGGGAATCGGCAAGGAGGTTGATCGTGAATTTGTTGCTGCTGGCTGATGCTGCCTCGACCGCCGAAGTCGTGTCAAAGCACGTCGCCGCGTCCCCGGATTATTGGTCACTGCTGTTTGTCTTCGTGATGGCGACGTTGATTGGATTGGGGGTCATCGTCCGAGTCTCACGTTTGCTGCACACGCCGCTGATGTCGTTGACGAATGCGATCTCGGCCATCGCCGTCGTCGGTTCGATCATCGTCACGGGGCGATACGAGTACCCGCTCGGCATTCGGATTTTGGGTTTCGTCGCGCTGTTCGCGTCGATGACCAACGTCGTTAGCGGGTTCCTGATCACCGACCGAATGCTGAAAATGTTTAAGCAGCCCGGCAGCAGCGGGGAGGCCAAACGATGATGCCTCACGTCGTGCAATTGGCGTATCTCATCGCAACCGTGCTGTTCGTCTTTTCGTTGCAAGGGATGAACGATCCGAAGACCGCGCGACGCGGCGTGCAGGCGGGATTCGTGGCCATGCTCCTGGCCATCGCGGCCACTTGGGCACAACCGGGGATCACACATCACATCTGGATTCTGGTGGCGATCGTGGCGGGAATCGCCGTGGGCGTTCCACTTTCGAAAGTGCCGCTGACCGCCGTCCCGCAACGGACGGCAATCTCGCACGCGTTCGGTGGACTCGCGGCGGGGTTGGTCGGCACGGCAAAGTTTATTTTGTGGTCCGTGTACGAACCGGAAGAACTCAGCCAATTCCGCATGGCCGCGATTGTCGCCGAAGTGCTGCTCGGGTTTTTGACCGTCACTGGCAGCTTGCTCGCCGCCGGAAAGCTGCAAGAGGTCAAGTGGCTGCCGCAGCGGCCGGTCACGTACCCGTTTCAGAATCTCAGCAACATTGGTTTGCTCGGCTTGGCCGTGTTGTTCGGTGTTTTGCTGGTGATGAATCCGACCGGTCCCGCCGCAGGATTCCTGTTCGCCGGTGTCGTTCTGCTGGCGCTGGCGTTCGGAGTGCTGCTGATCATCCCGATTGGCGGAGCGGACATGCCGACCGTGATTTCGATTCTGAATTCCTACGCGGGCCTCTCGGCGGTGGCGATGGGATTCGTCCTCGATAACAAGTTGCTGATCACGGCCGGCGCGCTCGACGGAGCCAGCGGTTTGATCCTGTCGATTATGATGTGCCGAGCCATGAATCGCTCGTTCACGAACGTGCTCTTCGGAGCGTTCGGTCAAGTGCAAGCGGTCGCAGCGGACTCGCAGCAACGGCACTACAAGTCGGAGACCATCGAAGGGGCCGCGCAAGTTTTGGAGCAGGCCAGTCTGGTCGTGATCATCCCCGGCTACGGACTCGCGGTCGCGCAGGCTCAGCATCGAGTACGTGAGTTGTACGACCAACTGACCAAAGCGGGCATCACGGTCAAGTTTGCGATTCACCCGGTCGCCGGCCGAATGCCCGGCCACATGAACGTGCTGCTGGCGGAGGCCGAGATCCCGTACAGCGATCTGATCGAGATGGACGAGATCAATTCCGACATGCCGCAATGCGACGTGGCGTTGGTGATCGGAGCCAACGACGTCGTCAATCCGGCCGCGCGGTCGGTGAAGTCCTCACCGATCTACGGGATGCCGATCATCGACGCCGACAAAGCCAAAACCGTGTTCGCCATCAAACGCAGCAAGAACCCCGGCTTCGCGGGGATCGACAACGAACTGTATTTCTCAGACCGCACGTTCATGCTCTTCGGGGACGCGAAGGCGGTCGTTGGCGATCTCGCGAAACACCTTGCCGGCGGCGGCGGACATTGATCGGGTGAACGTCGCCGTGTCGCTCGGATCAAAGTGCTCGCAGGATCGTCAGCAATTCACTGCTGAGTGTGAAGGCTTCGTTGATCTCCGCCGGAGGATCGAGAATCAAGTTCAGACCTTGGTTTCCGGCGACCGTATCGGCACCGCCTTGACCGTTGATCAGGTCGTCGCCGTCGCCGCCGAGGAGTTGATCGCCGCCCGATCCGCCTCGGAGCGTGTCGTCCCCATCGCCACCAACCAGGGTATCGTTACCGGCCGCTCCGTTGACGATGTCGTTGCCGTCGCCCGCGTCGATGGCGTCGTTGCCGGTGTTGCCTGTGATCACGTCGTTGCCGTCGCCGCCATTGACCGCGTCGTTGCCATCACCGGCGTCGATCGTGTCCGCTCCGTGATCGCCGCGAATCTTGTCGTCGCCCAGCCCACCCAGGATCGAATCGTCGTTATGACCTCCGTCGAGCACGTCGTTGCCGTCGCCACCATTGAGCGTATCGGCACCGAGTCCACCCAACAGCGAATCATTGCCAACTCCGCCGAGCAGGCTGTCGAAACTGTTGCCTCCGTCGAGCGTGTCATCGCCGGTTCCGCCGTCGAGCGTGTCGGGGTCGTCGCCCCCGGAAACGATGTCGTTGCCAGTTCCGCCGCGCACCGAGTCGGCACCGACTCCGCCATTGATGGAGTCGTTGCCGTTCTCGCCATCGACGAAGTCATCGCCGTCATCTGCGCTGACCGTGTCGTTGCCGTCGCTACCATTGATGTTGTCGTTGCCGGTTCCGCCGAAGATTCGATCGTCTCCGAGCGTGCCGCGGATCGTGTCGTTGTCATCGCCGCCATCCAGCAGCAACCGCACTCGGCCGATCGGACTGTCGGTGCCAACGATCGAGTCGTTCCCTGCTCCACCATGAACTTCCATCACGACCGCCGCGACCTGCGAGAGATCACCGACAGTGATCGTGTCGTCGCCTTCCAAGCCATCGATGATTAAGACCTGCAAACGCCCGGTGACGATCAGTGTGCTCAAGCCCGCCGTAACCGTCAGCACGCTGCCGGTGGCTCCAACGACCATCGTGTCGGCTGAGGTCGTGCCATTAACTTGAGCCGTGTTGAGCCCATCGCCGCCGTCGATCGTCTCGAAGCCACTGCCGTTCGGAGCGAAGTTGAATGTGTCGTCCCCATCGCCGCCGAAGACCGTATCGCTGCTCCCTTGTCCGTCGAGCGTGTCGTTGCCCGCTTGTCCGTTGAGCGTGTCGGCACCCGCTCCGCCCAGCAGTGAATCGCCGCCGTCGCCGCCCGACAGCGAGTCATTGCCCGCCTGCCCACTGATCGTGTCGTCGCCATCCGCGCCGAGGATCGTGTCGTCCCCCTCGCCGCCGACCATCGTGTCGCCCAGGTCGATCAATGAACCGCCTCCGCCCCCGCCGCCTCCGCCAGTGGTGGTCGTGACTCCCAGGCCACCCGTCGAAAGCAACAAAGAATGCGTGACGAATGCCGATGGCGGCAACACTTGCGCCGTGGGCCGAGTCACAATCAGATTGTTGCTCGGAAGCCCTCCGAAAGAATTCCCGTTACTGGGAGGTGCCACGAGATAGGAGTCCGCCGGTGTAAAGTCCACCTGATACCCCAAGTCCGCGAACTGCGCGATCGTGATGCGGCTGAGTGGATTCGGACCCGGTGTGTTGATGAAGCCAGTCATCAGTTCGTTGCTGAAGACCGAATCGCGCCAGTGACCGTCGGCCGTGCCCTGTCCGCCCGTCGCTTCCACCGGCACGTCGGCAGCATTCTGCCCGAAGCGAGCATTGAACTCTTGAGTCGCTTGAACGCCGGTGAATCGTGGATTGTTCCCGCCTTGCGACGCCGGGTTGAGCAACAGGCCCAAGTTCGACCAAATCGTGCCGAAGCCCAAGACGTGAGCCATCTCGTGCACGATCGTGTCCTGAAGTTGGCCACTCGCCTCCAACGACGCCAGGTCGGCGGTGTCAAATTGCATGCGACCATGCGCGGGCAGAGAACTGCCGGGACGCAAGAAATCGGGCCCCGCTTGTCCCAGAATTCCGCCAGCGCCGTCAATCGGCA
>CAMDRI010000145.1 GCA_945906725.1 Candidatus Kuenenia stuttgartensis | reverse complement strand
ACGCAACTGGGCGGCTACAACAACCGAGCCACCGAAACCCCACCCGGCCCCCAACCCCTCTGGATCGGCCTCCGCAGAATGACCGACTTTGCCACCGCCTGGCTCGCCTTCGGTCCGCAAGACGGATCGAGTTGTGTATAAACGACAGGCGACCGGGCTACGCTACAACTACAAGAAACGACTCGCGAACCGTAGCATCCCGCCGCGTTTTTCAGCATCCAGGAGGTTCTTCCATGTTGCCCACGATATTCCTGATGGTGGCTCTGTTGGGAGCGGACGTTCCCACAGCGGCCACCGCCGACAAAGCGTTTCACGCGGCGGCCGACGAATTTCTTGCCGGCCAATTTACTTTCCGCCCACACTCGGCGTTGGAGCTGGGCATTCACGAGCACGACGGCAAGCTCGCCGACTACGGACAGGAGTCACTCGCTCGCGAACTGGAGCGGCTCAAGAAATTCGAGGAGCGATTCGCGAAGTGGCCGGTTGACGAACTCAGCCCCGCCGCGAGAGCCGATCGCGCCGTGCTGCTGGCCGGACTCCGCAAATCGAAGTTTGAGTTTGATGGAGCCGAGTCGTTTCAAAAAAACCCGATCACCTATTTGCTGGCGGTGCAGATCGACAACTATTTGCTCCGCGAATACTCGCCGTTGGCCAACCGTGTCCGTTCGATCATCTCGGTCGAAAAGCAACTCCCGCGCTTGTTGGCTGCCGCGCGAGAGAACTTGCAGCCGGTGCTCGGCCGGCCGATCGTCGAGACGGCGATCAAAGTCGCCAACGGCGGTGCGAATTTCTTGAAGGACGATCTTCTGAAGGCGATCGCCGACTTGAAAGACGATGCGCTTCGAGCCGAACTGAAACTCGCGAACGACGTCGCGATCTCGGAACTGCGTGATTACGCGAAATGGCTGGAAACCGAACGGCTGCCGAAATCTGATCATCGCTTCGGGCTTGGCAAAGAAGACTACGCGCGGATGCTGCGCGAATTGGAACTCGTCACGCAGTCGCCGGAAACGATCCTCGAACTGGGCATGAAGGAACTGCGGCGCGAACAAGCCGTTTTCGCCGAGACCGCCAAGATGATCAATCCAACGAAGCCGGCCATCGAGGTCTTCACCGCGATTCAGGAAGATCATCCGACCGCCGAGAGCCTGATTCCCGACACGGCTCGCGGCCTGGAAGCTATCCGGCAATTCGTCATCGACAAGAAGATCGCATCGATGCCATCCGACGTCCGCTGCAAAGTCGATGAGACGCCCCCGTTCCGCCGCGCCACCAGCTTCGCGTCAATGGACGCTCCCGGCCCGTTCGAGAAGGGTTCGACCGAGGCGTTTTATTACGTCACGCCAGTCGATGCCGCGTGGACGGCAACTCAAAAGAATGAATGGCTGACCGCGTTTAATTTTTACACGACCGACGTCGTCTCAATCCACGAGGCGTACCCCGGCCACTACCAGCAGCACCTGCACTTCAACGCTTCGCCGCTGAGCCGGACTCGCAAGTGTTTCTCAAGCTACGCCTTCGCCGAAGGCTGGGCGCACTACACCGAGCAAATGCTGCTCGACGAAGGCTTCCCAGGCACTGGCGATCGCCTGCGGACGGCGAAGTATCGCCTCGCTCAATCCGACGAAGCTCTGCTGCGACTCTGCCGCCTGTGCTGTTCGATCAAGATGCACTGCGACGACATGACCGTCGATGAGGCCACGAAATTCTTCCAAGAAAACTGCTACTACCTGGAGCAGCCCGCTCGGCAAGAGGCAGTGCGCGGCACCTACGATCCCGGCTACCTGCACTACACGCTCGGAAAGCTGATGATCCTGAAACTCCGCCGCGATTGGCAGCAGCAAGAAGGAGCTTCGTATTCGCTTCAGAAATTCCATGACACGATGCTGCACCACGGCTCGCCGCCGCTGCCGCTGCTGCGTCAGATCATGCTGAAGGATCGCTCGCTGTGGGATGCCGCTCTCTAACCCTCACGGCGCGCTGCTGGAAAGTGGCCGGAGCGGATCATTCTTAGCGGTAGGGCACAAGCCGATTGGTGTCGGCGAATCGTCGCCCGAAACCGGACGGCTTGCTCCCTACCGCTACCACTGATTCCTATTTCGCCTCGCCATCATCCGAGAGGACACCATCCGGCCGCACTCGAAAGCGTCCCGCAACCGACTGTTTGGCAAAGATGTCCTGCGTGACTCGAAACGCCTTGAGCAAGTCGTCGCCGTGAATCGTCTGCCCGCCGCCCGTGACTCCGCCGACGATCGTGACCTGTCGCGGAGCGATTAGCGCCGCGATGTGCGGGATGTCGCCGACGTCGCGCAGGATGCCGGGGACCATCAGGCCGAGACGCTGATTGCGGTACGGCTCATCGGTGACGTAGCTGGCCAGCGAGTTGACCGTCACCGCGTGCGTGATCCGTTCGTCGAGGGCGGCCGCGCAGAGCGCGACCGGGCCGGACGTGCCGTTGCCGACCACCATGACGTCGGGCGGCAATTTCTCAAGCCGCCCGGAAACCACATCGAGCGTGCGACGAACATCCCAGGTCCATTGGCCGAGCAGCGGGCGGCCGATCCACAGCGACCACTCGGCGGAGTTGTGATCGGAAGCATTGCCGATCTTGTCGCTCGGCAGCGCCAACCGACCGGTGCCTCGCAGTTCGGGAACGGCGACGGCCCAGCCATCGGCGAGCAACTTGTTTGCTTGATCGCTGCCCAGCGTCTTGTCGGAACTCTGTTCGAGGTCCAACAGGACGGCCAATCGTTTGATCTTCGGTGGGGACGCTTCCGACAAGCCGCGCAGTTTGACCAAGAGGCTGATGCCTGGCTCACTTTCAAAACTCAGAGTCACCGTCTCGCCTTCCGTGAGTTCAGGGCCGCTCGTCGTCTTGGTTGCTCTTGGAATTGTTGCGCCCAGCACCTCGTCGAGAGCTTTGAGCCGCACCGTTTTTTCGATCTTCCAGGCATCGAGACTGTCGGGAGCCTTTCTATTCTCCAGCAGCTTGCGAGCCTCGGCCCCGGCGAATCGCGGGATCGTCAGGTAGTCATCCGGCCGCGAGTCGCCGGGGAAGCATCGGAGCGATTCCGGTTCTTCGGTTTTGATTTCTGGATCGGGCAGCGGCGAGCCGTCGCCGGTTCCTTTGAGGTGTCGCGTCATCCAGCCGTACATGGCTTCGCGCATCGCCTGGTTGTAGTCGTGTCCCGATTCGATGATCGTGTGTTTGACACCGTCCGGTTTGCCGAACAGCGCCGCGAGTGACTCGACACGAGCGAACGTCTTCTTCGCTTCGCCGACCGAGAACTGGAAGGCGTCGCGAGTCGCGCTGGTGATCATCACTCCGCGACCGGCGGCGAGGCCGAGCACGTCTCCCTCTTCGGTGAATCGGACGGCACCGGGGACGACCTCGCACATGCAACAAGCGGCTCCGAGGTACGAGTCGTAGGTTCCGACCGAGCAGGTCGGGACGACGCACCCGAATCGTTCGTCGAACGCGCCGGCGTACATCGTTTGATTGCCGCCGCCGCTGGCTCCGGTGATGCCGATGTGCTTGCCGTCCACTTCCGGCCGGGTCTGCAAGTAATCGACCGCTCGCATATTTTCGTAGACCTGCAATCCGGACAACGGCAGGCCGATCGGGAACAGTGTCGCACCGGTCATCTCGCCGTGATACTCGCCGAGTTTTTCACCAATGCCGCGCTCTCCAGCCCCGAAGGCATCGACGACCAGCACGAAGAAGCCGTGCTTCACCGAGCCGATGCAGCGCGATTGCACGACGCGATCTTGTTTCGCTCCGGCCCAGTGTCCATGGACGTGCAGGATCGCCGGCACCTTCTCGGTCTTGGCTTTGTCCGGAACGTAAGCGTTGGCCGTCATCCACACGCCGGGGCGCGTTTGAAAGATGAGCTTCTCGACACGATAGCCGTCGCGCTGAATCTCGCCAAGCTTTCGCGGGGCGAGTTCGCATGGCGTCTCCGGAAATCCGCCCCATGCCTTGAGCAAGTTCTCGCGCAGCTTCGTGCGTCGTAGTTGCCACTCGGCTGCATCGGCGGGAGGTTGATCGTTCGCTCGCATCGCGGCACCTTGCGCCTTGATGAACGCCAGGAACTCTTCCCCCTTGTCCGGCACTGGATCAGCGGCCGAAACCCAACTGATTCCGAAACAAACCATGAACGCAGCGAGTCTCATTTCCAGTCGCATCATGTTCCTCACGATTCAGTTCGAGATGGTTCTTCTTCCGGCGCAAACGCGACTCGGAACAGCCCGATGCAGATCGCCAACACGGCGGGCAGCACAATGTAGAAGTAGTTGACGGTGATGTCAGAGACTGTGATGAGCTGGACTTGCCACCTAGGCAACGCGATTCCCAAATCAAGGACATTGGCTTTGAAACGCGGCACCCAAAAGTACAACCCAAACGAGGCCGCCAGTATCAGGAAACTCAGCGCCGCTAAAACGATCGACGTCAGCACACGCATTATTGCTCTCACTTTCAATTGGACGACTCGTGACTCCGAAGTCGTTGATCGTATCGAGATGCGTTTTTGATGGCGAACTCGCGCCGGGTTCCTTCTCGACGGCGAACACGAACACCATCATGTGTTCGAGGAATCCTGTAATGGAGCGGGCGGCTCGCCTGCCCGGCTTTTAGAAGTTCTCAAGGAGTCGTGATGTCTTCAGACGTTTGTTGCAGCAGTTTGAATGTTGAGTCCGCCGTGCGTGAGCGATACAGCGCGGCGGCTCATCAGGCCGAAGCGGCGCTGTGTTGTCCGGTCAGCTACGACCGCAAGTTTTTGGAGATCATTCCGCCGGAGATTCTGGAGCGAGACTACGGTTGCGGCGATCCGTCGAAGCATGTGCGGGCCGGTGAGACGGTGCTCGATCTCGGTTCCGGCGGCGGCAAGATTTGTTTCATCGCAGCCCAAGTGGTCGGAGCGACCGGCCGAGTCATCGGCGTCGACTGCAACGACGAGATGCTGAATCTGGCTCGCGAATATCAAGCAGTCGTCGGCGATCGGCTTGGCTTTCACAATGTCGATTTTCGCAAAGGGAAGATTCAAGACCTGAAGCTCGATCTCGAACGCTTCGAAAAAGTCCTCGCCGAGAATCCAGTGCGATCCAGCAGCGACTGGTTGCGAGCGGAGGAGCAAGCGAACTCGTTGCGAGCTTCGGCTCCGCTGATCGCAGACAACTCCATCGATGTCGTAGTCTCGAACTGCGTGCTGAATCTGGTGCGCAGCGAGGATCGGCGGCAGCTCTTTGCGGAACTCCTGCGCGTGCTGAAACCGGGGGGCCGAGCGGTCATCAGCGACATCGTCAGCAGCGACGACGTGCCTCTCGAACTGCGAGCGGATGCGAAGCTCTGGAGCGGCTGCATCAGCGGAGCATTTCGCGAAGACCGGTTTCTCGCAGCATTCGAGTCCGCGGGGTTTCACGGTGTCGAGATTCTCGAACGGCAGTCGGAACCGTGGACGACCATCGGGCCGCTCGAATTTCGCAGCCTGACTGTGCGAGCCTTCAAGCCGCAGCCAACCGCCACGAGCGACTTCCGTCACGCGGTCGTGTATCGCGGACCGTGGAAGAGCGTGACCACTGACTTCCGCCAGGAACTTGCTCGTGGCGAGCGTATCGATGTCCGCGATGCCGAGTTCGCGATGCTTGCACAGACGCCGTATCGCGATCAGCTCGTGCTGCTGCCGAACGCGAACGTCGAAGTTGGTGAGGCTCCGAGCGGCTCGCTGTTCGTGTCGCTCGGTCTGGCCCCGGATACGGGCGGCTGCTGTTCCCCCGGCTCCAAATGCTGCTGAGGAATTCGATGTCGCCGGATGATGCCGTATTAGTGCGCAACTTTCGAGAGGCGTGGTCTCGCATGGCAGCGGGATCGAACGATCGAGCAGACGCGGTCATGTCGGCGTTGCTGTCATCGACCGGCGCACGAGCGGTTGGTTGGTGGCGACGAGTCGGTGAAGAACTCGATCAGCTTAGCTTCCAGGCGGTCGCCGACATGCCGGAGGATGTGCGCGTCGGCTTCATGGCCGCGACCGATCGCGTGATGATGTCACGCATCGAACTCGGCTGTGTGCGAGCGGCGGCGGAACGGCAGCCTGTCGTCGCTCGCGAGGACGCGGCTCAGCGCGGGCTGGCTGGCTCGGCATCCTGGTTGGCTCGGTTCGGAGCCAGTCAGTCGCTGGCTCTGCCGATTCTTCGAGATGGCGTCGCTGTTGGCGTGCTGGCGGTCGCGACGGTGGAACAGTTCGATGAGTCCTCGCCGATCTGGCAGACGATGGCGGAAATCGTCGATGGGCTATCACACTAACCCGAAGCGTCAGCGAGGGTGAGCATTTCAAATCGCCCCCATGTCCAAGTTTTTTGGAGCGCTCGCCCTCCCTGACACGTCGGGTTGGTTTTGGCGGCAACCTGCTCTTGGCGAAACTGACCGGCTGGGGTACATCGCCACCGCATTTCACTCGGGAACGGGTCGCTCGACCTGCTTCCACCCACCCCAGATCACTCTTCCCACCGATCTTCTCATGCCAACGCTGGATTCTCGCACCACGGATGGGCGACCGGCACCGCTGTCGGTGCGGAACAACTTCGTTTGGTCGCTGATCGGAAACGTCCTCTACGCTTTCTGCCAGTGGGGCATGTTGGTCGTGCTGGCGAAGATGTGCTCGAAGGAAACGGTCGGGACGTACGTGCTGGGGATCACGGTGACGTCGCCGATCTTTCTGTTCGCCGGCTTGCAACTCCGTCGACTGCAAGCCACGGATGCGAACGAAGAATTTCAGTTCGGACATTACCTCGGCTTGCAACTCGCCGCCTGCATCGTCGCGATCCTAGCGTGTTGGGGAGTGGGTTGGTTTTCCGGATATCACGACGCCTCACTGGCGGTCATCCTGCTGGTCGGATTCAGCAAAGCGGTCGAGACACTGTCGAACACGTTTTACGGATTGTTTCAGCAGCGCGAGCGATTGGATCGAATCTCGAAGTCGATGGTGTTGCAGGGCGTGCTGTCGGCCTGCGGACTTTGCGGCGGAGTCGTTTTGACCGGCGATATCGTTTGGGCATGTGCTTGGTCCGCGATCGCTCGGCTGGCTGCCGTTTTGTTGTACGACGTGCCAAGTGTGTTGTGGCTGGCGGGTGAAGAAACGAGATTGGATCGCCGGCTTTCGCCTTTCGGCCCTCGGCTTTCGGCCTGCAAACCCTTGTGGGACCGCGAACGACTCTGGCGTCTGGCGATGCTCGGTGTCCCCCTGGGGGCGACGGGCATGTTGGTTTCGCTGAACACAAATTTCCCGCGCTACTTCGTCGAGCAGTTTGGCGGTACCGCGGCATTGGGCATCTTCGGAGTGCTGTGTGCTCCGCTGTACGTGATGCACACCCTGACGAAGTCGTTGGAGTCTTCGGCCAGCGCTCCACTCGCGCGGCTGCACGCGAGCGGTGACGTGCGCGGTTTCCGACGGTTGTTCGGACGATTGATGGCGACACACACGGTCGTGGCACTTGCCGGAGTCGTCGTCTCGCGACTGTTCGGTCGGCCGCTGCTGACCGTGCTGTTCAGCGCGGAATACGCCGAGCACGTCGATGTCTTCGTGGCAATCATGTGGGCGACGCTCGTGGCGACATCGACCGGAGTGGTGATGACCGCGCTGATTGCCGCTCGATTCATTCAGATTCAACTGCCGTTGATCGCGGCGACTTCGTTGACCGCTCTGGCCGCCTGCTGGTGGCTCGTACCGAGCTTCGGGATGCACGGAGCCGCCTGGTCGCTGGCGATTAGCAAGCTGCCGTACCTCGCGGTTGGGCTATGGATGATCGCGCGGATGCGTCCGAACGTAGGGCACGTTTCCAACGTGCCCGGTCAGCCGATGAGGGAATCCTCGCTGCGCTCGATTCCCTGGCACGTTGGAAACGTGCCCCACGACCGGAAAGGAGCGGCCTGATGAGCGACATCGCAGGATTGCCGTCGCGGCATCCGACCTCGGTTACGAGGCCGTTCGTCGCCGACGTGAACTCGAGACCTGCGGCGACTGGTTCGGCACGGCCAAGCCTGCCGCGCGCCCCGCACTTCATCACTCGCTCCGTGCAGCCACTGACTCCCAGCTTGCAAATTCAATCGTTCTGCGCGCAAGCCGCGTTGTTCCTGCTGCCGTTGCCAGCGATCAAGTATATGGAAACGAGCCTGACGCTGGCGGATCTGTTTCTGATTCCAGCCATCCTGCTGAATTTCGAACACGCGATGAAGTTGCACGCGTTTCAGATTCCGTTCTTGCTCGCGCTGCCGATCAACCTGCTGTCGCACATGCTGGATCCCGATGGCACGCTGATTCCGATCCTGCAGATTGTCTATCTGTGGGGCTTTCTGGTTCCATTCGGCTGGTGCGCGTTCGTCAATCTATCGCAGCAACGAATCGCCTACCTGTTGTTGATCGCCAGCGGCTTGAGCTGTCTGGTGGCCATCGGTCAATTCACCGGCTATGTGCCGACACTGCCGACTCAAAGAATCATCGACTACAAAGACAGCAGTCGCGCGGCCGGTTTGGTGTTGCAATGCAACTCACTGACGATGGCGTTGACACCGTGTTTCCTGTTGCTGCCGCATGTTCGACAAGCCTCGTTGCGCATTCTGTTTCTATTGCTGCTTCTGGGCGGCATCGCCAGCACGGTGTCGAAATCAGCAATCATGGCGGTGCCCGGATTGCTGCTCTACTTCTTTTGGCGTGAACCAGAAAAAAGCCGAGTGCTCCGCTGGCTAACGGCGGCGGGTATCGTGGGCCTGCTGGTCTTCAATCGCGGTGCCAGCGTCGCCGAACTGGTGGACAAGCTCGATGCCGTCGTCGAATTCCGGCTGTCGAAAGCGGAGACATCCTTTGACGACCGAGCGCACCTCGCTCGCGTCGCCCTCGAGCATTCCGACGAATGTAAGTTCCTGGGTTACGGCACCGATGGAACCTATACCTTGATGGCCAGTCGCGCAGGAACGGGGCAAACGGTGCATGTGTTTTACCTTGGCCTGCTGTTGGTCGAGGGGTGGACAGCTCTGATCCTGACTTTGCTCGGATTCCTCGGCCTGCTCATGTCGTTGTGGTCGCTGAAAAAGTACAACGATGCGATGATGTTGGGAACACACCTGCTGGCCATCAGCGTTACGACGTTACTTTATCTGAGTTATCAGTACTACCCGTTATTGATTGCCGCCACCGCGATTGTTCGCGCTCGCACTGAACTCGCGGCAACGCGGCGACCTGAACCGACAAAAAAAGCCGATCGGGTTCAGCCACTCAACGGTGGATCGTCGGCTGCAACCCGTTGTTAGCCGTCTTGCTCAGTCTTCAACTCAAAGACAAATCCGTGTAACTCAAGGGTCGGCTTCCAAACACCGAACGTAGTGGCTCGTACCCTTTTGGCAATCTCTTCTCTCGTCATATCGGGCGTGATTCGCCCCAACTCGTTGAACTCTTTTCTGCTGTATGGCTTCCTTGTCCACAGTTCTTCCGATACTGGAAGTTCCCTTTCTTCGAGGATAAGGGTAGCAATTTCATAAAACAGGACAAGTTGGTAATCATAAGTCCTTAAAAGAATAGTCGCCACATTGTCTGTTGGAAATACAGGAAACCGCTTTACGGCAATAATTGCTCCTGTGTCAACACGAGAAGACATATGGTGACAGGTGACACCATATTCTCTTGTATTGTCGTAGAGAGCAAAATTGTTGCACCCAATACCAGGGTAGTCCGGAGATGCTGGATGAAAATTAATGGCGGCGAATCTTGCCTTTTGTAGTAGGCATTCCGGGACAACCCACCGAGACAGGTAACTGATGATATACTCCCCTTCCCACCACCCAAGATCTTCTGGAATAGGGTCGCCCCACCTGCCGAGATAGGAAATAACGTCGGAAAAATTTCGGTGACAGAACTTCAAGGCCTTCTCGACATGTTCATCGTCTTTTTTTCCAAGGAACAACACTGAGCACTTTCGCGTCATAATGACTCTCCTATTGCGCTCCCGATGTGCTCGCACTGCGGATTTCCGGAACTACCCGGCAAGTGGCACCACGTGCGGCGCAGGACGGGCAAGAGTGCCCATCCTCCGGACTACCCGAGTTCATCCGCCGCGCAGACCCACGGGCCGAGCGTGGGCTGGTATTCGATCAGCTCTTCCGGCTTGAAGTAGATCGCCAGTTCCCGCTGTGCGGCTTCGACGCTGTCGCTGCCGTGAACGAGGTTCATTTGGCGGCTGACTCCGAAGTCACCTCGAATCGTACCAGGAGCCGCTTGACGTCCATTGGTCGGCCCCAGCATCGTCCGCATCACTGAGACCGCTTCCGGTCCTTCGATCGCCAGCGCGACCACGGGGCCAGCAGTGATGAATGATTCGAGCAACGGGTAGAACGGCTTCGAGACATGCTCGGCGTAATGCCGCTTCGACAGCTCGGCGGTGACTTGCAGCATCTTCAGGCCGACAAGTTTCAGCCCTTTATTTTCGATGCGGCTGAGCAACTCACCACACAAGCGGCGTTGGACGGCGTCGGGCTTGAAAAGAATCAGCGTGCGTTCGGAGGCCATGTGAGTCCTTTTGAAATTTGAGATTTCAAATTTGAGATTTGAGATGACTTTACGCCATCAGCTTGCGAAATTCGGCAAACAAATAATGGCTGTCGTGCGGACCGGCCGAGGCTTCCGGGTGATACTGTACACCGAAAGCGGGGACGTCTTTGCAACGAATGCCTTCGACCGTTTGGTCGTTCAAGTTGATGTGCGTGACCTCGACGCTCTTGGGCAGCGACTCCGCTTGCAGAGCGAAGCCGTGATTTTGCGAAGTGATTTCGACGCGGCCGGTATCGCGGTGTAGGACCGGCTGATTGGCTCCGCGATGCCCGAATTTCATTTTGTAGATTTCGGCGGCGAGCGCCAGTCCCAGCAGTTGATGCCCAAGACAAATCCCGAAGACCGGCTTCTTGCCGAGCAATCCACGAATGGTGTTGATCGCGTAGTCGAGCGGTCTCGGATCGCCTGGCCCGTTCGAAAGGAACACCCCATCCGGGTTGTGGCTGAGGACTTCGTCCGCCGTTGCCGATCCGGGAACGATGGTGACTCGGCAACCGAGCTGTCGCAGGTGTCGCGGGATGTTCAACTTCATGCCGTAGTCGATCGCCACGACATGCGGTCCACACGCGTTGTCGGAGACGGGCCGGTGCAGCGATTCGTAGCCGGGAGTAATCCGCTCGCGAACAAGGCCGTTGACCCCTTCGTTCCAGTCGCGGTTTTGCTTCGGCATGACCTCTTTGACCAGATCGCGGCCGACGATGTCCGGGCTGCGTCGAGCTTTCTCGACCAGCGAGGCGTCGTTGAGATCGGTTGTCGAGAGCACTCCGGTCATCACGCCGTGAACTCGCAAGCGGCGGACGAGGGCACGCGTGTCGATCCCTTCCAGCCCGATGACGTTGTTGTTCTTGAGATAATCATCCAGCGACCAGGGCGAACGAAAGTTGCTTGGAAAGCGGCACAACTCGCGAACGATGAAGCCGGAAAGTGACAGGCCGCCGCTCTCGACGTCTTCCGAGTTGCAGCCGTAGTTGCCGATCTGCGGGTACGTCATCGTGACGATTTGGCCGCAGTACGACGGATCGGTGAGGATTTCCTGATAGCCGGTCATGCTCGTGTTGAACACGACCTCGCCAAAGATTTCGCCGTCGGCACCAAAGGCTCGGCCGGTGAACACGGTGCCGTCAGAAAGTGCGAGTTTCGCGGAACGATTCATGCTGTTCATGATGGCGTGTCTTTTAGCGAAGCGGCGGATGGAATTGAAGGATTCGATCTGCCCGACCGAACGCCGAGAGCCGATGGTCGACAGTCGTTATGCCGTTTTTTCGCGGCTCCAGCGAGCGATCTGCCGAGTTCGATAGTCCGCTCCCCTGCCCAGTTCGATGGCCTCACGCAGCCCACGCAGCATCCGATGATAAAATGCGATGTTGTGCCACGAGACCAGCATCGGGCCGAGCATCTCGCCGGCCATAAACAAGTGCCGCAAATACGCTCGGCTGAATTGCGTGCAGCACGGGCAGTCGCACTCCGGATCGAGCGGCCCCGAATCACGTTGATGTTTGAGGTTTCGCAATCGGATCGCCCCACTGCTGGTGAACGCCAGCGCGTTGCGGCCGTTGCGAGTCGGCATCACGCAGTCGAACAAGTCGATTCCGCGACACACCGCTTCCAGCAAATCGGTCGGCGTGCCAACTCCCATCAGGTAACGCGGCTTGTCGGCCGGCAGCAGCGGCGCGGTGAAATCGAGCGTCGAATACATCTCACTCGGAGCCTCGCCGACGCTCAGCCCGCCAATCGCGTAGCCCGGAAAATCGAGCGACAACAAACCAGCCGCCGAGCGTTCGCGCAGGTCGCGATCGGTCGCCCCCTGCACGATGCCGAACAGCGCTTGATCGTCACGCTGATGAGCCTCACGACATCGCGCCGCCCAGCGTGTCGTACGCTCGACCGCGTCGAGAATCTTCTCGCGCGGAGCATCGGCCGGCGGGCACTCGTCCAGGCACATGATGCAGTCCGCACCGAGCAATTCCTGAATCCGTATCGCCCGTTCAGGAGACAGTTCCAGCAAGCTGCCGTCGAGATGCGATTTGAAGACGACCTTCTCATCGTCGAGCTTCCGCAACGACGTCAGCGAGAACACTTGAAACCCGCCGCTGTCGGTCAGGATCGGCCCGTCCCAACCCATGAACTCGTGCAGTCCGCCGAGTTCGGCCACAACCTCCGGCCCCGGCCGCAACGCCAAGTGGTAGGAGTTGGCCAAGACCTTTTGCACGCCGACGCGCCGCAGTTGCTCCGGCGTCAGCCCTTTGACACTCGCCTGCGTCCCGACCGGCATGAAGGCCGGAGTCTCGACCACTCCATGCGGTGTCGTCCATCGCCCTCGCCGTGCGGCAGTCGTAGGATCAGTCGCCATCAAATCAAATTGAAATCGAGACAAAACGCCGCCTAGCCGTGAAACAAGTTGTGCAAACTGAAGGACCAAACACAGCGGAGTTGGTAGCTCGTCCGGAACACCACCGCAAGGCGTCGCGCTGGACATCACGACTTCCGATTGTTCACCTGCCGCTCACCGAATCAAAAAGAGATGTCATGGCCACCGATTCCAACGTAACGAGTTGCGGCTTTGGTTCGTCGGATTTGCGGCTGCCGGACGAACTGCGGGCACCGCTGCTGTCACACTTGCAGACACTGCGAGGACGCTACCTGCAACGCGGTTGGGCTGGGCGTGTGGGCTTTGGTACTCGGCCGGCGGTGATCGTCATCGACTTGGCCCGGTACTGGCTGGACCCTGGGCAGCAGATCGGCAGCTCGCTCGACGCGGTCGTGCTGGCAACTCGCCGAGTGCTCGATGCGGCTCGCGCGGCATCGCTGCCGATCTTCTTCACGACCTTCGCTCACGATCCAGCCGAGCCGCCCAGTCCGCACGACCAAAAACTGAGATTTCAGTTCCCGGCAGAGGCAGCAGAACTCTTTGAACTTGATCCGCAACTGAATCGTCAGCCGATGGAAAAGGTGATCCGCAAACGCTACGCCTCGGCGTTCAAAGACACGAACTTACACACGATGCTCACAGCGTTGGGCATCGACACGCTGATCGTCACGGGTGTCAGCACCAGCCACTGCGTCTACGCAACTTGCCGCGATGCGACCGACAGCTTCCGAGTCATCGTCCCGCGCGAGACCGTCGGCGAACGCTGCGAACTGATGCACGAGGTCTTTCTTCTCGATATCGACATCGACCTCGCCGATGTAACGGACGTGGACGAAGTCGTAAATCGACTCGCGACCGTTCAACAACCGACTGCGTGAGATGCCGCGACCGATTCACCGATCTTCCAATCCGCTCCGTCACGGATGACTCGCCGATACAGCGTGTCCCGTTCGACCGGTTCGCGGCCGGCTTCGCGGATGAGGTGGTGGAGTTGGGTGACGGTCAGGCCTTCCGGAGTTTTGGCTCCGGCGTCGTGGTATATCAGTTCGTGGACTACCGTGCCGTCGAGGTCGTCGGCTCCGAAGTTGAGCGCGATTTGGGCGGTCTTCTCGCCCAGCATGATCCAATAAGCCTTGATGTGGTCGAAGTTGTCGAGCATCAGCCGCGAGATCGCCATCACCTTCAGGTCCATCATGCCGCTCGGCTTTTGAATGT
>CAMDRI010000144.1 GCA_945906725.1 Candidatus Kuenenia stuttgartensis | reverse complement strand
GTGTCGGCGATGAACTGCACCTCGACGTGCCGCGGGTTCTCGACGTACTTCTCCATGTAGACGCCGGCGTTCTTGAACGCCTTCTCGGCTTCTTGAGCCGCCTGCTTCAGGCCGCTGACGAGTTCCGATTCATCGCGAGCGACTCGCATCCCCTTGCCGCCGCCGCCGGCCGTAGCCTTGATGAGAATCGGATAGCCGATCTGCTTGGCGGTCTTGAGCGCGGCCTTGTCGTCGGTGACGAGTCCCTCGGTGCCGGGGACAGTCGGGACTTTGGCTTCCATCGCGGCCGAGCGAGCCGTGACTTTGTCGCCGAGCCGACTCATCGCCTCGTGGCTGGGGCCGATGAACGTGATCCGGCACTCCTTGCAGACCTCGGCGAAGTGCGCGTTCTCGGAGAGAAACCCGTAGCCCGGATGAATCGCCTGAGCGCCGCTGACCTCGCACGCGCTGATGATCCGCTTGATTTGCAGATAACTCTCGGACGCCGCCGCCGGCCCGATGCAAAACGCGTCATCCGCCAGCGACAGGTAATGCGCCCCGCGATCCCCCTCGCTAAACACGGCCACGGTCTCGATGCCGAGTTCCTTGCACGCGCGGATGACTCGTAAGGCAATCTCGCCACGGTTGGCGATCAGGATGCGTTGGAACATGAAAAAAGACTTTCAACGCAAAGGCGCGGAGGTCGCAAAGTCTCGCAAAGGATCAAAGCAGAGAGGAACTATCACCCGTCCATCTGCCGCCGTTCAATCCTTCTCTTCTTCTTTGCGTCCCTTTGCACCTTTGCGTCTTTGCGTTGAAAAATGCCTTACGCCTTCACCCTGAACAGCGGCTGACCGTACTCGACGGCGTCGCCGTTGTTGACCAGGACTTCGGTGATCGTGCCGGAGATCTCGGCGGGGATTTGGTTGAAGACTTTCATCGCCTCGATGATGCAGACGACCGTGTCGGCCTTCACCGTCGAACCGACTTTCACGAACGCCGGCTCGCCCGGCGACGGAGCCCCATAGAACGTGCCGACCGTCGGGCTTTTGATCACCGGGCCGTCCACCGCTGCCGGGACTGCCGCCGGAGCACTCGGAGACGCGGGCGGCGAGGGGGTGTGATGAGCCTGCGGAACCGGAGTGTAATTCGGCGGCGGGGCATAACCACCGGGAGCCATCATGTTGATGACCTCGGCCGGGCCGCGCCGGAGCACCCAGCGTTCGTCAGCTTTGCGAAGGTTCACTTCGGTGACGCCGTGTGCTTCCATCATCTCGATGAGTTCGCGAACCCGGTCGAGATCGAACGAACTCGGCGCTGGGGATTTGTCAGCCATACGCGGTTTGCCTCGTGGTTTGATCGCCATTGTGTGGGAAATCCCAATTTCCAAAACTCAATGTCCAAGGAATATCCAAGCACCAAAATTCAAATCCCAACACTTCGCACCGGCCTGGTGCCATCGCGTGCTATTGGGATTTGGTCATTGGGATTTCCTTGGACATTGGGTTTTGGACATTGGTCATTTCATCTCAATCAAGGTCTTTCGGTAACGATGACAGTACCTCATGGCCGTCCGGCGTGACGAGTACGTCGTCTTCGATCCTCACTCCCCCGAAGTTGGGCAGGTAAATCCCTGGTTCGACGGTCACGATATTCCCGGGTTGCAACTCGCCGTCGGCAATGCTGCTGAGCCGGGGTTCCTCGTGAATGTGCAGGCCGATGCCGTGCCCTAACCCGTGTCCGAAGAAGTCGCCGTAGCCAGCCTCTTCGATCACCCTGCGAGCGGCCGCGTCCACGTCCTTGAGTTTGGCTCCGGGGCGGATCACGGCGATGCCAGCAAGCTGAGCTTTGAGCACAACTCCATGAAGTTCCTGAAGTTGGCTGGGGACGGTACCGGTGGCCAAAACACGGGTCAAGTCAGACCGATAGCCGCTCGGAAGTGCCGCTCCCCAGTCCACGAGCACGAAAGTTGACTCACCGATTCGACGCTCGCCAGGTCGGTAATGCGGCAGTGCCGAGTGGTCGCCGACGGCGATAATCGGCTCAAACGCGGCGCGATCGGCACCGAGCCGTCGCATCGAGTGCTCCAACTCGTGAGCGACTTGCCGTTCGGTCAGATCGTCCGTCAGTGTGGCCTTCATCGCGAGGAACGCTCGCTCGGCGATGTGGATGGCTCGCCGAGTCTCCTTGATCTCGTCGTCGTCTTTGACTTGCCGGAGTTTCTCGACGGCGCTGGCCAGCGGCTTGATCGTGATCGGCTTGCCAGAGTCGGTCTTGCCGATCGCGTCGCTCAGCCGGGCGAACTCGTCGGCGGTAACAATGTGCGATTCGAGGGCCAGCTTCGCTGGCTTGGCTCCTGAGACGACGCTGGCGATTTGGTCCGGCTGCTTCGTTTTTTGAGTCCGAATGTCCGCTTCCAGACCGGGGCACTCTTCGGCGATCTGCGTCTGGTAACGGCTGTCGGAAATCAGCACCCGCACGCTCGGCCCGATCAAGAGCGCGCTGCTGTCGCCGGAAAAGCCCGTGAGATAGCTGACGTTCGAGACTCCGGTCACCAGCAGCGCATCGACGCCGGCCTCACGGATCAGTGACAGCAGTTTCTCTTGTCGGGCCAGGAATTGTTCAGGCGGCATGGTTTTCCTCTTGGAGTGAGAACGGATCGTAGACCAATCGGTTACGATCTCCAACAAATCCCGGTTCCTGTTCTGCCCCCAGATTTCAACACGAGACTGATCATGCGACTGCCTGTCATGCGCGGCGTCATCGACCGCCGGATTCTGGTCAACTATCGAGTTGATCCGGCGCTGCTGGCTCCGCTGTTGCCCGCCCCTTTTCGGCCGAAATTGGTGCGCGGCTTCGGGCTGGTGGGGATTTGTTTGATCCGACTCAAGCACCTGCGTCCGGCGTTTCTGCCGTCGTGGCTGGGTGTGTCTTCTGAAAACGCCGCGCATCGAACCGCGGTGGAATGGAACGAGAATGGAACGACTCACGGCGGAGTCTACGTCCGCCGCCGCGACACGAACTCGTGGCTCAACACGTTGGCTGGCGGTCGGCTATTTGCAGGATTCCACCACCACGCGACCTTCGACGTTCGTGAATCGGTCGAGGCTCTGGCTGTGACGATGCGCAGCGACGACAACGAAACCAATCTGTCGGTTCGAGGGCAGCTCACGACAAAATGGTCACCGACGTCAGTTTTCTCGTCGCTTGCCGAGGCGTCTGCGTTCTTCGAGTCGGGGGCGATGGGCTACTCCGCGACGCCGGTTGCCTCGCGGTTTCAAGGGCTCGAACTGCGCTGCAACCACTGGCACGTCGATCCGCTGGGGATCGAGGAAGTCCATTCAAACTTCTTCGAGAACGAATCGCTGTTCCCGAAAGGCTCGATCGAATTCGACTGCGCCTTGCTGATGCGAAACATCGCTCACGAGTGGCACGAACAAGCTGAACTGTGCTGTGCGGCTGCGTGAGTTGCAACTGCTCGATAGACTGCGGTCCTGATCTTTAACGTCTTCAACAGGCTGCCATATCGTGACCTTGCCCACTACTGCCATCACGGACTCCGCGCGAGTCGATCTGGATCGCCAACGTCGTTGCGGCTTTCCAGAGGTGGTGTACTGCGAAGGAAAGAGCGTCGAAGCCGTCGAGCAGGTTTTCGAGGCACTTGTTGCTGCCGGCCAAGACGCCTTCGCCACCCGTGCCTCCGCCGAGCAATCGGCCGCGATTCAACGACGATTCCCGAAGGCGATGCTCAACGCGGTGGCTCGGACGATTCGAGTTCCTTTGCCCGGCGAACATCCGCCGATCGGCAGAGTTGCCGTCGTGACGGCCGGCACCGCCGATCGTCCGGTCGCGGAGGAAGCCCTGGAAACGCTCCGTTGGATGGGCTGCGCGGTCGAGCGGTTCGAAGACGTCGGCGTTGCCGGGCCGCAGCGTTTGTTGGCGGTCGTGCCGCAACTTCAGGACTCTGACGTGGTGGTCGTCGTCGCTGGAATGGAAGGCGCGCTGCCGTCGGTGGTCGGCGGTCACGTTGCTTGCCCGGTGATCGCAGTGCCGACGAGCGTCGGTTACGGAGCGTCGTTTGGCGGGATCGCTGCGCTGTTGGGGATGCTCAATAGCTGCGCGGCGAACGTGACGGTCGTGAACATCGACGCGGGATTCAAGGCGGGGTATGTGGCGGGATTGATCGCGAAGCAGAAGGCAGAAGGCAGAAGGCAGAAATAAGTAGGCAGATTCATGCAGATGATCGACAAACTTCCGTCGGCACCAGTTCGGCCGTCGGACGCTCACAAAGGGACGTTCGGGCGAGTGCTCGTGATTGGCGGCAACCGGGGCATGTCCGGGGCACCGAGCTTGGCTGGATTGGGAGCGTTGCGAGGGGGAGCGGGCTTGGTCTACGTCGCCGTACCCAGTGAGATTCTGCCAATCGTTGCCGCGATCGAATCGTCTTACTTGACGATTCCGCTGGCGACCGACGAGGAACACGGCTGCCTCTCGACCGATGGGCTCAACGGATTGCGAACGGCGTGCGAGGGGAAAGATTCGATCGCGCTCGGACCGGGGTTGGGTCAGTCGCGCGGCGTGGCCGCGATCGTGAACTCGCTGTTCACGGAACTGCCGCAGCCGATGGTGGTCGATGCGGATGCTTTGAATGTGTTGGCGGTCAACGGCTGGGTCGGAAGACCCGCGCCGAACGCCGCCGGGCCGCGCATTTTCACGCCGCATCCGGGCGAGTTTGCTCGGTTGATTGGCAGCGACATCGCGACGGTGCAAAGCCAGCGAGCGAATCTGGCGTCGGAGTTCGCGGCGACTCACGGCGTAATTCTGTTGCTGAAAGGGCAGGGTACGATCATCACTGACGGCGATCGAGTGGCGATCAATCGCACCGGCAATCCGGGCATGGCGACCGGAGGCAGCGGGGATGTGCTGACCGGCTTGATTGCTGCGCTGTTGGCTCAAGGGATGGCACCCTTTGAGGCGGCGCAGCTTGGAGCACATTTGCACGGACTTGCTGGCGATCTCGCGGCGGCGGAGCTTTCGCAGTCGGGGATGATCGCATCGGACTTGCCGAAGTTTTTGACTCAAGCGTGGCGGAGATTCCTCGGCTAAGATCGCGTCACTTGGCTGCCAGCGGGATTTCCGGACTGGTCGCTTCGGGGTGCCGTTTGAGCAACTCGCTGAGTTGGAACGAGAAATATTTTTGCTCGGCCGCCGGCTTCTTGTCGGGCGAGGCGTTCGCGACCCAGAGCCTCGTGGATTTTGGTTCGAACAGAACGTTGTGCAGGTTGGACTTCATTGCGACAGGGCGCGACATCAATTCGATCGCCGCCTGAGCATCGAATTCTCCGTGTCCAGCTTGAGCGCGCTCGACAAGTAATCTGTAGCGGTCGCCGGCCGAGAGCAGGACACAGTCTTTCACGGCGGTTGGCAGCAGCGGGTGCGATTCTCCCTGTTTGACCAGCGAGAAAACTCCCGCCGACGCTTCCATGCCGACAGCCGTGTTCGTTTTGCCGTCGGCGACGACGTAGAAGTATTGGCAGGTGCGGCGATTGTCTCGGAAAATGCTGATCGCGGTGTCGAGGTCTTTGCCTTTTTCGAGCACCTCGCGGACGAGGAACGCCATCGGGACGCCGGTCCAGAACCCGAGGCCACCACCTCCCATCTCGCCGACGCTGACGTGCTCGGCGTTCATGCCTGTGACCGAACCGATGAAGCCGGCGTAGGTCACGTTGACGAACGGGATACCGCCTTCCGGTTCGGCGACGATGAGCACGGCGTGCTCCTGCAGGCCCCAGTCGACGGCGTAGTCGAGCACTCGGCCGTGATAAAGCGTGCCGTCTTTCGTGGCGGAGTTCGCGATCGCGAAGCCGCTGCAATGGAACAACTCCGGGATGAAATTGCCGGCCCGCGCGTCGGACGCCTTGAGGCCCGATCCCTCGGCGAGTCCGTCGAGTTCCTCGAAATACTTCTTCGGGACGTACGGTTTCTGGATGCTGATAATCAGCTCGATGCCTTGCCGAGGTTTGACTTTGAGGCCGGCGACTTCGATGAGCGTTGTCTCCCCCTTCACGTCCAGGATGTTGTGCATGTTCGAGCGGACTTTGTCGCGGAGCAGTGCTCCGTGTTGAAAGCCCATCTCGCGCGGCGTTCCCTTCAGGTGCAGCACGTCGTAGCCGTCGATTCGTTCCAGCCAGCCTTTTCCGCAGCGAGCCACCGTTTGAGCGGCCAGTTGGTCGGAGCACAGCGTCAGCGCGAAACACGCGACGACAAAACCCAAAGCCCAGCGAACTCGCAAAGAGAGCATGGCGAACTCCTGAATGGGACGGCGGAGAAGAGCAATTTCGTGACGGGATGGCTCGCGAGATTATCGACCAAGCTCATCCGCATCCAGGTTGTTTGGCCGGTCGGTCATGAAGGGGTAATCCCTGGCAAGCCGGTTCGGGGTCGTTGACGTTGGAAAATCAATGGCCGTATCATCCGGGCCATGTGATTGGCGGAGTGCCAGTCACTTCGCCGTTGAATTTCGTTTTTCATCCCCGGCGAAATTCGTCACATCGGTAGAACCCCTCGGATGTTCCAGAAGTTCGGCAAGCTGGTATCACGGACGTGGCCGCTGTTGCTGGTCGGTTGGCTGGTCGTTTTGATCGGCCTGAAATTGGTGGCTCCGCCCTGGCGAAGCGTGGCCCGCTCCGGCGAATTTGCGTTTTTGCCAAAGGATTCCCCCAGCCTCGCTGCCGAAGAATTGTTCCAAAAGTCATGGGGAGCGCCGCTTGCCAGCAACCTGGTGATTGTCGTTCGGCGCGAGAGCTCGCCGTTCGGGTTGCTCGACGGCGACAAAGCCTTTATCAACGAAGTGTTACGAGAACGACTCGAAAAGATTGCCGACGAGGAAATGGCTTCGCTTCAGCCACAGACGCCGCCGTCCGAGACTAGCTCACAACAAGTCAAAGGTGAGGAGGCCGGCTCTGCTGACGAACTGAAAACCATCGTGGTCCGGACTCTCTCGGACAAATCGGTGGGCCGACTTCTCAACAGCGAAGACAAGCAGGCGTCGCTGGTCTTGATGGAGTTGCCGACCGAGTTCTTGGACTCTCGCAACGCCCGGCTGATCGAGCGGGTCGAGAAGCTGATCGAGCGCAATGGAGAACTCCAATCCAGCGGTCTCGTCCCGCATGGCCTGGACTTGGCACTGAGCGGTTCAGCCACCGTTGGCCGTGACATGATGCGTGCAGCGCTTGAAAGTTCTCGGGACACGGAGCACTGGACGGTCATACTGGTCTTGTTCCTGCTGATTTTGATCTACCAGGCTCCGCTGATGGCCATCATTCCGTTGATGACTGTGGCGATCGCTACGGAAATCTCGCTGGCGCTGTTGGCGTGTCTTGCCCAAGCGGGCTTTGTCAACCTGTTCTCGGGCATCGAGGTGTATGTCAAGGTGCTGAGTTACGGGGCCGGCGTCGATTACTGCTTGTTTCTGATTGCCCGGTACAAAGAGGAATTGGATGAGGGCGCGACGCTCGATCAAGCGGTGGAGAACTCGTTGGCCAAAGTCGGCCACGCCTTGACTGCGAGTGCCGGGACAGTCATCTGCGGCATCTTCATGATGTACTTTGCCGAGTTTGGAAAATTCAGTCAGGCGGGGATCGCCATCACCGTTGGCTTGGTGATTGTGTTGATGGCGGCACTGACATTCTCGCCCGCGCTGTTGCGACTGGCTCGGCGTTGGGCATTCTGGCCACGCACCACGGGTCAAAGTCTCTCGCAGACCGCTGGATGGGTCTCGGCGACGTCGCTGTGGTCACGGCTCTTCGAGCGGAACTGGGGGCAACTGGCGTGGACGAATGTCAGCGAATTGGTCCGATGCCGACCTGGCACCGTGCTGCTGACCAGTGTCCTGATCATGGCACCGTTTGCCTGGGTCGGCGTTCAATTTCACGGACACCTCAGTTATGGCCTGCTCAGCGAATTGCCGCAGGAGACCACCAGCGTCGTTGGAGCCGAAGCGGTCGCCGGGCATTATCCACCTGGAATCGCTGGACCGATCACGGTGCTCATTCGGACGGAGTCGGGGTCGTTTCTCAACGAGGATGACGGCAAATTGACCGACCAGGCTAAGGCGATCATCGAAACGCTGACCGATCAACTTCGAGAACACCAAGAAAAACTGCAACTGGCCGACGTCCGCACGATGTTGCATCCGTTTGGCGGCGGACTTTCCAACGTCGCCCATGATGATGCGGCTCGCAAGAGCACAGATTCGAAAATCCAACTGACCAGCGGATCGAAGTTGCTGAGCGGTCTTGCTCATAAGTTGGAAACCCAACGTATGACTCAGCATTACGTCAGCTCCAACGGCGACCTGCAGGGCCGTGTTCTGCGATTCGATCTGGTCTTGCAAGATGATCCCTTCGCGCGCAACAGCATCGCGCAGTTCGAGTCGATCCGCCATTCGATCGAGACGTCGATCCCGGCGGGATTGAAGGTCTTCGCACTCGGCCCGACCGCGAGTATTCGAGATCTCAAAGCGGTGACCGATCGCGATCAAATCCGAATCGACATTCTTGTTCTCGGTGGTGTGTTTCTGATTTTGGTGGTGCTGTTGCGACGGCTGACGATCTCGCTGTACCTGATCGTCAGCGTCTTCTTCAGCTATCTGGTGACGCTGGGCATGACCTTCTTTGTCTTTTGGGTGCTGGATCCGGCCGGCTTCGTGGGGTTGGACTGGAAGGTGCCGATGTTTCTGTTCACGATCCTGATCGCGGTCGGCGAGGACTACAACATCTTTCTGATGACTCGCATCGACGAAGAGCAACGTCAGCATGGCCCGGTGGCTGGTGTCATTGCCGCCTTGCAAAAGACAGGCAGCATCATTTCGAGTTGTGGCATCATCATGGCCGGAACATTTTGTTCGCTGCTGGCCGGATCGCTGGTGGGACTGCATCAATTGGGCTTTGCACTGGCCTTCGGCGTGCTCTTGGATACGTTCGTCGTGCGGCCGATTCTCGTCCCGGCTTTTCTGGTGCTGCTGTACGACGGGCGTCTGAAGAGCCTGAAACATTTGCTGGCTCGCACTGAGCAACCGTTGTCGCCTGCGGCCGAGGTGGCTCAATCCGTGGATATGGGAGGCGAATGATGCGTGGACCAGCTTGGATCGCAATCTTGATCTTCAGCGTCGTGATGCACAGCCAAAGGTGTGTGGCGCAAGACGTTGTTCCCGGCTGGCACTCGAACCTGGAGGACGCTCGCAAGCTTGCGGAATCGACCGGCAAGCCGTTGTTCATCACGTTTCGCTGCGTCCGTTGACCGGAGTGCTGGCTGTGGGATGGGCAGGTTGCTCAGGAAGACCCCGAAATCCGTCTCGCTCGTGTGGACTACATCTGCGTCCGCGTGACCTCGATGAACCAGGTGGACATTGCGCGCTTCGAGTTCGACTACGACACGACTTGGGCCGCATTCTTCACCGATTCGAAGCTGCGGATTTATAGCCGCTACGGCGGCCGCGACGAGCATGAACCCGAATCGCGGCTCAGCAAATCGTCACTGTTGCAAACCATGCGAGAGTCGCTGGAAGCCCACAAATCCGCCCGAATCAAAACTTCCGAAGTCTTGCCGGCCACCGCCGCGCTGGTTTGGCATCCAGAGCCGAAGTCCTCCACGACACCGCTCGACATCCCGCTGCTGAAGAAGGGACACAACGGCTGCGTTCACTGTCACCAGATTCGCGAATACAGCCTGTTGCAGGCGTATCACGACAAGCGTTTCCAGCGTGAGTTGTTGTTCACGTTTCCACTGCCAGAATCGCTCGGTATCGAGATCGACCGCGCTCACGGACATCGCGTGGCGAAAGTTCGTGATGGTTCCCCCGCGTCCGATGCCAAGCTGAGTGCCGGAGACATTGTGATTCGCTGCGCGGACGTGCCGACCCGTTCGGACCTCGATCTGCGTTGGGCGTTGCATCGCCTGCCACCGGCGAGCGAACGAGTGACAATCCTGGTGGAACGACAACTCGCCAATCCCGGCGGTTCGACCGCGCGCTCTACGGAAGTCACGTTGTCGCTGCCATCCGGGTGGCGGCAAAGCGAATTGAGTTGGCGCAAGTCCTCCCGCAGCGTTCCATCGGATTGGGGCTTTCGCGGCGCGGCGCTCGCCAAGTTCGAGCGTCGCGAAGCCGGGTTGCCGGAGACAGGCTTGGCCATTCGGATCCTTTCGATCAAGCCACGAGGATTCGCCCAAGCTCTCGGCCTTCAGAAAGGTGACATCATTACCGGCCTCGCGGGTGAGACAAGCGAACGTTCACTCGACCGACTTCGCTCGGACATGCTGCGACGCTTTGCGCCCGGCGACGACGTACGACTGACAGTCCGCCGGGGCGAAGAAACGCGGGAACTCAGCGGTAAATTCCCCGCGTGGTTCACGGAAGAAACGACCGTGCCGTGATTCGCTCGGAATAGTCATTCTGGCAGGAGGCGAGCGATCAGCAGGCTGCGGTCGTCGGCTTGTCCGGGGGCGGCGAATGCACTTTGTCGGTGCCAGACACGATTCAACAGCTTGAGAGTGTCGGCTTCGTGGAGATTGGGACCGAGCGACCGCAGGATGCCGTCAATTCCGAAAAACTTGGAATTGACGCTGCGAGCTTCGGAGACGCCGTCGCTGTAGCAGACCAGCACGTCGCGTGGTTGCAACTCGATCGAGTCCGATGTGTATTTGGACTGCTCGACGATTCCCAACAACAGATTGTGAGAATCTAGTGAGATGACGTCTTCGTCGCGCAGGAGCAACGGGCTCGGATGTCCCGCATTGGTGTATGTGAACTTGCGTGTCTGCGTATCGAGCACGCCGTAGACGAGGCTCATGAAATGCGGCAATCGTCGAGTGTGAAACAACGATCGATTGACGAGTTGGAGAACTCTCGCAGTGTCGCGGGCGTCTTCCTGGCGGCCGGCCAGCAAAGCCCCGAGTGCTCCGTGAACGCCGGTCATCACGACTGCGGCAGGAACGCTGTTGCCGGTCGCGTCACCAATCAAGATCGCGACCTCGTGGTCGGAAAGCTCCGTGATCTCACACAGATCACCGCCGATCTCGAAGCGGCTACTCACACGCCAAGTGGCCTCAAAGTTCGGTTGTCGCAGCGTCTTGATCGGAGCATCGACTTCCGCCTCATTGAGTGACAGCAACTCGTGCCGCAACCGTTCGTGTGTCGCGGACTCGTGCCGTAAGACGACTCGTTCCAGCAACGAAGCGATCTGACTACTCAGCGAATCCAGAAGTTGCTTTTCGCGTGGTTCGATGGTTCTCAGCCGACGATCAAAGAACCACAACGTTCCCAACACACCGCAGGCGGCTTGCACTGGCAAGCAGAAGCCGATCGAGGCATCGGCAGGCAGCCAGTCATTCGACGGACCATCACCTCGCCGGAGCACAATGCGTGTGCCGCTCGACAATACTTGCAGGTCAGGCGGTTCATTCCGCAACGACCGATTCGCCTGCGGAACGAATCGCGATTCGAGTTGATGAGTCACGCGTAGCTGTAATTCATTGCCGGCCGGTTCAAGTAGAAACAGACAGGCCGAACGAAAGTCGGTCAACTGTAGTCCCGCACGCAGCAATTGTTTGATCGCGCCGAACATCTCCGGGCCTTGCGGAACAGACGGTCCCAGATTGACGAGTGTTTCACGCTCGCGAGTCCCGACTGCCGATCGGCGCATCGTTGAGAAGACTTGTTCGACCAAATCGCCGAGACTCTTGGAGAGTTGGCTGACCATCGCGAACGATCGATCAACATTCCGCTGGTGAGGCAAATCGAGTCGCAATTGTCCGACCAGTTGTTGACCGTCGCGAAGCTCGGCTTGCCAGCAGGATTGCCGAGGAATCGCCGATTCGCTGTCGGAAAAATGATTCGCCGGAACAAATCTCAGTGGCCAACCGGTTGCGTTGGAAAACTGCGTGCACAGTTCCGGCACCCACTCGTCGGCAAGCCGATGCGGTTCAGTTCGTTTGAGGGGGGTGCCAATCATCACAGACTCTTGGAAAGTGGTCTGCTTGAGATCGGCCTTTTCGAGGGATTTGACTACTCTTGTTCACTGCGATCAACGGCCTCGCACAGCTCGCGGGGCTGTCTTGCGGCTTGAGTCGCCAAAACCGAAGCAATTATACTGCCGCCGTTGGGATGTGCCGATTTAGCCTGTTGCTCCAATTTACGGAGGTCTGCCGATGAAAGCGATTCGTGGTTGTGCTGGGGTGGCGTGTCTGATTGCTGCAGTGGTTGCCTTGGGAGCTGACGAGTCAGGGACTGTCACGATCCGAAATGCTCACTTGTGTTGTGGCGGATGCGTGGATGGCGCGAAGAGTGCCCTCGACGGCGTCGAGGGAGTTTCGGACGTGAAGGCGGACGTCAACAGCAAGTCAATTATCTTCGCGGCCAAGAGCGAGAAGGCAGCAATGAAAGGTATCGAGAGTCTCGCCGACCATGGATTCTTCGGCAAAGCGGCGTTCGGAAAGAAAGACCTGAGTTTCCCAGAGGTCGCAGCCAAGAAGGGCGAGAAGCGAGATACGCTGACGTTCACCGGAGTGCATCTCTGTTGCGGAGCATGTCGCAAAGCGGTTCACGAGGCGTTCACGAAACTCGACGGAATGACATCGATGGAAATCGACGCGGCTGCTCAAACTGTGAAGCTCAACGGGGCGGGGTTGGTTGTTGCAGACGCAGTCGGGTTGCTGCAAAAGGCTGGCTTTTACGGCAAGCTCGCGAAAGCCGAAAAGAAGTGACTGTGGATTTTCGATTGACGATTGAACCGCAGTCCGAATTCTCAATCTAAAAAACCGCCTTAATCTTTCTTGCCGTCCGCCGCCTCCAGATCTGCCATCGGAGTTGCTTGAGCGACTAGCGAAACGGATGCTTCCGCTGGTTTCGTCGCGACCAGGGCTTCCATGTCGCGTTCGAGTTCCGCGAGGATGCCGTCGTGAATTTCCGACAGATCCTGGGGCGGAATTTGCGACAAAGTTTTGCCGAGTGACTCAGTTTCATCGGCGTCCGTCGTGCGACGAATGGACGGCACCGACTTGGCAGGTTTGAACTTTGGCTTCCTATTCGTCGAGTCCGTGGATTCAACCGCCTCGTTTGACTGTTCAGTCATTTTCCCGGAGGGCTTCGTCGTCGGCCGCAGGGTCTTCACGGTTTGCTCTGGCGCGATGCGACTGGACGAGTTGGCGCTTCCGAGTGGGCCGCTGGTCGAACGTGTCTCAGCACGATCGGGGATATTCAACTTCATGCCGATCTTCAAATCGTTCGCAATTTTCAGTTGGTCACGATTCGCCTGAAAGACTTCTTGATATCGAGCCTGGCTGCCCAAGTATTTCCCAGCGATCGAAGAGAGTGTTTCTCCGTCAGTGACGATGTGAGTGCGACCTTTGGCCGACGTCGCAGTCACGGCATCGGGGCCGCCTCGGCGAGCTGTTGGGTTGTCATTGTTGGCAACATCCCATTCGCTGTTGTGAATTGGAATGGGCACTGCCGGTGCATCTTGCGGCGGAGGTGCGAGTGTCGAGAATTCCGACGTCTTCTGATTTCGGTCGTTGCCGAATAGCGGGTCTCGCGAGCCATTCACGCGGCTGCGCTGAGCGGTTCCAGGACCGGCGGACGAATTGTCTCGGAGAAAGTCTGGCAGGTCGTTCGGATCGAAGCCGCCACGAGAACGCTCGGTCGTGCGGCGCGGATCGTTCTCGCGAGTTCGGGAATCCGGCTCCGAGTGCGGCCTGCGGTTGAGATGAGCGATCTCTTGATCGAGCTTTTGTGGGTCTTTCAATTCCGGACCGTTGCTCCGTGGAGCGTCGTCTCGAAAGAAGAACGCTCCGACGATGCTGCACAGCAGAATCGCCAATGCCAATCCCACTTTCTTGTCCCGTTGCATAACTTGAGTCTCCTTTGCGGCTGTGAACACACTAGGTGCGATCTCAAGGAGAATATGCACTATGCGCGGACGTTGACGGTTTGAAACACGTCGGCAACTCACGAATTCCAGGCATGACCGGTTGGATGCTCCGGTCTTGAGCGATTTACGCGAGACAAAGCCAGATTTCTTGAAGCGAGCCGCCCGCGAATTTGACTTCGCGACAATCGTTACTTTCGGAACAATCGGCGCGAGCTGACCACCCGAGACACCGTTTGACGTGGCTCAGCACTTCGTTTCGGACTGCCCAATCATTTGATATCTTGCCCCGCTCGCTACAAGGCGTTTGTGACCAATCAACAGGGCAAAGCATCGTGTCGATCATTGTGCAGAAGTTTGGCGGGACCAGTGTGGCGACCGCCGAGAAGATTCTGGCGGCGGCCCAGCGTGCCGTGGATGCCAAACGCAAGGGACACCAGGTGGTGATGGTCATTTCCGCTCGCGGACAG
>CAMDRI010000143.1 GCA_945906725.1 Candidatus Kuenenia stuttgartensis | reverse complement strand
TCGCCGACATGCTCGGCACGCTCCGTCGGCTCAGCGTCCGGCAACAGGTTTTGACCTTGGCCCTCGCAGGACCAGGGTCTCGAAAAATCCAACAACTCCTAGAAAACGCGGTGGCCTTGGCCACCTAAAATGCAAAAGTCGAACTAAGGATTCCGCCGCCTGCAGGCTCGTCGTGCTAGTTTGATGGGTTGGAAATCACCTCAGAGGAAGAGTAGTGCGATGCTGATGCTCAAGAAGAACACTCCGCACACCAGCACGCCGAGTTGATGGAACCAGCCGGGTTGAACCTCTTTCGGCAGCAGTGTCCGGTTCACGTAGATCGACATCAGCGAAACCGAACCGAGCGCGATGTTTTGCATCACGGCGGCCATCTTCGCGATCTGCACGGCGGGAAATTGAATCAGGATTACCAGTCCGGCGACGGCATACGTGGCCATGATGCCGTAGTAGATGTAACGCACCTCGCCAGTTCGCCGTACGCGAGCGCTCGCGTTCCACAGCATGTCGGTCCAGCGGCGAGCAATCTGGTCGCCGGTGCTGACCTGTCCCGGAGCCAGCACCAGGAAACCACAGAACAACGTCAAGAACCAAAACAGCGACTGATACGCGGGATAGCGTGTGGCGATGCCTTCGGCCGACATCGCCGAGACTCGGTCGCCGACGACGCTGGCGTTGCGAATGAACTCCAGCGACATCATGCAGGGCAACGCCATGCCGATCACCGAGGCTGCCATCCAAATGGCTTGATCGCGACCGATATGCCGCATCCAGCCGCGCCACTTCGAGCAGTTTTCCGTGTCGAGCGGAAAGACCTTGCCGGTGTGCGACAGCGCGACCGTAATGCCGCCGCACGCGCTGGGGATCGCTCCGACATGACAGCCCATGCCCCAACCTTTGTCGCGCGCGTAGTTCGAGAACATCGTGTTTGTCAGCCCGCCGGCACCGGCGATCGCGATGAACGCCACGATCATCGCCCAATCGAGCGGCGGCAACTGGCCGTGCTCGCCGACGTAGCCGACGACGCTCACGTAGGCGACCCCTTCGTGTTGCAGATGATTCGCCAGCCGCGCCCGCTGCAGTTCGGGGACTTGCTCGATCGAGGCGAATTCGGCATCCGAGTCGTTGGATCGCACTCGCAACTTCGTGGGCTGAAACTGATGGTGGTTGACGATGTCCCCTTCGGCGATCAGCGTCTCGCCGCGCTCGACAACTTCGATTACGAACTGCTTTGAACCGACGAACGGTTCGGTTCGGTTCAGAATCTGCTCGCGCACGGCGGCGGCTTCCAAATTAAACGTCATCTGCTGGCTGCGATTCATCAGTTGGTCCAGCACCGTGGCCGTGATGCGAACCGATTCCTCCGGCTTGCTGAGATTGAACTTTGCCTTTTCGCCATTGCGCGTCACCAGGAATTCCCCCATGACGGAGTTGTCTTGTTTGCCTTTCCGTTCCCACGTCCCTTTTGCGAGATACTCCGTGTCGCCGACGACCTGCCGCACGCTGAAGTGCCGATCGACGATCAGCGTCTCCGGTCGCAACGGCACCGTGCCGAACGCGAAGAAGCCGGTGACGACATCCCACACCACGGGAGCCGACACCATCGTCACCGCGATGATCGACAAGTAACCCAGCACGACGACGAGCTTCGCCGCCATGATCTTTTCGAGCATCCGATAGACGGTGCCACCAAAAATCAGTGGCACGAAACACAGCAGAAAGATCCCGATGCCCAGCCCGCGCACGAGCAGCGCGTCTTCAGGACGCGGCAGTCGGCCGAGGAACGCCGCCGACAGCGGCACGGCCGCATTCGAGGCGTTGTACGGAAAGATCGCAGCCACATCGAGCACCGCGAAGAACACGATCCACGCGGTCGGCCCCGGCCATGTCCGCAAGATGCCAACGTTCACCGGCTCACCGCAGTAGATCGCGTACCGCATAAACATCAGGTTGGCGAAGCCCTGCAAGACGATGCTGATTATCGCCAGCCAGAACAGCGAAGCTCCGTACTGAGCCGACACCGCCGGCCCGAACAGCCACTCGCCCGTGCCGATACTCGTGCCGGCCAGGACGACACCGGGACCGATCAACCCCAGCCACAACTTCCGCCCTGAACGGGGCGGCTCCGGCAAATTTTCGATTTCCCAGGGAGCCAGTGCGCCTGCGGCAACGGTCGGTGTATTCGTCATGTGCGGTTCCGTAGGTCAGCCTTTCCAGGCTGACCCGATGAGCGATTGACTTGGAATCAGGATCGCGTGCCGTATCGTGTCAGCCTCGAAAGGCTGACCTACTCATGAAGATGACAAAGCTCGAATCGTTTCTGGTGAATGGCGGGTTGCGAAACTATCTGTTCGTGCGACTCACGACAGACACAGGACTGACCGGTTTAGGCGAGGCGACGTTGGAATGGCAGGAAGCCACGGTGCAGACACTCATTCATGAATGGGTGGAGGATCGTATTCTCGGAGTTGATCCGTTCGACATCGAAAAGGTGTTCGGAGATTTGATTCGGGATCAGTATCAAGGCGGCTCGACCGTGCTGACAGCGATCAGCGGCGTCGAGATCGCCTGTTGGGATTTGATCGGAAAAGCTTGCGGCCAGCCAGTCTATAAGCTGCTGGGCGGCCGAGCACGTGAGCGGCTACCCGCCTACGCGAACGGCTGGTACGGCGGTGCCCAGACTCCAGCCGACTACGCAGCGAAAGCGAAAGAAGTTGTCGCCCGTGGCTATCGCGGGATGAAGTTCGATCCGTTCGGCACCGCGTGGAAAGAGATGACTCGCGAGCAGATGTCCGACACCGAACAAATCGTCGCCGCCGTGCGCGAAGCGGTTGGTGACGAGATCGACTTGATGATCGAAGTTCACGGACGATTGTCCGTCGGCTGCGCGATCGAGATGGGACGCCGTCTAATCCCGTACCGTCCCGCGTGGTACGAAGAGCCGGTCACGCCACACAGCCTTGACCAGTTGCTCGAAGTCAAACAGTCGTTGCAGTTTCCGATCGCGGCGGGCGAGCGGCTTTACATGCTGGAAGAGTTCGCCCGTCTTGCGACGATCCGCGCATGTGACGTTGTGCAGATGGATTTGGCTCACTGTGGCGGACTCGGCATCGGCAAGAAGATCGCCGCGATGTGCCAGGCGAACGGCCAACAGATCGCTCCGCACTGCTCGATCGGCCCAGTCGCGTTGTGTGCCGCGCTGCATTTCGGCTGGGCGACTCCGCAAGTCGCGGTCCAGGAAAACTTCGCCGAATTCGATGTCCCGTGGCGCAACGAACTCGTTCATGGCTGGAACCCAATCCGTTACGGAGAATTCGTTCTGCCCGATCAGCCCGGACTCGGTCTCGAACTGAACCAGCAGGTTTGTGCCCAGCACCCGTATCGCAAGAATTCGTTTCCGTCCCTGTGGGATAAGCACTGGCTGAGAGAATTCACAAAGAAGTAGCCACGTTCGCCAGAACGTGGGCAAATCTGCGAAGACTCACGTTCTGGCGAACGTGGCTACGAAGGGTTCCCCGTGTTCAAAGCCATCCGACTTAACGCGACGACCTATCCGATCGACAACGTCGAACGCGAAGAACTCGCGCGGGCCGGCGCGGAGTTCGTCGAAATCGAAGGGCAAGAACCGCACGAAATCCTCGCGGCGGCGGAAGACTGCGACGCTCTGCTGGTCGTGTCCTCGCGAGTTCCAGCGTCGGTCATCGAGCGACTGTCGCGTTGCCGCGTGATCGCTCGGCTGGGCGCGGGCACGGACAAGATCGACGTTGCCGAAGCGACTCGCCAAGGCATCGTCGTCACCAACGTTCCGGACTTCTGCCTCAACGAACAGGCCGAGCACACGCTGGCGTTGCTGCTGGCATTCGCTCGCCGCTTGCCGTTCATGATCGAGGCAATGCGGACCCACAACTGGACCGCGCGACATCATCCCGAAGTGCATCGACTGGCCGGCCAGGCGCTCGGCCTGATCGGTTTTGGTGCCAGCGCGCGTGCGGTCGCTCAACGAGCCGCGCCGTTCGGCCTGCGATTGCTGGCTTGGGTTCGTGACCCGGCCAAGTACCGAGATCTCGCGAATCAACATCAAGTCGAACTTGTCCCACTGGACCGTTTGCTCGCCGACAGCGACTTCGTGTCGATCCATTTGCCGCTGTGCGACGAGACGCATCACTTGCTCTCCGCCGAGCGGCTCTCGTACCTGAAACCGACCGCCGTGCTGATCAACACGGCTCGCGGAGCGATCGTTGACGAAGCTGCGCTCGTCACGCTCCTTCAGCAGCGGAAGATCGCCGGAGCCGCGCTCGACGTGTTCGAGGGGATCGACGTCTTTGCCCTGCCCGGAACGCCCGCCACGCATCCACTTCTCGAATTGGGCAACGTGATCCTCACGCCTCACAGCGCCGGTAGTTCCGTGGAATCGAGCCTCGAATCCAAAGTCCGAGGAGCACGCAACGCCGCCGACGTGTTGCTGGGAATCCGCCCGCAAGCCCTTGTTAATCCGATCGTTGTCCCGCGATTTCCGCTGCGAATTGGCTCGATCGTCAGGTGAACGGAGTCGGATTGCCGGAATCGAATCGGCTGGGCTAGACCTCCGCTCCCTTTCGAACGACAGGTCCGAGCCACTTCGGTCAATAAAGGTGAAGAGCTGGCGAAAAATGTAGGGTGGAAAATTATGCCCGGAACAGTTCCAGCCTCAACCCAAATGGAAAATCCCGGTCAAAACCAAGTTGGCCAACCACTAGTGCCGTGCGTCGTGTCGAGTTGGCCCGATATCGGGCCGAGAAACAACGGACTGTTTCGGAGACTACGAACTGCATGCACATTCTCTTCATTCATCAGAATTTTCCCGCCCAGTTCCGCTATCTCGCACCGCATTTGGTCAATGAGTATGGCTGGAAATGCACCTTCGCGACCGCCAAGGCCGAGGGGACATTGCCGGGCGTTGAGAAGGTCGTCTACACCTGCAAAGGGGGAGCGACCAAAGCCAATCATGTCTGCACGCGGAATTTCGAGAACACCGTCTGGGAAGCACACTCTGTCTACGAATTGCTCAAGCAGCGGCCGGATGTGCAACCGGATTTGATTGTCGCTCACACCGGTTTCGGATCGTCACTGTTTTTGCCATTCTTGTATGACGCTCCGATCATCAATTTTTTGGAGATGTTTTATTCGCCCACCCACGTTGGTACGATCCCGCTGAACTTCTATCTTTGTCTTTTCGCTGGATACGACTCCCCATGACCACCGCGACCGTTTCGGTTTCCGGGGTGCGTTGGACCAAGAAACATTTGCTCGGCTTGGAAGAACTTTCGGCGGACGAAATCTCGTTGATTTTGGATCAAGCCGCCGAATTCAAACGGCTGGCCGCCGTAGGCGAGACCAAGCTGGCAGCCCTCAAAGGGACGGTCGTCGCGAATCTGTTCTTCGAGCCGTCGACTCGCACGCGGACCAGCTTCAGTCTCGCCGCCAAACGGCTGAGCGCGGACACCGTGGACTTCACCGCATCCAGCAGTAGCCTCTCCAAGGGAGAGACGTTTTACGACACGGCTCAGAACATCGAGGCGATGGGAGTCGATCAGGTCGTCGTGCGGCACAGCACGTCGGGTGCTCCGCACTTGCTGTCGAAGTTGTTGAAGGCCAGCGTGCTCAACGCGGGTGACGGCACGCACGAGCATCCGACGCAAGGACTGCTCGACATTTTCACGATCCGCGAACATCGCCAGAAGCTCGCCGGACTCACGGTCGCGCTGGTCGGGGACATCCTGCACAGCCGAGTCGCGCGATCGAACATCTGGGGACTCAAGAAACTCGGTGCGCGAGTCATCGTCTGCGGACCTTCGACGTTGATCCCCGCTCACGTCGAGAGACTTGGCGTCGAGGTCTCGAATAACCTCGATGAAATCCTCGGCGAGTGCGACTGCATCAACCTGCTGCGAATTCAGTTCGAGCGGCAGCGCTCCGCGTTCTTTCCGTCGATCCGCGAGTACGCGCACTTCTTCGGCATGAACGGTGAACGCATCCGCCGAGCGAAATCCGACGTGTTAATCCTCGCCCCCGGTCCAATCAATCGCGGCGTCGAGATTACTCCCGAAGTCGCCGACGGCCCGCATTCGGTCATTCTCGATCAAGTCACCAACGGTCTCGTGATCCGCATGGCTTGCCTGTACTTGCTGCACAATCGTCGGCAGGAAGAGTCCCCTTAGCGTCAGCAAAAAACCGATGAGCACCACACTGATTCGCGGCGGACGCATCGTTGATCCCAGTCAAAACATTGACCGGGTCGGCAACCTGTTTCTGCGCAACGACCGCATCGAAGGGATCGACACAGGAGCGACCGTTGCCGATCACGTCATCGACGCGGCGGGTATGATTGTCTGCCCCGGATTGATCGACCTGCATGTCTCATTGCGCGAGCCGGGGGACGAAAAGGACGAGACCATTGAATCGGGCACAGCCGCGGCGCTCGCGGGGGGCATGACCTCGGTCGCATGCATGCCGGATACTTCGCCGGTCGTCGATAACCGCGCGGCGGCGGAGTTCGTCCAGCTTCAATGTGCACGAGCCGGATACTGCAACGTCTTTCCGCTCGGAGCCGTCACCAAGAATCACGATGGGCAGGAACTTGCCGAAATTGGTCAGCTTGTCGAAGGGGGGGCGGTCGGATTCACGGACGCCAAGAGTCCGGTTGCGAATGCCGAGATCATGCGGCGGGCGCTTGAATACACCCGCATGTTCGGCCGGCCGATCTTCAATCATCCGCAGGTGCCAGAGTTGACGGCCAAAGGAATCATGCACGAGGGCTACTACTCGATGCTGTTGGGCCTCCGCGGCATTCCGGCCGGAGCTGAGGTCATCATGGTCGCTCGCGACATCGCGCTGGCCGAGATGACTGGCGGCCACATTCACCTGATGACTCTCTCGACTGCGGGAGCTGTCGATCAGATTCGCCGTGCGAAAGCCAAGGGACTGCGAGTCACCAGCGAAGTCACTCCGCACCACCTCGCTCTGACCGACGCCGCGTTACAGAACTACGAGACCAATTTCAAAGTCGATCCTCCGCTGCGAACCAAAGAGCACATCGACGCTCTGATCGAAGGACTGCGCGATGGCACGATCGACGTCATCAGCTCGGACCATCAACCGTTCGCCGAAGAGAAGAAGCAGAATGAACTCGACAGCGCACCGGCCGGAGTCGTGGGACTCGAAACGCTGCTGCCGATCTGCATCAAAACGCTGATCGAAACGGGGCACCTCACTTGGTCAAAGTTGATCGCGAAACTGACAATCAATCCGGCCACGATCCTGGGCATCCAAAAGGGGACGCTGAAATCGGGCCACGACGCTGACATCACGATCATCGACCCCGTGACCTCATGGCGAATCGACCCCTCGAAGTTCAAATCGAAAGGCCGCAACACACCCTTCGCCGGCTGGGAAGTCAAAGGCCGAGCACACACGGTCATCGTCGCTGGCAGAGTTCGGCATCACGCGTGACCCACACACATTGGTCGACTGCTGCGAAGTTCCGAGTGCCACGGCTGTGTCAGCCGTGTTGGTCGCACGCACGGCTGACAGAGCCGTGCCACTCGAATTCCTGCCAAGGCGGATACTTACGAAAGACAACCATGAATCGTCTTCAGCTCGTCGGGTTGATCATCGTTTTCTCGGCAATGACTTGCGCCAGTCGAGTCTTCGCAGAGGCGATCGTCTTTCGCGGTGCTCGCGTTCACACGGTCGCTGGACCAGTGATCGAGAATTGCACTCTGATCATCGACGAAGGTCGCATCGTTGACGTCGGGTCGAGCGACAAAGTCACGTTGCCGGCTGGAGCCAAAGTCATCGACGTCACCGGCAAGGTCATCATTCCAGGGTTGGTCGATAGCCACTCGCATCTGGGCGTGTATTCGCGACCGGCATTGAAAGCCAACTCAGACGGCAATGAGACGACCGATCCTGTGACCAGCATCGTGCGAGCACTCGATTCGCTGAATCCGTTCGACCCCGGCATTCGCATGGCCAACGCCGGAGGCATCACGACGGCCAACATCATGCCCGGCAGCGCGAACGTGATCGGTGGTCAGACGATCTACGTCAAGCTGCGCGGCTACTCGCCCGAACAAATGTGGTTCGAGACACCGCATGTGCTCGGCGGCCTGAAGATGGCTAACGGCGAGAACCCGAAGCGAGCTTACGGCAGCAAAGGCAAAGCTCCATCGACCCGCATGAAGGTTGCGGCGCTGCAACGAGCGGAACTCATCAAGGCTCAAGAGTACTTCGCCAAGTGGCAGCGTTACCGCGAAAAGGTTGCCGAGTTCGATGCCAAGAAGGCCGACGCGAAGAAAGACGATTCGCCGACTCCGCCCGAACGCAACATCGCTCTGGAACCGCTTGTCGATGTGCTGCTCAAGAAACGTACCGTCCATTTTCATACGCACCGTGCCGACGACATCCTGACTGTCCTGCGGCTCAAGAAGGAATTCGGCTTCGACCTCGTCATCCAGCACGGCACCGAGGCGTACAAAGTGCTCGACGAGATCGCGAAGGCGGGCGTGCCGGTTTCGCTGACGATCCCCGACAGCCCTGGAGGCAAGGCCGAAGTCGTCGGCTTCATCGAAGAGTGCGCGGCCGAAATGACGAAGGCCGGCATCAAGGTTCACGTCAACACCGACGACCCCGTCACCGAGAGCCGCTTTCTGTTGCGCACCGCCGCGATCACCATCCGCGGTGGACTCTCGCCGGACGAGGCGCTCAAGACGGTCACGATCAATCCGGCTCAGGCGTTGAAACTCGACGAACGTGTCGGCTCGCTCGAAAAGGGGAAAGACGCCGACTTCGTGGTGCTCAGTGGCGAACCGTTTTCGGTTTATTCGCGAGTCCTCGAAACGTACATCGACGGCAAGCGTGTTTTCGCACTCGACAACGACAGCGACCGCAGTTTTCAGACAGGCGGCTTCGCGTCGCTCAACAAATCGCAACTGCCGGAGTTCAAGCCCGTGCTCGCGCCGCCGCCGGCGGTGAAGACTCCCGCCCAACCGGCTGCCACGAAAATCGCGACCTCTGACAGCGCTGAGTTCGTCGTTCTCGCCGGTCGCTTGCACACCGTCGCCAACGGTACGATTGCCAACGGAGCCGTGCATGTGAAAGAGGGCAAGTTGGTGTTCGTTGGAGCGCAGCGCGACTTGCCGCTGCCGGCCGGAGTCCCCGTGCTGACGGCCGCCAACGTGACACCCGGCCTGATTGACGCGGCGACGATTGTGCCGCTCTCCGGCGAGTACAACATCCCGGCCGATCAAGACGCCGACGAAAACAGCGATCCGAATCAAGCCGACGCTCGAGTGCTCGATGCCTTCAATCCCGCCGAACCGCTGCTGCGCTACCTGCTGGAGCAGGGCATCACCGTCGTGCATTCGATCCCCGGCCGAGCCAACGTCATCGGTGGTCTGAGCGGTGTCTTTCGCACGCACGGTCGCAACGTCGAGTCAATGACGGTTCGCTTTCCGCAAGCGATCGTCGTGAATCTCGGCGAAGCTCCGAAGGAGACATACAAGGAGCGGTTGCCGCAAACGCGCATGGGGACCGCAGCCTTGATCCGGCAGGCGTTCACGGAGGCTGCCAACCTGAAAAAGAAATCCGATGCCGCCAAGATCAACGGCAAAGGGAAGGACAAAGACTCGCCCGATCGCAGCCTCAAGAAAGAAAACCTCGTGCTGGCTCTCGAAAAGAAAGTGCAGACGATCTTCGCCGCGCAGCAAGCGGACGACATCCTGACCGGCCTGCGGCTCGCCGAGGAATTTCAGCTTGACGCCGCAATCGCACTGGCCGCTGAAGGCTATCTGGTTCGCGAGCAACTCACCGCTGCGAAAGTTCCAGTCTTTCTGCACCCAACGATGCAGCGTGCCGGCGGAAGTTTGGAAACCTACCATTCGCACCTCGGCACCGCATCCGCTTTGGCCGACGCCAAGATTCCAATGGCGATCACCAGTGGAGCGGAAGGCTACGTCCCGAAGACGCGCGTCGCGCGGTTCGAGGCCGCGATCGCGGCGGTGCATGGACTGGGCTTCGAAAGAGGGCTCGCTTCGGTCAGTCTCGCCGCCGCGAAGGTTTTGGACATCGACGACCGCTATGGCAGCCTCGAAGTTGGCAAAGTCGCCGACCTCGTGCTCTACGACGGCGACCCGTTCGAGTACGCGACGCACGTGACGCATGTCGTCGTCGATGGCCGCCTGGTCCACGCACGGTCAGATCGCAAACCGATCCCGTTGGCTCAACGACTATTCTGGTCGTCGATTGAGATGCCCTGCTGCCTGGGCTGGTAACTCACTGTGTCAGCCGTGCGTCTTTCTCAAATCACGGCTCACAGAGCCGTGGCACGAGACTTCATCGTCGGAAGATCGAGCCGCCGAGATAGCCCGCGTCCGTTCTGAGTGTCTCTTCCAGACGCAGCAACTGGTTGTACTTCGCGAGCCGCTCACTGCGTGCGACGGAACCCACTTTTAGCTGCCCCGCTCCAGTCGCGACGACGAGATCCGCGATGGTCGCGTCCTCCGTCTCGCCACTGCGGGCGGACACGACGGGCCAATAGCCGTTGTCGATCGCGAGCTTCAACGTCGCCAATGTTTCGGTAAGCGTACCAATCTGATTCAGTTTGATGAGCACGCTGTTCGCGATGCCGCGATCAATTCCTTGACGCAGTCGAGCCACATTCGTCACGAACAAATCATCGCCGATCAACTGCACCCGGTTGCCGAGTCGTTCGGTGATGAGCTTCCAGCCGGTCCAGTCGTCCTCGGCCAGCGGGTCTTCGAGGCTGATGATCGGATACCGCGAGACCCAGCGGTCGAGCAAATCGACCATTTGCTCGGCGGTTAGCGGCGAAGATGAAACGCTCGGCAGTCGGTATAGTCCATTCTCGAAGAAGTGCGTGCTGGCGACGTCCAGACCGATCGCGACATCGTGGCCGGGCTTCAAGCCTGCGGCCTCGATCGCAGCGACGACGAGTTCGATCGCTTCTTCGTTCGTGCGCAGCTTCGGACCGTAGCCCCCTTCGTCGCCGATCAGGATGCCTTCGTGTCCGCGTTCGCTCAGCACTCGGCCGAGCCGGCGGTAGACCGAGACGATCCATTCGAACGCCTGCGAGTACGACGTCGCTCCGATCGGCAGGATCAAGAAGTCTTGGAACTCCAACTGCCGTCCTGCGTGCAACCCGCCGGAAATCATGTTGACCATCGGCAGTGGGAGAAGCATTCGCCGGCCCAGTTCACTCCGTAAAGACTTGCCTGTTGGTGAGCCGGAGAGCATCAGCCCCCGGATAGCGACATCGAGTCCGGGTGCTGACGCCTCGCGAGTTTGCACTGCGTTCCAAATTTCGTGAAACCGAGCAACCGCACTCAATTCACGCGATTCCGCAGACGCATACGCCACGGCCAGTGACGCGCCAAGAATCGCATTCGCTCCCAGCCGAGACTTTTGCGGCGTGCCGTCGAGTTCGATCAGTCGCCGATCAATCTCTGCTTGGTCATCCGCATCGAGTCCCACGATCACGGATGCAATCTCCGTGCAGACATTCCGTACCGCCTGGCGAACTCCTAAGCCATCCAGCCGGGGGGCATCACGATCGCGCAGTTCGACCGCCTCGAAGCGTCCAGTGCTTGCTCCGCTGGGGACCATTGCTCGCCCAGGCCGAGCACCCGCGCAGGTGACCTCGACTTCGACCGTCGGCTTGCCTCGGCTGTCGAAGACTTCGCGGGCGTGAACTCGTTCGATGCGGCTGGTCACGATCCACCTACTTCACGACAAAGTTCAACATGCGGCCCGGAACGTAGACGACCTTCACGACCGTCTTGCCATCCAACTGAGCGACGACAGTGTCCTCGCGCCGAGCCGCCGCTTCGATCGTGGCTTGATCGGCCTTCGCATCGACGGTGATTTTCGCTCGCAGCTTGCCGTTGATTTGGACGGGCACGTCGATCACTGAATCCTCGACCAGCTTCGTATCGAACGTCGGCCACGGTTCGTAGGCCAGCGTTGTTGTGCCGCCGAGCAATTGCCACAACTCTTCGGCGAGATGCGGAGCCAGCGGGCTGAGCAGCAGCACGAACGGTCGCATGATCGAAATCGGGCGGACGTTCCAGTTCGTAACTTCGTTCATGAACTCCATCAGCCGGCTGATCGACGTGTTGAAGCCCAGCGTTTCAAAATCGTGCGTGACGGCTTTGATCGTCTTGTGCAGCAGGCGCAATTGCGGTTCGGCTGGCGGTATGTCTTGCACGGCGGGATTCAGCCGCACATCGTCAGCTCGATCATCGGTGATCGTTCGCCACACACGAGACAAAAATCGAAAGACCCCCTCGACTCCTTGCATCGACCACGGCTTCACTGCTTCGAGCGGCCCCATGAACATCTCGTAAAGCCGCAAAGAGTCGGCTCCGTAGTTTTCGACAACGCTGTCCGGGTTGATCACGTTACCGCGCGACTTCGACATCTTGAACGCTCGCGATTCGATGCGAATGTCGGGATGGTCGGCCAGCACAAATGAGTCACCCGATTTCTTCACCGCGTCGGGGCTGAGTTTCACCGAGGTCAGCTTCTCGCAAGTTGTTTTGTGAATCGCGTTGCCGTCGTCGTCGGAGGTGACTTCCGAGGAGGAAACGTAGGTTGGGTCAACCATCGGGCGACCCACCGTATCGGCGTTTGACGTTTCTGATGGTGGGTCGCCCGATGGTTGGTTCAACCTACGGTACGCAGTGAACTCGACCTCGCCGAGGATCATCCCCTGATTGACCAGCCGCTGAAATGGTTCGGCGGTGTAGACGTGGCCTCGGTCGAAGAGCACTTTGTGCCAGAACCGCGAGTACAGCAAATGCAACACGGCGTGCTCGGCCCCGCCGACGTAGAGATCAACCGGCAGCCATTGATTTTCCAACTGCGGGTCGATGAAGGCCGCAGCGTTTTTGTTGTCCACGAACCGCAAGTAGTACCAGCACGAGCCGGCCCATTGCGGCATCGTGTTGGTCTCGCGTTTCAGCTTCGTGCCGTCGCTCGCAGTCTTTAACAGCCATGACTCCGGAGCTTTGGAAAGCATCGGCTCCGGCGTGCCGGTCGGTTTGAAGTCCGCCATCTCCGGCAACGTGATCGGCAACGCCGACTCGGCATCGACTCGCAGCAGTCCCGTGGGCTGACCATTGGCATCCAGTTCATGCCAAAGCGGAAACGGCTCCCCCCAATACCGCTGCCGGCTGAAGAGCCAGTCGCGCAACCGATAGTTGACCGCCTTGCGACCGAGACCCGAGGCGGCGAGATCAGAGTTGATTTTCGATTTGAATTCGGCAGTCGGGAGGCCGTCGTACTTGCCGGAGTTGATCGCGGTTCCCAATCCTTGGTAGGGATAGAGCGTGTCGATCTTGCGCTCCATCGGTAACGCTAACTCTTCTTTCGAGTATTCGTAGCCGTCGGGTGGCTGCACGACCCACATGATCGGGATGTCGAACGCGTTAGCGAACTCGCAGTCGCGCAGATCGTGTGCCGGCACGGCCATAATGGCTCCGGTGCCGTAGCTGATGAGGACGTAGTCGGCGATCCAGACGGGAATCTTTTCGCCGTTGACCGGGTTGATCGCGTAGCCGCCGGTGAAGACGCCGCTCTTCGTCTTCGCCAGTTCTGTGCGGTCGAGGTCGCTCTTGAACGAAGCTTGTTGGCGGTATTCATCGACCGCCGCACGTTGCTCCGGCGTCGTCAGCCGATCGACTGCCGGATGCTCCGGAGCGAGGACCATGTACGTCGCGCCGAACAGCGTGTCGGGCCGAGTCGTGTAGATGCGGAGCACGTCGTCGCCCGGTTCGCGCGGGAAGCCGGCTTGCGAGCGGGAGGCAAGCCAGCTCTCAACAGGCGAACGGGAGGCGCTAGCCTTCTGGTTATTGGGGTTCGCGCCGCCAAGAGGCTGATGCCCCGCGTTCGCCGGGCCGATGTAAAAATCGACCTCCGCACCTTCGCTCCGGCCGATCCAGTTGCGTTGCATCAGCTTGATCGACTCGGGCCAGTCGAGGTTGTCCAGTTCCTTGACCAGTCGGTCGCCGTAAGCCGTGATGCGGAGGAGCCACTGGCGCAGCGGGATGCGCTCGACGGGGTGGCCGCCCCGTTCGCTCTTGCCGTCACTGACCTCTTCGTTGGCGAGCACCGTGCCGAGCATGGGGCACCAGTTGACCGGCGCTTCGTGCTGGTACGCGAGACGATGCTGGTCTTGATATCGCCTCACCGCAACATTGCCATTCGCGGCGACCTCGGTGGGGATCGGCAGCTCGGAGATCGGCCGCCCTCGGCCGATACGTTGGACTCCGTCCGGACCGATCCATTCGCAACTCGCGTCGTACCAAGTGTCGAAGAGTTGCAGGAAAATCCATTGCGTCCAGCGGAAGTAATCGGGGTCGGTCGTGGCCAGCTCGCGGTTCCAGTCGTAGCTGAAGCCGAGCGATTTCAGTTGCCGCTTGAACGTCTCGATGTTCTTCGCGGTCGTGATCGCCGGATGCGTGCCGGTCTTGATCGCGTATTCCTCGGCGGGGAGTCC
>CAMDRI010000142.1 GCA_945906725.1 Candidatus Kuenenia stuttgartensis | reverse complement strand
GAAGTGCCCCGACCGCGCGGAGATCCGCTCGTGAGCCAAGAACGCTTGCAGGTCATCGGCGAGTGCATCGGCCGTCGGATAACGGAGATCGCTTGGCTTTTGCAGACACTTCAGCGAGATGAGTTCGAGGTCGGGATCGGTATTGGGATTGAGCACTCGCGGCGGGATCGGGTCTTGTTCCAGCACCTGCAAGATGGTGTCCACTGGCGAAGCCGCTTGAAACGGCGGCCGGCCGGTGAGCATCGCGAACAGGATCGCTCCGAGGCTGTAAACGTCGCTGGCCGGTCCAACCTCGCCGCGCTGGCCGGCGGCTTGTTCGGGAGCCATGTAGCTCGGCGTACCGAGCACCGCGCCGGTCGCGGTGAGTTGGGTGATCTCGTCAACACCAGCACGACGCGGTAGCGAGTGGTTCATGACGCCGGACGAGCGACCACTCGCTGGCGCGTCGTGCTGGTCTGCCGACAGCCGCTTTGCGAGTCCGAAATCGGTGACATACGGCTGCCCCTCGCGGTCGATCAGGATATTCGACGGTTTGAGGTCGCGATGCAGGATTCCGTGCCGATGCGCGGCGGCGACGGCTCGGCAAATCGGGACGAGCAACTCGGCAGCCTCGCGTGCCGGTAGCGGACCATCAGCCAGTCGCTTCGCGAGCGTCGTTCCCTCGATCAGCTGCATGCTGAAGAACGGCTGGCCGTCGAGTTCGCCGACTTCATGCACCGAGACGACATGCGGATGCTTGAGCTTCCCCGCGGCTTCGGCTTCGGCTCGGAAGCGAGACAGGTCTGTCGTAGACGCGAGCCGACCGGGCAAGATCATCTTGAGTGCGACCGCGCGGTTCAGACTGATCTGCGTCGCTCGATAAACGACACCCATGCCGCCGCGGCCGATCTCTTCAAATAACTCGAAGTCACCGACACGACGTGGAAACGGCGTCGATGATGGTCCCGCGCTGTCCTCATCGAGCACGGGCGTTTGGCTCAAATCCTCGCCAGAAAAGCTGCCGAAGTCCTCGGCGATCATCGCGGTCGCCCAGAGTTCACGCAGTTCGGCTTTGAGTTCTGGTTGCTGGCGAGTGACAGCGGCGAAGTCAGGCATCCGGCCGCCGCGCGACGACGCGATCAATTGTTCCAGCAGAGCAAACAGCAGTTCGTCGCGGTTGTCGTCCATTTGCTCGGCGAGCGGTTGGGGGTCAGCCCACCGTGTTGCCTGAAATCTGTGAATTGTTGGAAAAAACGCGGTGGGCTGACGCCCAGTCGCTCGCCTTCATTCGAGTCAAATCAACTCGTGAATCGGTTTGACACCGGCATCGACCAGGTACTGCGGGCGGCCTTGGAAGTCTTGAACGGTCGTGTTCACTCCGTCGATGCCGAGGTGGTTGTAGAGCGTGGCGAAGACTTCCGGGAATGTGACTGGCCGATCGACCGCTTCGCCAGCGATCTTGTCGGAGGCACCGATGACCTGCCCTGCGCGAATGCCTCCACCCGCGAGTAACGCGCAGGCGAGACGCGGCCAGTGATCGCGGCCGACGATCTTGCTGATGACTGGCGTGCGGCCGAACTCGCCCCAAACGAGGATTAGCGTGTCGTCGAGCATTCCGCGCACTTCCAGGTCATCGACCAGCGTCGTGATCGCGTTGTCGAAGACTGGGAAGTCTTCCTGCTCACGGAGGAAGATCGAGTTGTTCGCTCGGCCTTCGGCGTTCAGTCCACCGTGCCAATCCCACTTGCTGTAGTTCATCGTGACAACTCGCACGCCGGCCTCGATCAGCCGCCGAGCGAGCAGGAAGCTCTGAGGCACGCGTGGTGCGCCGTTGCCGTCCATCATGATCTTCGGATTGCCAGTGCCGTACCGAGCGACGATGCGCGGGTCTTCTTTCGAGAGATCGAGCGCCTCGGCCAATCGCGACGACGTCAGCAAGTCCATCGCTTGCCGCGTGAACGTGTCGAGACCGTCCATCATCCCCTTCGCATCGACGTTTCGGCGGAAGCGATCGACGCTCGACAGCAGAGCCTTGCGATCACCAAGCCGTTCCGGAGTGATGCCGTTGAGCACCATGTCGTCGCGTGTCGAACCGAGCGGCCGAAAACCGGATTGACCAACGCCGAGGAATCCCGGCCCCGGCTCGTTGTACGGCCCATGAGTGCAGGTGTAGCAGAGGCTGACATACGGAGGCGTCGCCGGGTCGACCGGGCCTTTGGCCTTCGAGACGGTCGAACCGAATTGCGGCCAGCCGCCGGTCGGAACACCCGCACCGCCAGGCGGGCGGCCGGTGAAGCACTGTGTCGCATCGTGGTCGGCCTGAGCACCGACCAGCGAGCGGATCGGAACGAACCGATCCATCATCGTGGCCATCTTCGGCAGCAGTTCGCCGATTTCGACGCCAGGCACATTCGTCGCGATTGGTTTCCACGGTCCGGCGATCTCGGAGGGCGCGAGCGGCTTCAGATCGAACATGTCTTGGTGCGGAGGCCCGCCGACCAAGTAAATCATGATGACTGACTTCGGCCGCTTGGTGGTGGACTCGGCTCGCACGTCGGCTGCCAGTAATTGCGACAGCGTCAATCCGCCCCAGCCCAGCCCACCAATCCGAAGAAAATTGCGGCGCGAAATGCCGTCACAGAATTGTTGGTCATCCGATTGTCCGAGAAGCGTCAGCATTTCTGGGCACCTTCCTGTGGAGCATTGATCGAACTGTTTCATCCAGAAGATCGGCCGGGGATCGTATCAGGCATGACTGATGCCACCAAGTTCGAAGCAATCGATACCGGCTTGTTTCCATTATTCTGCCTCCATCGTTCTGCTAATCCGATCTTGGCAGAACGATGAAGTCAGGGATTTGAAACAGAACCTTCGATGCCGAGTACCGCCCGCAATCGCCGAAGTGCTCGCAGGTATCTCATGCCGGCGGCCGGTTGCGAGAGGCCGAGCAGTTCCGCCACCTCGCTGTTGCCGAGTTGCTCGCAATGCCGCATCAGCAGAATCTCGCGATCGGTCTCATCGAGCTGTTCGAGGGCACCGAGAAAGCGTACTTCGATCTCCTTGCGGATCGAAGCGGCGGCCGGCGTCAGTTCTTGATCGCTGATCTGCGCGAACAGATCAAACGCCGAGGAGACATCGGCTGACTGAGGCGCGTGCTGTTCGCGATCGACGTTGCGACGTTGTGCGTGATGGCGGCGATGCACATCAATCATGCGGTCTTTCACCAGATGCCGCAGCCACAAATGAAATGGCATCGAGCCGCTTTGAATGAAATCGTTCAACCGGCCGTGAGCCTCCAGAAGCACATCCTGCACAACGTCACTGGCATCGACTCGACGAGCCACAGCGCGATCCAGTCGAGCCTGAACCATTCGCCGCAGCGAGTCCCGGTGTCGTTCGAACAATTCGTTGACCGCGGCCGGATTTCCGTCTCGCGCGGCCTGCAACAATTGTTGAGTGGATTCCAAATCGGGAAGCATCTCGGAACGCCAGCCCTTCCAGGCCGACGATTAGGTAATCGCCGCCACAGCCTCAGCTTCGTTGGGGAGCAACAGCCACAACTTATCGAGGTGCGTGATTTCTAAGACCTCGCGGCAATACGAGGTGAGTCCCGCCAAAGCGAACTTCCCGCCCGCGCCGTTCACTCGTTTCCACACGCGAAAGAGCACCTCGATGAAAGAAGAACCGAAGAATTTGGTAAAACTGAGGTCGATCACGACCCTCGGTGGATCCGCCGACTTCGCGACATCCAACACAAAGTCTCGGACTTGATCCAGCGTGAACTCATCCAGCGATTCAAACTGCGGTCCGAACGAAATCACCGTCACGTTGCCGCACTTGTGAACATTGGGAGTCAACGGGGAGACCATGATGGGCGGTCCGTTTCGCGGATAAGTCCAAACTAGGTGCAAGTCCAGAGCGACGAACCATGTTCAAGAAACTGAATGTTGAGGGCTCTTCGCGGAGGACATCGTAATTCTGTGGGAGGCCTTGTCAACAAGCTATCGCCGACGACATGTGGTCGCATTCACAGGAAACCCTTGCACGTCAACACGACGCCGACCGTTCGAAACAGGATTTTCAGATCGTTCTCCACGCAACAATTCTGCAAGTACAAGAGGTCGAGAGCGACCTTTCGGCGGATCCCAGCGATGTCGTTGTCGTACCCGTTCAGTACCTGAGCCAAACCCGTCAATCCTGGCTTGATTCCCAGCCGCAACAGATAATTGGGGACTTCCTCGGAGATCTGTTCGATGAATTCCGGCGAAGTTCCAATTCCAGCCGAGTCAACCAGTCCGCCGGCGGCAGTTCTGCCAAGTTCGCGTAGTTGGCGATAATCGCAGCGAGATCAGAGTCCGCAGCGAGTAAGACTTCCGACATGGGTTCTGGTGGGACATGGGGTGCGGTTCGTCTCGGAGGAGAGTGGTTCCGCGAAGTGCGAAAACCATACACGCTCCACGCATCCCCGCAGACTCACGCGGATCGCACAACAGATCGATGCCGTGCGTGTGCAAAGTGCTGGCACCTCTTGTAGAACCAATTGCGTCAATCAAACCGACGTGTTGCCAAACGGCAACAAAAACCCCACCGAGCTTACCTCGATGCTTGTTGGGCTCTTGCGATACGTTCGATGCACTCCTAGTGCAAAGACCCGCTTTCACCGGGGCAAGCCTGGTGGGCTCAAAATAAATTCGGAGCCACACATGCCCGCCACTGACGATCTCGACTTTCGCCCGAAACTGCCACGCGACACATCGCCGCGCATCGGTTGCATCGGAGCCGGCTTCATCATGGCTGATTGCCATCTGGTCGCGTACCGCGAAGCAGGCTTCAATCCGGTCGCGATCTGTTCCGGAACGCGCAGCCGCGCCGTAGAGGTTGCGACGCGACACGGACTGGCAACCGTGCACGACAGCTATCAGACGTTGCTCGCCGACGAGAGTATCGAGGTCATCGACATCGCCGTGCCGCCCGACGTACAGATCGACGTCGTGCGCGAAGCCGTGAAACACACGGATCACATTCGCGGCATCCTCGCCCAGAAACCGTTGGGGATGAACTTCACCGAGGCACACGAGATCGTGCGTCTGTGCCGCGAGTCGGGCATCACGCTCGCCGTGAATCAAAACATGCGCTACGACCAATCGGTGCGGGCGGCTCGGCGACTGATCGAACGCGGCGACTTGGGCGAGCCGGTCTTCGCATCGATCGACATGCGAGCGATCCCGCATTGGATGCCGTGGCAGCAGCGGCTGGGCTGGGTCACGTTGCGGATCATGAGTATTCATCATCTCGACACGTTCCGCTTCTGGTTCGGTGATCCGGAGCGGGTCTTCGCAAGCGTGCGTACCGATCCGCGCACGTCGAAGAAGTTCGAGCACACCGACGGCATTTGTCTTTACATCCTCGAATACGCGAACGGTTTCCGAGCCTCGTCCTGGGACGACGTCTGGGCCGGCCCCGCTCTCGAAGGCGCGGCTTCCGATATCGGCATCCGCTGGCGCATCGAAGGGACGACCGGCCTGGCACGCGGCAGCATCGGCTGGCCGACCTACCCGCAGCGCACCCCAAGTACGCTCGACTACACAACCACGTCGTCCGCCGGCCAATGGCAGCAACCGCGTTGGAACGAAGTCTGGTTCCCCGACGCCTTCGTCGGCCCGATGGCTCAACTGTTGTGTGCCCTCGAAGACGGAACGCCGCCGGAGATCAGCGGCGATGACAATCTCAAAACGATGGCGTTGGTCGAAGCCTGCTATCGCTCCGTCGCCGAACACCGCGCGGTGGCATTGAGCGAAATCGTCTGAAATGAAACCCCCAACGGGCATGGGGCCGTTACGCGAATGAACTCACAACAGCTTCGTGATCGGCTTGCCCTTGTTGCCGAGCGTGAAGGGGCGGCCGTCTGGCGAATGAATTTCTTTGTCGTGCGGAATGCCCATCGCCACCGCGATCGTGGCGTTGAAGTCTTCGGGAGTGACACCATCGGAGTCGACGCGGAAGGCGTTCTCGTCGCTCTTGCCCCAGACCTGGCCCCCCTTGATCGGGCCGCCGGCCAGCACGCACGAGTACGCCGCCGGGTGATGATCTCGGCCGCTGTTCTGATTGATTTCCGGACGACGACCGAACTCGGTGCCGATCACGACCAATGTGTCTTTGAGCAAGCCGCGACTGCTCAAGTCAGCGATCAGGTTCGCGGCCGCTTTGTCGAGATCGCTGCCGATGGTCCCCATCTTGTTCCAGAGATCGACGTGATGGTCCCAGCTCCCCAGTGACACTTCGATGTAGCGCACGCCGTTCTCCACCAAGCGGCGAGCCAGCAAACAGCCCCGGCCGAAGCGTGTCTCGCCGTAGGCTTTCTTGGCGTCGTCCGATTCCTTGCTGATGTCGAATGCCTTGAGGTCTTCGCTGCGCAGCAAATGGATCGCGTCTTTGTAGAGATCGTCGTAGCCGCTGACCTTGCGGTTCTTGCCGGCCAGCTTGCGGAAGTCGCTGTCGAAAGCGTGCGAGAGGTCCATCCGTTTGTCGAACGCCGCATCGTTGAGATACGCCGGCGACTTCGTGTTTTGCAAACCGAGCGACGGATCTCCGACCGGCACGGGAGCGAACTCCGCTCCGAGATATCCCGGCCCGATGCCGCCGCCGACTTGCACCGCGACCGGCAACTCTTTGTGAATGCGGCCGAGCATCTTGTGAACCCACGACCCGATTCCCGGATGCCGTGTGGTCGCGATCGGCTTGTAGCTGGTGCTCATTAAGTAGCGTGCCTGCTCGTGCGCGGCGGTGCTGGTGTTCATCGAGCGGATGACCGCCAGCTTGTCGGCAATCTTCGCGAGTTCCGGCAGTTTCTCGCCGAACTGCACGCCGGCGATCTGCGTTTGGATCGGTTTCGTTTCGCCCTGCATCTTGCTCTTCGGCTTGGGATCGAACGTGTCGAGTTGTGACATCGCCCCTTGCATGTAGAGGTAAATCAGGTGCTTGGCTTGGCCGCTGCTGCTGCTCGCGGCGGACTTGGCGGAAGCAGCTTTCTTGTCTGCCGCATCGAGCGCCGCAGCGAAGCCAATCGGCAGTACGGTAACACCGAGACAATACTTCGCCATGTCGGCCATCAACTGCCGGCGGGTGAGATCGTCGAAACGAGAGGGATCGAACTGAAACATGAGGAGTCCTTTCGTCGCAGGCCTTCCGCCCTCAGACGCGTGACGTGTGCAGCGAGGCCGCCATTCCAACTATTGCACGAACAGAAACTCGCGGGTGTTGAGCAGCGCCCAGATGACGTTGCCGTAGCCGGCGGAGCCGGCCGCTTTCATTTCTTTTTGAGCCACCGCTCGCTCGGCGGCGGTCGGATGGCGGTTGAGCACGAGAATGAAAATCTTGTTGATCTGCGACTCGACCGATTTCTCGGCGGTGACTTCGTTGTAGATCACCGAGCCTTGCTCGAGCATCATGTGCGTGACCGGGCCGTTGAACATCGTCAGCAGTTGCGGCACGGTGCCGTCGGTGTGGCTGTCGGCGATGCTCTGCCGATCGCTCTGGCCGAACTGTCTCAGGAAGTGACCCTCCGGCAACGGCTGCGGCAACTCCGACGCACGGACCAACTCCTGGCCTTTATAGAGCCGCTTGTTCTTCTCCTTGTTCTCTTCTTTGCGAACTTCTGAGAGTCGGTCGACTTTCTTGAGCAGTTCTTCGGCGGTCGTCTTCTCGGTCAACGCGACGGTCTCGACGTACTCGTCGTCGTCCGGACGAACCACCGCGTCCGGGTTGGGCATCGTCAGCGTCAGCAGCGAATCCCAGACCTGTTCGGCGGTCATGCGGCGGAGCAGCGGGCCGGGGAACAGGTACGGCTTCTCCGGATCGAGTTCGCCGTAGGTCGCCGCTCGCTGGTACGTCTTCGAGTAGTAGATGATCCGCTGGAATTCCTTCAGATCGAATTTCAATCGGACCAGCTCCTTCGCGAGGAACTCCATCAGTTCGGGGTTCGTGGCTTTGGTCTCGTCTTTCATGTCGTCGGCCGGTTCGATCAGGCCGATGCCCAACGCTTTCTGCCAGAGGCGATTGGCCATCGTCAGCGCGAAGCGCGGATTGTCCCCGGTCGCGACCCAATCGGCGAAGATTTTGCGGCGGTCGGCGTTCGAGATCTTCGACGGAGCCGTGCCCCACAGCACGGCCGGGATCGCGAACTGTTCCGGCTTGGCGTTGTCGTACTGGTAGTCGTGCGGAAACTTGAGCTGCTTCTTGTCGTTGCTCGAAATGCCGATGCGGTTCAGCCGCATCATCTGCTTGGCCTGTCGAGCCTCGTTGGATTCCTTGCCACCCTTACCGGAGGCTTTGTCGATGTCCTTGTTGTTGATGTTGATCTTCGTCGTCGGCCGGTACTCGATGCCCGCCGTGAACGCCGCCAGCGAATAGAACTCCTTCTGAGTCCACTTGTCGAACGGATGATCGTGGCACTGAGCACAGCCGATTCGCGTGCCGAGAAAAATCCGTACCGCGTTGTTGAGATTGTCCAGCGGCATGTTCGGATCGCGGAGCACGAAGCCCGCCGCCGGTTCGTCCCACACGCGACCCTCGGCGGTCAGCATGTCATGCACCATCGAGTCCCACGACTCGTTGTCGCGCAGGCATTCCTTGACCCAGTCCGAGTACGGCCGCAGGTAATTGTTGTTGTCCGAGCGATCGACCAACCGCAGGATGTCCGCCATCCAGTCATACATCTGGCTGGCGTAGCCCGGACGGTTGAGCAAACTGTCAATCAGCACGATCCGCGTGCTCTCGGTCTTGTTGGACAGAAACGATTCGGTCTGCTTCGAAGTCGGAATCGTGCCTGTGATGTCCAGATACACGCGGCGCACGAAGTGTTCCGACGACGACATCTCGTTGAGCTTCTGTCCGGCTTTACTCAAACCCGCCTCAACGAGCGCGTCGATCTTCGCCGCCGACCGCAACGCCGAGTCGCGCAGCTCCGGCTTAACCGGAGCGATCACGACCTTGGTCTTTTCGGCTCCGGTTGGCAGGTTAGTCTTGGGAGCCGCCGGCTTCGCCTTCGCGCCGCGCTTCAAACTCGCCTTGGTCTTGCCACGCGATTGTGAATTCTGAGCGGCAGCAGACTGGTCGAAGCGGACCTCAAACAGACCAACGGCCAGCGACACGAGCACGGCGGTCCATAACGCGAATGTGCGATTCATCACACAGCCTCCTGAGGCATTCCAAGCAGCAGTTCGAATTGGCATGACATGATGCCACCCCGTCCGTCTCGTGACAATTCCAAGCCACCGAAATCGCGATCGTTTAGTGCCTCCGAGCGTCGACCTTCCAAGGCCGCATCCCTTGCAGCCGAGCCGCGTTCTTCTTCTCCTTGAGCAGGTGCCGTGATCGCCGCTCGGTTGTTCAAACCGAACGTCCAGCCCGACCGGCTTGAAAAACCGGTCCACGAATTTCTTCGCCTCCGATGAGCGGGTCTTCAAAATGCTTCGACAAGCCCTCGTGGTCGGTGTGTTAATCCTGAGCGGCATCACCTCCGCGTTCGCCGCCGAGTCCGAAAAGCTCAACGTCGTGTTCGTCATGGCGGACGACCTGCGGCCGGAACTGGCCAGCTTCGGCTCGCCGGCCATCACGCCGAACTTCGACCGACTCGCCAAGCGCGGCGTGCAGTTCGACCGCGCCTACTGCCAGCAGGCGCTATGCAACCCGTCGCGGTCGTCGATGCTGACCGGCCGCCGCCCCGACACGCTCCGGCAGTGGAACAACGGCCTGCACTTTCGCGAAAAGAATCCCGATGTCACGACGCTGCCGCTGTGGTTCAAGGAGCACGGCTACACGACCCGCTGCGTCGGCAAGATCTTCCACAACTGGCACACGAAAGTGAAAGGCGATCCGCGCTCGTGGAGCACTCCGGAGTTTCTGCACTACGCCAATCACGGCGACGACGCGGCGATCGTCACCGGCGAACTGCCGCCGAACCTCGCGTCGCCGTCGCCGCGAAAGTACACAAGCGTGCCGCTCTACGAATGCCGCGACGTCTCTGACGAAGCGTATTTCGACGGCCGAGTCGCTGCCGAAGCGATCCGCGTGATGCGCGAAGTCCGCGAGCAACCGTTCTTCCTGGCCGTCGGATTCTGGAAGCCACACGCACCGTTCAACGCTCCGAAAAAATATTGGGACTTGTACGACCGAGCGAAACTGCCGCCGCTCAATCCCGCGCGCCCGACCGGTGCGCCGGACGTCGCCTTCCACGACGGTCGCGAACTGCGCGGCGTCCCGCCCAATCAAGTCACGTTCACTCCCGAACAAGTCGCCGAGATTCGACACGGCTACTTCGCCAACATCAGCTTCCTCGACGCGCAGCTCGGCAAGGTGCTCGATGAACTCGATCGCCTGAAGCTGACCGACCGCACGGTTATCGTCTTCTGCGGCGACCACGGCTATCACCTCGGCGAGCACACGCAATGGGCGAAGACTTCCAACTTTGAATACGACGCCCGCGTGCCGCTGTTCCTCGCGACGCCGAAGTCCGCGAACGCCGGCCAACGCACGTCATCGCTCGCCGAACTCGTCGATCTCTTCCCAACGCTTGTCGATCTGTGCGGGCTGCCGCGTCCCGACGGCCTCGATGGAACCAGCTTGGTCCCGGTGCTCAACGACATCTCGAAATCCGTGAAGCCGGCCGCGTTCACGCAGCACCCGCGACCGTCGTACTTCGACCGCGAGCCCAGCGGCCAACCCGCCGCGATGGGAGTCAGCGTCCGCACTGCTCGTGTCCGCTACACCGAATGGCGTGACTGGACGACGAAGAAAGTTGTCGCCCGCGAACTCTACGACGCTCAGCAAGACCCGGCGGAACTCCGCAACGCGATCGACGATCCGGATTTGACCGAGCTTCAACGCGAAGCCGAGCGACTGCTGCGACGGCAGTTTCCGTAATCATTCGAGCGTCGCCAACGCTTCGACGACCGCGAAGTCGCGTTTGTCATCGCGACGCAACTTGGCGGCCGCGTGATCGGGATCGTGATCGCACAACGCCCACCAACCGCGATCCGCGCACGTTCCCAGCACTTCCGGTTTGATGCGTCGCAGTTTGAGCAACTCCAAGTCATACGCGATGCACCACAACGACGGCAGATGCCGGAACGTCGGACAGACATCACCCAGATAAATTGCTCCCTCACCACCGCTTTCGATGACGATGGATTGATGGGCCTCTGTGTGTCCGCCCGTGACCCAGGCGCGCAGGCCCGGCACGATCTCGACGTTGCCGTCGATCAGCCGCAACTGTCCCGCCTCTTTGAGCGGCACGAAGTTCGGCAGATGATACGCCGCGCGGAGTTCCGGATACTCGGCGTTTGCCGTGGCCCATTCGTGCCGCTGCACGACGTACGTCGCCTTGGGAAACGTCGGCACCGCGCGGCCTGCTGCATCGAACCGCGTCGCGCCTCCCGCGTGATCGAAGTGCAGATGCGACAGCACAACGACGTCAATGTCGTTCACCGTCAGCCCCGCGGCCGCGAGACTCTCGACCAGCGGTTCGCCCGGTTCGGACGAGAAATTGCTCCGTTCCTTCTCGGTCAGTTTTGAGCCGTAGCCGGTGTCGATCAGGACATTCTCGCGACCCGTCCGTACCAGCACGCAACTCGTTCGTTGCAGGATGCGGCTCTTGTCATCGACTGCGATGTACCGCGTCCAGACCGTGCGCGGCACGACGCCGAACATCGACCCGCCGTCGATCCAATAGTTTCCACCGGAGATCGTTCGCACTTCAAAATCGCCGAGTCGCATGTTTCGCTCCGAGAATTCAATGCAAAGTCGCAAAGATGCCAAGTGAAACAATGACCGGCGATGTTTTGCGAGTCTTTGCGTCTTCGCGGCTTTGCGTTCAAACTCTAGCAGTCGTCGTCCGCAAAATCCTCAACCTGCCAAGAAGAGTCCCAACTCAATGGCTAACTATTTCAAGTACAAGAATCCTGCCGATGTCGTTGCCGATGCTGATCGGCTCGGCTTGTCGCACATTGCGATGTCCGACGACTTGTCGGTGATGTTCACGCCCTGCGAGGTCGGCGGCCGAACCGTCGGCAACCGCTGGGCGATTCAGCCGATGGAAGGCTGCGACGGAACGCTCGACGGTCTGCCCGACGAGTTGACGTTTCGCCGCTACGTCCGCTTCGGTTCCGGTGGAGCCAAACTGATCTGGGGCGAAGCGACCGCGATCGGTGACAACGCCCGCATGAACCCGCGACAGTTGTGGCTGCACGACGGCTCGGCTGCCGTCATCGAAAAGATGCTGGCCGACTGTCGAACCGCGCATCGTGAGTCCTGTGGCGACGACCGCGATCTGCTGCTCGGCCTGCAACTGACACACTCCGGCCGATTCAGTTTTCGACGACCACTGCTGGCGACGCACGATCCGATTCTCGATCCACTGACACGCGACAAATCGACCGGCCGATTCGTCGATGCGTCGTATCCGCTGCTGAGCGACGACGACTTGAAGCGGATCGAAGATCAGTATCTCGCCGCCGCACGACTCGCCGCGCGGATCGGCTGCGACTTCGTGGACATCAAACAGTGTCACCGCTATCTGCTGTCGGAACTGCTGGCCGCCACGAACCGTCCCGGCGAGTACGGCGGTTCTCTGGAAAATCGTACGCGCCTGGTCCGCAACGTCATCACACGCATCCGCCACGAACTGCCGTCGCTGCGGATCACCTCGCGGTTCAACGCCTACGACGGCATCCCGTATCGCGGCGCGGGGGACGAGTTCATCGGTGAACCGTGCCCGCACGAGTTGCCGCTGACGACCGCGTTCGGCACCGATCCGTTCGATCATCTGCGTGATGATCTGACCGAACCGCTGCAGCTCGCGCGGTGGCTGCGGGAGTGGGGCGTTTGCCTGCTGAACGTGTCGCTGGGCAATCCGTACGCCAACCCGCATCTGGTCCGCCCCGCCGAATACCCGCCGGTGGATGGCTACAAGCCGCCGGAGCATCCGCTGATCGGCGTCGATCGGCACTTCCGCATCGCCGCGCGGATTCAGAACGAAGTTCCCGACCTGCCGGTGGTCGGCAGCGGCTACAGTTGGCTGCAGGACTTCGTGCCGCAGGCCGCCGCCGCCAACGTGTCGCTCGGCCGAGCAGCCTTCGCGGGTCTGGGCCGAGGCACGTTGTCGCAACCCGACTTCGTCAAGCAACTGGCCGACACCGGCCGCCTGGATCGCAAGCGCGTCTGTCGCACGTTCTCGTACTGCACGAACCTGATGCGGACCAAAGACCACCCGCTGGGCCAGTATGCCACCGGCTGCCCGCCGTTCGACAAAGAGGTCTACGGCCCGCTCTGGAAAGAAGCCGAAGCCACACGCGCGAAGTGAGAACTGGCTGCGGGCGACGGGCCAACTCGCACGACGCGCGAGCGAGTGGTTGACCGAGAAAGACCACTCGCTGGCGCGTCGTGCTGACTTCGGGAAGTGATTGCGCTCCCGTTCCTGGGTGCGAACGTCTGCGGTGGAAGCCGGTTATTGCACCAGCACGACGGTCTCGGCGGTCAGGCCGGAGAGGACCACGCCGGTGAGGAAGTCGTTGTCGTCGGCGAACAGGAATTCGCGACCGCCGGTCTTCTCATTGGTGTCGGCGGTGAGTTCGTCGTAGTAGCCGTCGAACACCGTATGGACGTTCAACAGCGGCGTGCCCCAGCTCGAACCGGCTTGCTGCAGGTTCTGCACGCGGGTCTCGTAGGTGCCTCCGAAGACCCATTCGCGGCTGATGCTCAGCAGTGCCGTCGGGATCGTGTCATACAGAGTGCTGCCGCCGATCAGCAGATCGTCGCCAGCGCCGCCGGTCAGGCTGTCCGAACCCTCGCCGCCGATCAGCACGTCGTTGCCGGCCAGGCCCAGCAAGCGGTCATCGTCTTCGCCCCCCAGCAGGATGTCGTTGCCGGCGGAACCGGTGAGGACGTCGTCGCCCCGGCCGCCGTACACAATCCCGCCGACGTTGACGGGTAAGCTGGTCAGCGTGATGGTGTCGTTGCCGTCGTCTCCCTGCACGAAGACGCCGCCGATGTTCGCGGCGGCGAATTTGTGGAGCTTGCCGTTGAGCGTGACGGTCAGGGTCGAGCCCGCCAGCGCCACGCTGATCGTGTCGTTGGCGGTCGAACCGACGACGATCACAAACCGCCGGGTGGCGTGGTTGAGATCGCGGACCAGATAGGCCCCTTTCTTTTGGACCTCGAAGGCCCCGATGTCGGTCCGATTGACGGCGCGGACAAAGCCCGGTCCCCGCTGATCGAAGGCTTGCGCATCGTAATTGAAGCCCCGATTGATCGCCGGACTACCGGCCAGCAGCGCGTACGTCTGCGTCACCCCACCGTTGTCCGCCAACGGTCCCAACAACGGGTCCACGCCATACCGGTTGGAACGTAACACGGTCTCGCGGAGCGTGGCCCCCGCTCCTGTCGTTTATACACAACTCGATCCGTCTTGCGGACCGAAGGCGAGCCAGGCGGTGGCAAAGTCGGTCATTCTGCGGAGGCCGATCCAGAGGGGTTGGGGGCCGGGTGGGGTTTCGGTGGCTCGGTTGTTGTAGCCGCCCAGTTGCGT
>CAMDRI010000141.1 GCA_945906725.1 Candidatus Kuenenia stuttgartensis | reverse complement strand
GCGCTGTCCTGTTTGGCCATGACGTCCAATTCAATGGTCGCGTGTTTGCTCTTCGGATCGACCTTCGCGCCGAGGGTCAGCCGTTCCCCTTGCAGCAGCAGTTGGTCGAGAAAGTCGAGCGTGTCGAGGGCGTTGAGCCGCCGCAACTGGTACGCGGTATTCGGTTCGCCGTCGCGCTGTTGAATCGAGGTCTCGGTGCTGGCTCGCAGAAAGTCGAGGAAGATGTGCTTCATTCCTTCCGGCACTTGCGTCAGATTGAACTCGATGGCGATGTCGTACCGATCGGCAATCCGCTTCGTCGCAGCCACCGGGTCGGGGAATTCGTAGTCAAGCTGATCGGACTGAGTGGCGATCCAGGCATAGCCACCAGCGAGCTTCGCATAAAACGTCTGATTGCCGGCGATCAAGTCGTAGTGCGTGTCGTCGACCTTCTTCACTTTGAACGGCCCGCTGCTCACGGTGCCGATCGCGTCTGCCAGATTCTTCACCGGCACGAACGTCACCGGGTACGGCTGCGGGATCAGCCCCGGCCGCAGAAAGATCAGCATCCCAAGCGGTTTGTCTCGGTCGAAGCCTTTGAAGTCGTTGACGTTCGCCAGCTTGCCGCTGACAAAGTCCGACAACTCTTCGCGTTCAATCGTCCCGAAGAGGTAGTCGACGTTCGCCATCCAGCGTTCAAATCCACTGGCACACAGGATCGCCAGCGGGATCGCCTGCTCACGCACGGTCTCCGTGGGTTTCTCCGTCTCTTTGGTCTGAGCCTGACTCGCTGACTGAGACGCCATCGTGCCGACCAGAAATGCAATCACGCACAGCATTCGCCAATGGCGTTGAAGTCTTCGCACCATGTTCTCCTCGACAAAAGACGCGACGTGCAACTCCACGTCGGCGGTCCAAATGACCTGTGCAGGTTAATCACCCGTCTGAACGGTGACGAGCGGCATGACTTCCTTCAGAAACCCTGAGTACCACGGCAGTCACGATTTGGTGTCAATCACCGCCGTCCAACCCGCAGGTATTCGAGCAGATCCAGAATCTCCGCCTCTGTCAGCGAGTTCAGCAAACCGACCGGCATCGGCGAAACCAGGCTGGCCTGACGAGTCTCGATCTCGTTCAGGGCAACCTTCGTGACTTTCGTCGGCCGCAGTGGATCGGGGGCGATCAGCAGATTCTGGCCATCGCCACCAACCACTTGGCCGACGAACACTTTCCCGGACTTCGTCTCGATCGTTGCTTGCCGATACTTGCCGTCGATGATTTTCGCGGGCACGACGATGTGTTCCAGCAAATCACGCGGCCCAAATCGACTGGCCACAAACGTCAGGTCAGGCCCCAGCGTGCGACCTTCGGTCCCAAACCGGTGACAACGAATGCACAGCGCGTCGCGAAACAGCCGCTCGCCCCGAACGACGTCGCGCGGCGCATCCGAATTCTTGAGCGCCGCCTCCAACTCTTCGAGCTTCCATTCCCGAACAACCGGCCGCGCGGCAGTCACCGCTGCGATGTCGCCGCCCCCTTCCGCAGCCGGTTCAATAACAGTCCCCAGTTCACGACGCTCGTCGGCAGACAACATTGCCAGCGCATCCTCGCGAATGCCGTTGATCGCAATCGGCAGCAAGTTGCCGCCGTCGAATAAGTCCGCCTTGCGCATCTCAATGAAGTACCTGCGCCGCAGGTCGAGCGTCCAACCAACTGGCACGTTGCGCAGCGTCGTTAGGTACCCCAGCTTGTCGGCCTGCTCAACCGCCGCCTCCAGTCGCGGCATCGACTGCTCGACCAGCGGCGGCCATTCGAGGTATGCGAGCAATTCACACAGCTTCTGATTTGGCTCTTCGAGTTCCTGCGGGAACTGCTTCGCGAGAACATCGGTCACGGAATCCGCGATGGGCTCGGTCGGCTTTCCCAATCGAGTGAACGCAACTGCGTACGCCCGCCACGCATCTAGTCGCTGTTCGGTCGAGAGTTTTGCAAACGGCAGATCGTTGAGCCGCTCGCAAATTGGTTGCAGCGCCGTCGGCTCACCTGCGACGCGCGCGAGCGCCAGCAACGCGGAGATCGTCGTTGTCGCCGATTCAAGCGTCGTCGGCGACTTCAGCGCACGTTCGCGCCATTCGTTGACCGGCTGACGTTCCAACGCGACTCGCGCCGCATGACGCAGCCAAACATCGTCGCTGCTCAACGACGGCCACAGCACGTCGATCGCGGCCGAGTCCACGACCGTGTGCCAGCGTTCGAGTTGGCGGCGCTTTTCATGGAGCACGTTTCCAACGTGCTTGCTCGGCACGGGCACGTTGGAAACGTGCCCCATGGGCCGGACTCGATACAGTCCCGACTGAGTGCCGCGACCGCCGGTGACGAAATACATCGCGCCGTCGAGGCCGAACGTCACATCGGTCACGTTCAGCGGCTGACCTTCGAGGAACACTTCGGATCGAGCGCGATACGACGCTCCATCGGGATCGAGATGAATCGCGTGGATGCGGCCGTAGGACCAATCGCAGACGAACATCGCTTCGCGATACGGCGACGGAAAGTTGCCGCGATGTCCCGACTTGACGCCAGTCGGAGACGACAAGCCCATGTTGAGAATGCTCGGCAGGTTCTCGGCAAAGTGCCCAGGCCGATTCGCCGAGCCTTGCCGGAATCCATAATCGCCGCCGCTGACAATGTGATTGATGCGCGTCGGCCGATACCACGACGTCCCTTGATCTCCTTCGTTGTCGGCGTCGAATGTGAACAGCTCGCCATCCGCGTTGAAGTCCACGCCGTAGGGATTGCGAAAGCTTCCCGCGACGACTTGCCACAGCGAGCCATCGGCATCCGTGCGAGCGACGTAACCAGCGGGCACCCTTGCGTCGGAATCGAACATGAACCGATCCCAGAATGCGGGCCGCAGCCGATCCTCGGCGAGATGCTGCAGCGGTGAGTCGTCGGGAAGCGCGCGATCTGTCTCCGACACCAACACATTGTTGCCGTGAATCACATAAATCAGATTGTCCGGTCCAAGTGCCAGCGCGTTCCGTCCGTGCCCGACTCCACCGCCGGTCGCTTTCAAGAGTTTGACTTCGTCGAACTGATCATCGCCATCGGTATCGCGTAGCCGGTACAGCCCTTTCGAGTTGTTCGCATTCGCGAAGAGACTGTCGAATACCCAGAGCAGCCCGCGGCACTCTTGCAGTTTGTCATTGATGAGTTCGACTTTGATTGGGTCGGACGAGTCTCCCTTCGGCAGCGTCATCCGCAAAATGCCGGCTCCTTCGCGGCCGACGATCACGCGGCCTTTGGCATCGAAAGTCAGGCTGACCCACGAACCTTCCCCCTTTTGGGAGCTGCGCACCAACTCGACTTCAAATCCCGGCACCACGCGGATGTGATCCGCCTCGTCCGCTTGGCTGGTTCCGATCGCACGCTTCCATTGATCGTAATCGTCGAGTTCTCCGGCCGGCCGCCACCAGGGAGCAATGCCGAGCAACCCCAAGCTCACCGCTCGCTGCCATTCGCCGTTTGCGTCACGGACTTCCCAATCACCATCGGTCACCAGTCGCTGAGGCTGACCATCGCCGTCCCTCCAATCGAGCTGCAACCAGACTCCCGCCGCACCGGATTGGTTAGTCGCCTCGATTTCGACGAGATGCTTGCCAGCCTTCAACGAAGAAATCTTCGCCGTCGTGAATCGTCGAGCGGACGTGAACTCCGCGACGTTGTGACCGTCGAGGAAAACGGTTGCTCGATCATCCGCCAAACCGCGCAGCTCCGCGCGTTCGACGGAGTCGGCTACATGGAATTCGCGACGCAGCCGAATCGTTTCGCTGACGCGCGGGCAGCGGCTGCTCCACAACCAATGTGCTTGCAGGCCGACGCCGCCTGCGAACGCGAGTTCGGGAGCCAGGCACAGACACACCAAAAGGCACATCCAACGGCATTGCATGTCGGCTGTTCCTACAAAGCGAAAAGCCCGGCTTGTCGAACAAGCCGGGCTTTTGTGATCGCGGTCTCAGGTGGAGTCAATTACTTCTTCTTCTTCTCGACCTTGAAGCCCTGGTCGAACGCCTTATCGGCGAACGCGATTTCGAGCTTGGCGTCCCCTTCGGCCTTCTCGGCTTTGCCTTTGCAGTTGCCGCAGCAGAAGGAAACTTTCACGCCGGAGATATCGACGGTCTGGTCTTTATCGATGGCTTCGCCGCTGAGCGGACACTTTTCTTGCTTGGCTTGACCCGTCAGCGTGAGCTGATGGTTGGCCTTCGTCGCGAACTTGGCTTTGTCCTTCTCGTAGGCCTTGGGGCAGTTGTCGCAGCAGAAGTAGATCTTCGCGCCGCGGTATTCGACGGATTTGTCAGCCTTGGCGGGGTTCTTTGCAGCGACTAGACACTTGGCACCGTTCAGTTTGTCTTTTTCATCGGCAGCGAAACCGGGCAGCACAAGCGAGGCCATCAGAGCCAGAATCAGGAGCGTGGAGTTCGTCTTCATGTCAACATTCCTTGGGGGAGTCGGGACGAGGTGGAGGTCGCTCGCGCCAATCGCAGCGACCGGATCGCAGCGACCGGATCGCAGAAGAGCCTATCATCCCTTCGCGATCCTGTCTGCGCCCAAGGCAGATTTTCTTGTGGCGGATGCGTCTCGCGTCCGAACCGACGCGAGATGCGTCGGCCACTACAGCTTGAATTTCTGCATCATCATCACGGCCGCCGGGCCGACCAGTACCACGAAGATGCCGGGAAAAATGAAGAACACCAGTGGAAACAGCATCTGAACGGCGGTCTTCTGAGCACGCTCTTCGGCCATTTGCCGCCTCTTGAGGCGCATTGTGTCAGACTGCGTCCGCAAAGTCGGACCGATCGACGATCCAAACCGTTCGGCGTTGAGTCAGCGTGTGCCAAACTCCGACTGGGGTGAAGTGTCCACTCAACGCCCCCGTCACCCAACGAAAATTCCAAAACTGAACCATCATCAAGTCGCAGCAGGGGAGTCGTGTCGGTGCAAGACGCATCGTCGATTCTTCGTCCACGAAGTAACTCTCCATGGCTCCTCGCAGTCTTCGCGTGTGTAGCCTTTGTGGCTCCATTCACTGCGCGCGAAATACTTGAGAAGGTTTCTTCTCGAAACGGAAGATGCACTCGTAACGCTTCTTGGTCAGAGGTCATAACCCGCGAAATCCTGAAGAGGGGTGGGCAAAAACTCTCCTGTCGAGGGATTATTCCAAACAGACCATTGAACACCAGCGGGATCTTCCACATAGATCGTCTCGGTAAAGCCCAAGTCGATCAGAGTGGGATTTCCGGTTGGTTCACTCTCGACGATTGTTGAACCCTCAACGACCCATACCCCACGCCCAACGTGTGACGATGCCGGTTTCACTCAAGACCACGCGCTCTTCCATGATCTCAGCGGACGTTGCCCGCGAGTGCCGATTCCGAAGGCGATGCTTTCCGAATGTCAGTCGCGACAATCGCGTCCGCGCACCATTCAGGCTGAAGAGTAGTTTCATTTTCTTGTCTCCAAGGCTCGCTGACGTTCCGTCAATCCTGCAATTCACATCACCGCAGGTACGACTGCTGTACGGATAAAAAAACTTGCAAGCCACACCGGGCGACAATTCGAAAATTGTCCTTCAACCCAAGAACACGGGATGTTGGGGAACTACGTCGCCGCTTGCATCGCTCGCAGCTCTTTCGGCAGCGGAAAGTAGACGTGCTCTTCGCGGACGACCGGATGTTCGACGGTCGCCTGGAAGCGTTTCACGAGCACATCGACGCACTCTTCGACGACCACTTCGGGAGCGCTAGCTCCGGCAGTGACGATCACCGTTTCCGATCCGTCAAATTCATCGAGCGGTAATTCGTGAACGCCGTCCACCAAATACGCTCGGCCGCTGACCGCCTTGCCGATTTCGCGCAGTCGCTGACTGTTTGAACTGTTCTGACTGCCGAGCACTATGACCACGTCAGCGTTCTTGGCCAGCACATCGACTGCCTCTTGCCGGTTCGTCGTGGCGTAGCAGATGTCTTCTTTCGGCGGACTGACGATTCCCGGAAAACACTGCTTCAATCGTTCGATGACGGCGTTCGCTTCCAAGACGCTCAGCGTCGTCTGCGTCAAGTACGCCAGCTTGACGTGTGGCGGGAACAACAATTGATCGACTTCTTCCGGAGAATCGACCAGCGTGATGTTTTGAGGAGCTTCCCCCATCGTACCGATGACTTCGTCGTGCCCTTCATGGCCGATCAGGATGATGTGATAACCCTCGCGCGCGTATTTGATCGCCTCGAGATGGACCTTCGTGACCAGTGGACACGTCGCGTCGATCGTCTTCAGATTCCGCTCGCGTGCTTGCCGGCGAATCTCCGGAGAAATGCCGTGCGCGGAGTACAGCAGGATCGAACCGTGTGGCACCTCGTCCACTGAGTTCACGAATTTGACCCCCTGCCGAACAAACCGCTCGACGACATATTTGTTGTGGACGATCTCGTGGTAAACGAAAACGTTCGAGCCACACAGGCGAACGACCTCATCGAGGCATTCGATGGCCATGTTGACGCCGGCACAGAAGCCGCGCGGATTGGCAAGCAGGATTTTCATGAGTGAGGGCTAGGGGTTTAGGGACTAGGGGATAGGGAAGTGCCAGCGAGAGTCTAGCGGGCAATTCGACGCCGCGGGATGTTGGCTGTACTTGCGGCTGAACTCGTCTCATCAGAGCATTCCCCACCCACGATCCTAACCCCCTAGTTCCTAATCCTCAGCCCCTCTTCTCTCCATGCCCGAACTTCCCGAAGTCGAAACGATGGTCCGTGGCATCCGTGACGTGATGACCGGGCGGACTCTTTGCGAATTGCGGCTGTGTCCGTGTGATTGTCGGCCGCTGACATTGTCGCCGTCGTTCGACGAGATGGCTCAGCGAGCCAAAGGGCAAAAGGTGACCGCCGTGCGGCGTGTGGCTAAACGGGTCGTGATTGATCTTTCGAGCGGCGACTCGTTCGTGATCGAGCCGCGCATGACGGGGCTGATGCTGATCGCCGATCCGCCGGATCGCGAGCACTTGCGACTTGAATGGCGCATGGCGGGCGGTGGTCGAACTCGGCAGACCAAGCCGGTTTGGTTTTGGGACCGTCGCGGTTTGGGAGTCGTCCGATTATGCGATCCGGATGAACTCGCTCGGCGGTTGGGAAGCGATGCGCTGGGTAAAGACGCACTGCTAATGACGGAGTCGGACTGGCACGAGGTCTGTCAGCGGACGGCTCGGCCGATCAAGGTCGCGTTGCTGGATCAAAAACTGGTGGCAGGCATCGGCAACTTGTACGCCAGCGAGATCCTGCACGAAGCCCGTATCTCGCCGCTGCGTCCGGCATCGAAGGTGACTCGTGAGCAAGCCCGCCGGCTACATGCGGCGACTCAGCACGTCTTGCTTGATGCCATCCAGCACGAGGGATCGACGCTCGGCGACGGCACTTACCGCAACGCGCTCAATCAGAGTGGCGGATATCAGAACGCTCATCGAGTTTATGACCGCGAGGCAGCGACCTGTCCGACCTGCGAAAGGAGCCGAGTCATCCGCATTGTGCAGGCCCAGCGTTCGACGTTTTTCTGTCGGCGCTGCCAGCGGTGATCGTGGCCGACGCGTCTCGCGTCGGGACGGATGCGAGACGCATCCGCCACGAATACACTCCCGCCCATGTCGTATCGCAAGCTGCAACGTCTGATGGGCGAGGCCAACTTTGAGTTGAAGGTGTTGGTGCTGTTCGGCACCGGCCTGACGTTGCTCGCGGTCGGAACGTTTTTTCTGTATCGCTGGCAGACATCGAGCTTGTTGGACCGGACGACTCAAACGACTGCCAAGTCGTTGGCGGCCAGCGTGGTGCTTAAAGCTCACTGGCAGGCGATTCAAGACACGGAGGCGTTTCGACGCGCGGTCACGGACGCGGAGTTGGTCAACAAGGCTGAGTGGCTGCTCGACATCACTAAAGGCAACTTCATCAATGTGGACATCGAAGTTCAGCCAGAAGATTTGAAAGAACTCAAAGGAGAGCTGCTGCATTCGCATCCGTTGGATCAAGGCGTGGACGCGAAATTTGTGCCAATCGAACAGCGCGGCAGAGAGGTCTTGGACCTGTTGCGGGCAGGCGGAACAGATCACGTCATCAAGGAAGTTGACGGCGATCCGCCCGAATACCAGTACTACTTCTCGCTCAAAGCTGCCGAATCCTGCCTGTCATGCCATCATCACGAAAACAGAACCGATGCTGATGGGAACAAGATTCCGCGTCAGGTCGGTGAGTTCATGGGAGCCGCCAAAATCACGCTGCCGCTCGACCGCGTGAAGTCTCCGTTGCATAGCGCGAATGCCTTCGTGATCTCCGGCGAACTGCTGAAGGTCGTCCTGTCGATCATCGCCATCTATTTGGTGATCCGCTACGTCGTCACCAAGCCGGTGCTGCACCTGAAGAAAGTCAGCGACGCGATCGCCCACGGCAAGCTCGACATGCGCGCCGACATCCGCACTGGCGACGAATTCGAGGAACTTAGCCACGCCTTCAACCGGATGCTGCGGCACCTGGTCACCGTGCAGGAAGAGCTGCGCAGCGTCAACGCGGATCTCGATGGCAAGGTCGACGAACTGGCTCGTGTGAACCTGCGGCTGTACGAACTCAACAACATCAAGAACGAGTTTCTGGCGACGATGAGCCACGAGCTGCGCACGCCGCTCAACAGCATCCTGGGTTTCAGCGACGTGCTCAACACGGCGGACAATCTGTCGGACAAACAGCGGCGGTACGTCGGCAACATTCAGATCGCCGGCCGGTCGCTGTTGTCGCTGATCAACGACGTGCTCGATCTCGCGAAGATCGAAAGCGGCAAGATGGAACTGCACCTCGTCGAGTTCTCGCTGAACGACCTCATCGAGCGGCAGACTAACGCCATGGCTCCGCAGGCCGAGAAGAAAAACATCGATCTCTCCTGGTTTGTCGAACCGGGAGTGCCGTTGCTGTTTCAAGACGTCGGCAAGTTGCAGCAAATCCTCAGCAATCTGCTGTCAAACGCCATCAAGTTCACTCCGGAAGGGGGCCGCGTGCGAGTCCGTGCCGGCTTGCGCGACGAACAGCGATTCCTCATCGAGATCGAAGACACCGGCATCGGTATTCCGCTCGAAGAGCAGGAACGCATCTTCGAAAAATTCCGCCAAGGCCGACAGCAGCCGGGGCAAGAGGACGCCCTCACGCGCGAGTTCGAAGGGACCGGACTGGGCCTGTCGATCGTGAAGGAACTCTGCAAACTGCTGGGTGGAGAAGTCACGTTGGTCAGCGAGTTCGGGAAGGGAAGCACGTTTACGGTCTCACTGCCGATGCGGCTGGAAGTTTTGTCGACGGCGAGCAGCGACGAAAGCGGAGCCCGTTCCGGAACTGCGTCAGGCCTGAGCCGCATCAAGCCGGAAGAGATCAGCCAGCGAGCGGCTGCGACGAAGGCCGTCTAAGAGAGTGTGGACAACACAGGGTGGCACAGCTTGTTTCAAGCTGTGTGCGCAGCATCGGAAACTCGACCAGCGGCACACATCAACCAATGGACGCTCATTTTCAAGATCACGTCAACGAACAGTTTCCAATGCCTCCGGCACACAGCTTGAAGCAAGCTGTGCCACCCGAACAGTGTGAGTCACGCAGCGACAGTTTTCGCTCCCCACTCCAAATCCTCCCTGTCCTGGATCTGCTCAATGGCATCGTCGTGCGAGGCATCGGCGGCCGGCGTGATGAATATCAACCGGTTGAAAGCGTCCTCACAGCCTCCACGAAGCCGCTCGATGTCGCGCGGGCGTTTCGCGAGCGGTTGGGACTGACGACTCTATACGTCGCGGACTTGGACGGCATCCTGCATCAGCGGCCAAACGAATTTGTCTTTCGGCAACTCGTGGCAGATGGCTTTGAGTTGTGGATCGACGGCGGACTGCGATCGGTCGACGACGCCAGCCGTCTGCTGGAGGCCGGGGCCGCGAAGGTGATCGTCGGTCTGGAAACGCTGACCGATGTGCGGCTGCTGACAATGTTGATCGGCGACTTTGGAGTGGATCGGATCGTGTTCAGCCTCGACTTGCAGGCGGGGCAGCCAATGCTGGGTAACGCACGTTGGCAAGACGTGACACCGCTGGGGATTGCTCGCGCCGTGATCGACATCGGCATCACGCAGATGATTGTGCTGGACCTCGCCAGCGTCGGCGAACAATGCGGGCCAAGCACGCTCGATCTGTGCGTCGCGATTCGGCAACTCGCTCCGAGCATCTATCTCATCACCGGCGGCGGAGTGCGAAACGCGGCCGACCTTGAACCGCTGCAAGCTGCTCAGATCGACGGCGTGTTGCTCGCCACCGCGCTGCACAACGGCGCGATCGGCGTGGGGCAGGTTTGCAACCTGCCGATTCATGGCTGGGCAGGTTGCAAACCTGCCCCACAATAAAACAAGGCGACCCGGTCTGACCGCCAGACCGGGTCGCCCGAAGGAGAGCCGCGAACGATTCGCTCGGTCCGCCTTCGGCGGACTGCACGCCTCGTTCCGCTCTTTGGAGTTTCAAGCTGACCTCGTCACTGTGCACTTTGCACTGTTCGTCCAGCATCACACGCCGTCCAGTTTTTCGAGCAGTGTCTGCGACAACGTGAAAAGTTCATTAACCGAATCGCTAGCGTCAGTTGTCAGAGTGTCCAGGCCCTCGTTCCCGGCCATGATGTCTGCTCCGCTTTGTCCGATGATGCTGTCGTCGCCATCGCCGCCGAGCAGCGTGTCGTTGCCTGCCCCGCCCAGCATTGTGTCGTTGCCGTCGCTGCCGACCAGCACATCATTGCCGGCTCCGCCATTGATCACGTCGTCGCCATCGCCACCGTTGAGTCCATCGCTGCCACTGCCACCCAGCAACAGGTCGTCGCCGTCGCCGGCATTCACTTCGTCGTCGCCGTCTCCGGCATCGAGCGTGTCGTTGCCGTCGCCGCCACGTAGCTTGTCATTTCCCGCTCCGGAGGTCAGCGAATCATCGCCAAAGCCGCCGTCGAGCGTGTCGTTTCCACTGCCGCTGTCGAGCGTGTCCAAGCCGTTGCCACCCACGAGAGAATTATTTCCGGCAGTGTCCACGAGCCGGTCATCACCCGCTTCGCCGTTGGAGGTATCGTTGCCGGCCTGTCCTTGCAACGTGTCGCCCCCGCTGCCGCCGAGCATCAAATCGTTGCCGTTCCCACCCACGACCAAATCGTCGCCGTCCTGACCATTGAGCGTGTCGTTGCCATCCTGGCCACTCAGCACATCGTCTCCCAATCCACCGAACACGCTGTCGTTTCCAGCTCCGGCGGCGAGCGTGTCGTTGCCATCGCCCCCATCGAGCGTGTCGATGCCGGCGCTGCCGATCAGCGAATCATCCCCCGCTTGGCCGTTCAGCCCCATCCGCACGAATCCCAGCACGGCTCCCGACGCATCGAGCGTATCGTCTCCGTCGCCACCGTTGATGGTCAGCACCATTCCGGTCACGTTGGTCAGAGAACCGATCGTGATCGAGTCATTGCCGCCATTGCCATTCACCACCACGTTGACGATGTTCGACTGCACGGTGAGCGTGGCGCCTGACTCCCTGATCGTGAGTTGTCCGCTCCCATTTTGTCCGATCACAAAAGTGTTCGCGGATCCGGTCCCACTGACCGTTGCCGTGTCGAATCCCGCCGTCCCCACGAGTGTGTCTTTGCCGTCACCCGCCCCGCCCCAAACGAATTGATCGTCGCCGGCACCGCCATCAACGCTGTCGTTGCCGCTTTGCCCGTTGAGCGAATCGTTGCCATCACCACCGAGAATGGTGTCGTTGCCGGCACCGCCGAAGACCGTGTCAGCACCGGCTCCAGCATCGATCGAGTCATTTCCTGCACCTCCGTTGAGGAGGTCATTCACGGCCCCACCCAAGAGCGTGTCGTGGCCATCGTTTCCGGACAACGTATCGCCCTGGACATCGGCTCCGGTGACTGTGATTGTCACCGTGGCGGGATTGCTGACCGCACCTTGGTTGTCCGCGATGGTGTACGTGAACGAGTCCGTCCCGCTGAATCCGAAATTGGGCGTGTAGGTGATCAGTCCATTGCCCAGACTGACTGCCGTTCCATTGGCCGGTGCCGAGGCAATTTGAATGCTCGAATAGACCACCGCTCCGTCGGTATCGCTGTCGTTCGACACGACATCGATCGTCACCGGATTCAGTGCGTTCGTGCTGCCTGAATCAGGTGCGGCCGCAGGTGACTGATTTGGCGGCACAATACTCGCGGGAATTCCTGATCCAAAGATCGTGTGTGTCGTGTAGATCGCCGTTCCCGCCGCAGGAATGCTGAAAACGTTACGCAGTCCCAGGGTCACGTCATAAGCGATGTCGATGGATCCATCGCTGTTTGTGTCATTGAAGATGCGATCTTGCAGTGCCACTCCGTTCTGGAGGTTCTGGCGGAGGAGGGGGAAGTCGTCGATTTCAAAACGGTTGGTTGCTGGGATTGAGCCATGTTTCGAGGTAATCCCGACAAACGTCGTTGAAGTTGCGGTCCCGCCGTCGTCGGTTTCAAACAGAATCTCGTCGCCCCCCGCGGTGACGAGGCGCCCGCCGCCATCGAACAAGGTTCCATCGAATCGCAGGTCGCCGTCGTAGTACCGAGCGAGTTCAAAGTCCGCGTTCGCCGCCGCAGTGTTCGTGATGCGATAGGACTGAGTCAGCAAAGAGCCGGTGACGATTCCATTGATGTCCAGAGTCGGCGACACGATTTGTGTCAGTGCAAAGGTCAATGTTCCGAGATCGAACGTCGAATTGGCTTCGGTCGTTCCATTCAACCGAATCGTAGAGATATTCGATGCCGCGGTCGTCAATGTTTGTCGCGCTCCACTGCCGCCGTTGACCCCTTGTCGAAAGAAGACGGTCGATTGAAACGTGGCATCCGCCGGCGCAATGGGCCCAATCGGGTCATAGGTGCTCGAATTGAATTCTCCGACGGCATTCACCGGTTGGGTTAAGCTGCCATTCCCCGCACCTTGTTGAAGCGTGACGTTGCGAACTCCGGTATCTGAGCCTAATCCACTGTCCGTGGCATCGGGAAAAGCGCCACCAGAGACGGTCGGAGGCGGCGGAGGAGGAGGTGGAGGTGGAGGTGGAGGCGGAGCGCCTTGCGCCGAGAACGCGCTGGCCACCAAGTCGTTACCGACTCCGCCAGTCAACGTATCCGCTCCGCGTCCACCCACAATCGTGTCATTTCCCGCTTGGCCGTTGATGGAATCGTTGCCGGTTTGTGTGCTGCTCGCATCAGGTCCATCACCCAACAGACGGTCGTTGCCCGCACCGCCGAGGATTGTGTCGCCACCGTCTCCGCCAAGAATTGTGTCGTTTCCATCTCCGCCCGAAATGGTGTCGTTGCCGTCGCTGCCTTGGATGGCGTCATTGCCATCTCCGCCGTCGATCGAGTCATTGCCAATTTCGCCGTTGACCGTGTCGTTGCCGGATTGGGCGTTGACCACGTCGTTGCCTTCGCCGCCCAGTAGCGAGTCCTGATCCGCTCCGCCGAGGAGCGTGTCGTTGCCGATGTTGCCGAGGATCGTGTCGTTGCCGCCGTCGCCGTTGAGCGTATCGTTGCCGAGACCGCCGTCGATATTGTCGGCTCCGTTACCGCCGTAGATGTTGTCGTTGTCGTCACTGCCGTTGAGTGTGTCGGCTCCGTCGCCGCCGTTGATCGTGTTGAGTCCCAAGCCTCCGTTGACCAGATCCGTGCCGTTGCCACCCAACAAGCTGTCGTTGCCGATTCCGCCGTTGATCTGGTCCGCACCGTCGCCACCCAGCAGCGTGTCGTTCGCGATGCCGCCAGTGATCACGTCGTCGCCGTCGCCTCCCAGCAGCGACACCGCGATGTCCGAACTGGTCGCGTCAATCAGATCGTTCGAGTCTCCCGCCTCAACGTTGACCGCCAACGAAGCGCTGAAGCCGTTCGTCGTCGTCACGCCGTTCAGCGAGATGCGATTGGTGGCATCACTGCCGAAGATGTCGATGCGAGCCAGCAAGCCCGGAGCGACTGTCGGCTGACCCACAAGCGCGATTTGAGCACCGCCGTTCTGACCAACCTGAATCAGGACGTTGCCGTTACTGACGCTCACCACGATGTCGTCAGGACCGTCGCAGAGGATCGTCAGATCTTGCAGCAACGGATTGAACGGGTCCGTGTACAGCAACGCGGACACCGAAGGCAGGCAACGTTCTTCGCAGCGCTCGGCCCGTTGGCTCGCGTGTGGTGCGCGGCGACGTCGTGATAAGCCAGCCATCCGTTGGCGCAGTTTCTCCGTCCAAAATGCAAAGCGCACGGCAACACTCCTTCGGAAAAAGACAGGCCGGACCTGGTCGCGAGTCTTCCGAATTCGCCCCCTGCGTTCTCACGCAGGCGGTCGGGACAAATTCGACACGACTCCGGCTTCACAAGGCGGGTGAGCGCTCATCAGCACCAATCTTGACGCGTCGAGTAAGTTGGCGGGGTTGTTGATTCACAACCTTTTCAACTTGGAGGCGTCATGTCGCGTCGAGCGGATGGGCGGAAGGTTTCGGAGTGGCGTGGGCGGTTCGAGCGGTTTCG
>CAMDRI010000140.1 GCA_945906725.1 Candidatus Kuenenia stuttgartensis | reverse complement strand
CTATGAAAAATTTGAGTCGACTGCGCGCGGCGGAAAATGCCCCCCGCCGCCAACCCCCAGGCCTGCGGCCTGATTCTCAGGAACTTGTTCCGTGTCAAACCATCAGTCCCACTCTTAACCCAGCGCACGCAATCCTTGGGCAGGTCCATGTCGTCGGTCAATTGATGGATGTCATTCATGTCGGAGCGCCTCAATCGGGTCCATGTGAGCGGCGCGACGAGCGGGGTACACGCCGAAAATCAGACCGACTCCGAGGGAAATGCCGAGCGACAGGAATACGGACCACGGGGCGATGCGCGGTTCGATTGTGTAGACGATCGGCGGCAACATGTCTGGCGAGAGCATCGCCAGAGCCGAGCGGGCCGCTCGGAACAGCGGGCCGCACATCAGGCCCAGGAAAACTCCCAGCAGGCCACCGCCGCCGGAGAGTACGATCGTTTCTGACAGGAATTGGCGGATGATGTCGTGACGTTTCGCTCCGAGCGCTCGGCGGATGCCAATCTCGCGGGTCCGTTCGGTGACGGTGGCCAGCATGATGTTCATGATGCCGATGCCTCCGACGACCAGCGAGATGCCGGCGATGACCACGAGCAGCAAGTTGAACATCGACCGCGTTTGCTCCGCTTGTCGCAGCAGCTCTTTGGGGATGACGACGGCGTAGTCTTCCTTCCTGTGAAACTTCTTGAGCAGCGATTCCACGATCGAGGCCGTCTCGTCCACATCATCGACGCTGTCGACTGTCAGAGTGATTTGGCTGAGCTCGACGATCTCACCTTCGAGGCCGCCGGGAATGCGTCGCATCTCGAAGTCGCCGACTCGCCGCCGTAGCGTGTTCAGCGGGATGTAGGCATCCATGTTGTATTCGCGAGCCTCCAGGCTGCCGCCGATGGCCGCCGACGGCGTGCGCGGCTTCGTCTGCCCGACGACCGTGTAAACGTGGCTGCCGGAAATGCCATGCGGCACCCAGACCGTCTGACCGATCGGGTTCTCGTAGGGAAACAACCGGCGAGCGGTTTCATCGGCGAGGACGATCACGCTCTCCGCATCGTCGTGTTTGTTGAGCCAACGACCACGCGCGATCTCCAGTTGCAGCAGATCGAGATAATCCTCGGTGCAGCCCACCAGATGAGTGTCGGACTTCAGACCTTTCACTCGCAGCTCACGCCGCAGTTCGCGCATCGGGACCGCTCGACGAATGCTGGGGATGTTGCTCAGAAACCGGCTGTAGTCCGCTCGCAGCAGGCCGTAGGTTTTGACGCGGTCGTTGTCGCTGGAAGCATTGCCACTCGCACTCATCTTCACGGTGCGGACGATGATGTTCGTCGCCCCCAGGTCTTTGATCTGTTGTTGGACTTGATAGCCCACTCCCTCGCCCATGGCGACCAACCAGATCACGGTCGTCGTCCCGATGAGGATGCCCAGAGCCGCCAAGCCCGCGCGCAACTTGTGCATCAGCAGACTCTGGAAGCTCGACAGCAGCGTTTGGAAGACTGAGCCAATCAAAGGGGATGAACTCCGAGAACGAAGTCGGGATGTCGTCGGTCACTCTGAGGTTGTGATGAATTCAGTACGATAGGCTTCCAGCCTGTCGGCATCTGCCAGAGAGGCAACGAAAATAACAGGCAATATGCCTATCCCACAAAAAGATCACAGCCTCTCTGCGAATGGCGACCTTCGGCGCGACTATTCCTTCGGCGTCTCACTCGCCTTTGCGTCCGGTTTCGGCTCGCCGGGCTTATTGCCGGTCACCGGCTTCAGTGCGTCGATCTGAGCGTCTTGAATGACCGCGCGAGGATTAAGGACGACATCGTCCCCTTCCTTCACTCCCCCGTTGACGACGATGAACTGGTCGTTGCTGTCACCCAGGTCGAGCCGACGGCGTTGCGTACTCTCGACAGTTTTTACCCAGCAGAAAAACTGACCTTCTTGCTCCACGACGGCCGCGACGGGAATCGTCAGTACGTTGTCGTGGCGAGCGAGAAAGACTTCGACCGACGCGCTCATCCCCGGTTTGAGTCCCTGCTCCGACTTGAGTTTGATGATGGTGTCGTACTTCACCTGGTTGCCGTTCCACCAACCGGCGGGCCGAGTCACCGAGGCCACCGACAGCACCTCGCCATCGACGACTTCGCCCTGCAATTGCACGCGAGCCGGCATGCCCAGCTTCATGCGATCCACATAGGCTTCATGAACTCCGAGCTTCACTTGCATCTGGTCGAGGTCCGGAATGACCAGCAGAACTTGGTCCTCGCGAACGGTCGCTCCTTCTTCGATGTTTGGCTGATTTTTCCATTGCTCGGTGGCGGGATAGATCACCATGCCGCTGGCTTCCGCAGTGATGGTGCAGCGCGGGAGTTGTTCCTCTTCGCGGTCGAGCCGATCCTTCTCCAGCTTGAGTCCCGCCTGATCGGAAGTCATCTTGGCCTCCTTGGCTTTCAAGATTCCTTTGAGCTCCTCGATCTTCTTGGTTTTCGTGTAACGCTCCAAGACATCCAGCTTGGTGTGCAGCACCTCGAGTTCGATTTGCTTGTGCTCGGCCGAGTCCTCATCGCTCTTCAATTGCAATTGGTTGGTGAAGCCCTTGCGGTTCATCCGGCGTGAGTGTTCCACTAAATTCTGAGCCGCCAGCAGTTGTGACTCGGCGATTTTGATGTCCTTCTGGAGCGTCTGCTTGTCAGTGCGAAACGTCCCTTCGAGATACTCCTCAATGTTGATCTTCGCGATGGCCACGTCGCTTTCCGATTGGGCAAAGACCGCCAACGCATTCTGGTACTTGATCCGCTGCGCATTTATGTTGTCGTCGATGACTTTGGTATCGAGCCGAACCAGCACATCACCGGGCTTCACCGGCGTGCCAGCCTTGATGATCCACAACACCGTGCTGCCCCCGCGGACTCGGCATTTGATTTCCTTGTTGCTGAAACTTTCCAGGCTCCCCTCTTCGGTCACCGTCACTTGCAGATCACCCCGCGCGATGGTGTGAGTTAGCTTCGGCCCGGACGGCGTTGCCAACACTCCACCTTGCAAATACACCATCGCTCCGACAACGACGGCAACGGCAATCACGGCGAAGACGATCTTCCCCATCCACACACGCGACCGCCCAGCGTTCTGAGGGTTCGTACGAGTCAGCGAGGAGGGCGCTGCAACCGAATGCGACGTGGCTTTGGTTTGTGAAAGTAAATCCGTCGTCATCGAGATTCTCCCATCTGCCGTTCAGTCCGGCGTTAGTTTGTCTGGTCGGCTTGAGCCGTCTTTGACTGGATGCAGTATAACCGGGCCGACGTGCGAATCAGCAAGTTGTCGCCGGAAATGGCAGGAGTCGCCATACACATATCGTCTTCGGCGAGCGAATTCTCGTGTAGCACCTCGAATTCATCCCCGGCATTCAGTACGACCGTCACGCCGTCTTCATTCAGAAAGAAAACTTTGCGGTGATAGGCCCACGGTGACGACGTAAATGCTCGGCCGTTTGGCAGTCTTTGTTGGCCGAAGATTTCGTGGCCATCGTTTGCAGCGAGACATCGCACCAGCCCCATGTCGTAGAGCACGTACAGCCGTTCGTCGAAGATCAGCGTCGATGGGTTGTAGGGACCGGCTTTCGATTGGGACCAGGCGATGAACTCGTTCGATGTCTCGCCCGCTTTGAGCGAGATGTCGCCGGTCGCTCCGGGTCGAATCGCGTAGATCGGTTTCGTTTGATCGAGCACATAGCCCGACGTCACATACAGCAGCCCCTTGTGTTCGTATGGAGTCGCAATCGTGATGCTCGACATCCCCTTCAGCGACCAGAGCAGCTTGCCATCGAGATCGTACGACCGAACTCTGCCTGTTCCTGGCGTCACGATCTCCGTGCGCTCAGCGTTCTGCCAGACGAAAGGCGTCGCCCAGTTGCTCTTTTCGTCGCGCGGCGTTCGCCAGTTTTGCTTGCCGGTCTTGGCATCCAGCGCGAGCAGATAGGAATCCTGATCATTGTCGTTCACGAGATAGAGCCGATCGCGATGCAGCACGGGCGATGCGGCGGTCCCCCAACCGAATCGAGTCGCCTGTGGCTTGATGGCATGCTTCCAAACTTCGTGGCCATCGAGGTCAAAACAGAAGACGCCGACGTTGCCGAAGTAACAATAGACTCGCTCGCCATCGGTCACAGGAGTCTCTGAGGCGTAGCTGCTCTTCAAGTGGATTGGCGTCTCTGGCTTCCCTTCATGAACCTGTCGCTCCCAACGAACTTCGCCGGTCTTCAAGTCGAGACAAAGGATCTTCCACTGATGCACGGTATCCGGCGGCTTCGGTCGATCGCCGCCGAAATACAACCCCTTCTTCGGCTCTTCGGATTTTTCGGTATTGATGACCGTCGTCAGGAAGACGCGGTCGCCCCAGACAATCGGCGACGACCAGCCGCGTCCCGGAATGTCCGTCTTCCAAGCCACGTTCTCCGTCGCCGACCAGCGATCGGGAAGATTGCCACCGCTCGCGACGCCGCGCGCATCGGCCCCACGGAACTGCGGCCAGTTGTCAGCGAACGCGGCAACTGGTAACGCCGCAGCGATGAGTGCGATCCAGAGTCGCAGGTGCGGAGTGGTGACAGCTTGGGTGGTTGGGCGAATCATTGGTTGCCTTGTTCTACAGTGGATTTGAGGTGGGCGTCGAACCAGGCGATGGCTTCGTGCCGATGATTCTGGTTCTCGTTTGAGTGATGCACCAAGAATTGAATCTCTGCGCTCTTCCTGTGCCTCAAATTGGTTAGCCATAGTTTGACACGTATCATGCACGGTCATTTAGCGATACGCGGTCGTATTGCGAGCCTCCTGCGTCGGTTACTCCGCAATGCAATACAGAAACTTGCTGCCTCGAAGAAACAGTTGGCTTCCGGCGAGCGCGGGCGAGGCATCGATGCGTTCGTCGAGTTTGTTCGTCGCCAGCACTTTGAGTTCCTTGGATCGAGCCAGCACCAGCGTTGTTCCATCGCGGCCGGTGAAATAGATGCGTCCATCCGCTCCGACGGGGGATGCGTAGATGTTCGAGAGCCCGTTCAGCCGAGTCCGATCCAGAATCGTGTCGCCTGTCTTGCAATCGAGGCACGTCAGAATCGCCTGATTGGATTGATTGAAATACAGCATCCCATCGTACAACACGGGCGACGGGACGTACGGAGTGCCGCGATCCTTCGACCACACGATGCGGTCCGATTTCGAGATGTCACCGGTCGCGGAGAGCGGCAAAGCCAAAACCGAATAGCCTTCGTAGCCGCTCATGCAAAAGACGACGTCCCCTTCGACAACGGGGCATGGAATCACATTGCCCGTCAGACCGCTGCATTGCCAGAGGATTTCGCCGTTGTCGAGGTCATAACTGCGAACCATTTTCGACGCGGCCGTCACGACCTGCGTCTTCCCGCCATGCCGCAGCACGCACGGCGTCGCCCAGGCGTTCGATTCATCGCGATCCTTTTTCCAATGCGTTTTGCCGGTCCGCGCATCGAGCACTTCGATCGTCGATTGGCGCGAATGATCGCGCACGATCACCAGCTTGCCGTCATGCACGACCGGCGAGCAACCCTCGCCGAGACTCGCCCCGATGTACGCCTTGCCGAGATCCCGTTCCCAAAGTTGTTTTCCATCGAGGTCGTAGCAGAACAATCCCGCCGATCCGAACCAGCAATAGAGCCGCTCGCCATCGGTGGTTGGCGAAGCTGGTGCGAAGCTGGCGTCGCCGTGATGCCCCTCGTGTGGAATCCGTTCGGTGGCGATCTGCCGCCAAAGTTCCTTGCCGGTCGCCCGATCCAGGCAGAGCACGACAAATTGATACGTCGTGTTCGGATGCGTGATCCCGAACACGCGCTTCGGCTGATCCTCCGGCTTCGGCAGCGACGGATCGATTTTGTTTGTGTTGATCGCGGTCAGCAGAAAAACTTTGTTGCCCCAGATGATCGGCGTCGAACCCCCCTTTCCGTCGATCGCGACCTTCCAGTGAATGTTCTTCCCTTCGCCCCATTCGATCGGCGGCTTCGCGGTTCTCGAAACGCCCGTCGCCTCCGGCCCGCGCCACTGGTGCCAGTTATTCGATGTCTCGTCCACCAACTGAGCTTGAAGATCGCTCGCGGCAAACACGAATAAGCACCATAAGTAGCAGCAAAATTGTCGTGACATGTTCGATCCCAAATCGAAGTGAGTTTGAATGTTCCATGAGGCGGGAGAGTAAAGGCGGAAGGAGTTTATCAAATGTGCTCGGTTGAGCCGTGCGTTACTTGCCCTCGTTGGAATTCGGCTTCGCGGCGTGTTCCCGTAGCAGCTTGGCGATCTGCGGGCGTTCGCGTTCGATGTTCGCGAGGTCAATCTCGAAACCAGAACCCTTCGCGATCCCAGAATAGAAGTCGGCGAGCCCCTGATTCCACTCCGAGGAAACCACATCGATCGGCGTTTCTCCGCGTTTGTTTTTCGTGAGGGCCGAACCACCTTTCTCCAGCAGCAACTGCACAACGTCCGTGCGGCACAGGAAGGCCGCGACGTGCAGCGGCGTGTTGCCGTCTTCATTGGTGGCGTCCACTTTTGCTCCGCGCTGGATCAGGAGCTTTACGATTTCGAGATGCCCATGCAGCGCGGCTGTGCTGAGCGGAGTTGATCCTCCCTGCGGTCGCCGCTCGTTGATCCGTGCGTTGCGATCGAGAAGCCGCTTCGTCTCCGCGAGATCGCCTCGCGCAATCGCTCCGGACAACGCGTCCCTGGTATCAGCGTGCTCTTGATCGGTGTGACGCTTCAGTTCCGCCGCCGCCGCGGCGTTTTCGGTGACGTGGAAAATGAAGTCGTTGCTGAACAGTCCTTTGGGATTCTGGATCTGTAACAGGTGCATCCCGACTGGCGGCAATGACGACAACTCGATTTCGAGTTTCTCGCCAGATTCGACTCGCACACGGCCGGTGACTCTGCGGCCATCGACGATCAGATGCGCGTCCTCGTCGATGTGACGGCCGCTGATCGTCATGCGGTGGTTGCTGTGATGCAGGATCGGGAAGTCCTGGCGGCCGCGTTGCTGCTCGATCGGACCCAACGTCCAAATCGCTGGTTGCGGATGTTCGGCATCGGCTTTGACGCCGTGACGGCCGGTGAATGTGCCGACGAATTGGCCGTTCGACGCCAGCGTGACGAGTTCCTGGCGGGTGATTGCAGTGCGATCGCCGGTTTTTTTGAGGTAGGCGCCGCCGGTGAATGTGGGGTCGAATTGGAGCGTGAGGGGCTCACTCGCGTGCGCATCGTGCTTGTATTTCGTATCGCCCAGCAACACGCCTTCGGCTTCTAGCACGATCGCGCCTTCGGTCGCGGAGAGTTCCAGCGCGGCCAGCAGGTCGTTCGTCAGTTCGTCGTTGACCGTTGTCTTGTTGAGCGTCACCTGGCGAGCGAATGATCCGGAGAAGCCGGTGCTCCCTTCGAGGACCATGTCCCACACGGGGTCAAATCGCTTGCGGCCGCCCCACGAGAATTGCCAGATGTTGCGTTCGGGCTGACCGACTTCGGCGACTCGGGCGTAGAAATCGAAATCGATGATGTTGAGGCGTCCTTGCGGCAGGATCAGGAAACGATCGTACGCGCCGCGCCAGGTCGGCGCGTCCATGCCGGTGCCGGGCGTGTTGGTGCTTACCAGGAACGGCATGCGATGACAGCTTCCGCAGACGTTCGGCCGAGGTTTTCCATCCAGGTCGCCGTCGATGTGAAACAGCTTGAAGCCTTTGGTGGCCTCACTGGAAACGACGTTGGTGTAGGCGCGACGTTGAGCCGGCGGGTACGGCACGCTCAGCAGGAACAGCGCCATGTCGTCGCGATCGGCCGCTGTTAGCGCGCCGGATTTTCCCTCGTCGTTGACGGTCGTGTCTCCCTCCAAAAGCAACGTCGAGGCGAGTCCGCCGTCGATCACATGCCGCGTGGTGCTGGCCGGATCGTCGATGCTGCTGTTGGGGGCGTCCGAGCCGTGAATTTTCGCGCTGTTGTTGCCGCCATACGGATCGCCGGGGATGCCGTCCCAGTGAAACGGAGCCGTGTCGCGCAGGCCGCGAATCGGCATCGTCGAACGTGGCATGATCTGATTGCCGCCGGTGACGATCGGCGTCTTGATGACCCACAGCAATTGGTCCGTGTGCCCGTCAGGATGACAGCTCTCACAGGAGAACGTGCCGGTCGTCGAGGCGTCGGCGTCATTGAACCAGGTGCGACCAAGCTTGATACGTCGCGGCGTCGGATCTGCCAGCGGCACGAAACCGACCACTCGCGGACTGGCCGGATCGGAGACATCGACCACCGAAACGCTATTTGCGACGGCATTGAGCACCCAGGCCAGCGATGCCTTGCCGCTCTCGGAGTTTTCCAGAGCGATCCCGCGTGGCACGACTCCGACCGCGACACGTCCGAGCACCGCGCCGCTGACCGCATCGACGGTGAACAGCTTGTCCGATCCCGCCGCTGAAACAACCAGCGTCGAATCATCATCGGTGACTTGAATCGCAAACGGCGTCGCCAACGCCTGCCCCTTCGCCGGCTGTTGCGGCGGCAGCGGCTCAAGGTCGATGAACTCCGTCTTGAAGGTAGGGATTCCGTCCCGACCCTGCGTTTTGGCCGGGACGGAATCCCAACCTACGTCAACGCGCGTGATGCGATTCAAGAACGCGCGATTCTGCAATTCGGCAAGCGTGTGTTTCTTCGTCCCGGCGCGGCCGTTGACGTCATTGCGGGCGTCTGTCTGAGCGATGAAGACGCGACCTTTCGAATCGACCGTCAGCCCATACAGCAGCGTTCCCAGCGTATCGACGACCGAAACGAGTTCGTCAGTCGCGGTGTCAAACACGAACAAATCCCGATCCGGCACCTTGGGATGCTTGACGATGTCCACAACGTGCCCCAGCGACAGCACGTTGTTGTTGGCGATCGAATGATCCCAGGCGTCGAACGTCACCAGATCGCCATCAATCTTGTCTTTCGCGCCGCCAGAGAGTTGCGTCTTGTTGTTCGACTCGAACGGGATGACGTACAGCCGACCGTTGCGGACGGTGATCGCTCGCGGGTCTTGAGCGTTGATCGTCAACCGCTTGTCGATCTTCCGAGTGGCCACGTTGACGACAGCGATTTGGTTTTCAGAAGACAACGCGACGTACGCTTTCTCGTTGCTGGCGAAGGCAATCCCCACCGGTTCGTCAAAGCGAGTCGCTTTGGTTTTCGGATCGAACTCCTGAATCGTGGCGACCACTTGCAGGTACGTCGGACTCTCCGAAACGTTGTCGATAACGCTCACCGAATCGGAAACGTGATTCGAGACCCAGACTTCCTTGCCGTCCGGCCGCACCGCGATCCCCACTGGATCAATGCCGACGCTGACTCGCGCCGTGATCTTGAGTGTCTTCGCGTCAATCACATCCACCGTGCTGGCCGGCGTATTCAGGACGAAGACCTGCCCGCCACTGATCGCAATCGGCGAGGCGTGTGGACTGACAAACGTCGGGTGTCCGACGGCCGCGGGCTTGCTCGGCGAAGTCGCCTTTGTCGCGTTGGAAGTCGAACGCGCTACGTCGGCCCGTCCAGTTTTCTCGAACAGCGAATTGGCTCCGATGACCGCGCCGAGAACAAAGGCAGCAAACAGCGAGGCGGCGGCGATTCTGGTCATGGCGATGGTTCTTTCAATGTGCCGATTCGATTGCGGGTGTGAATCCAATCAGCCGCAGGGCGCTAGCCCACGGTGTGAACCGGACGCTAACGCGCTCCGGCTGATTGTTGGTTAAGGGCGTCGGGGATCAGTTCGACTTGTGTGATCTCCAGGCCGTGCGGGCCGCCGGAGTGCGTGAAGCTCCAGAGTCCGGTGAGGAACAGGTCGTCCGGCTGGGCAGGGAGTTCGTCTTTGCGGTCTCGCACACACGGGTCGAGCACAAATTCTTCGAGCCGAAACTCCGCCTCGAAATCGCTGTTGTCGTGGAATAGTGACGCCGGTTGGCGAGTGATAAATTTTCCCGCGAACTCGCCGTTGGGGTGAGCCATTTGGATTCCGAAGTAGATGTCGGCAGCGATTGCGAGGCGACCGCGAAGCACGAAACGCGAGCTGGGCTTGACGATCGTCGGCGAGTTGTCCGCTCGGCGAACAGGAAGCCCCAGCAGATACAGCGTGACCGACTTGTTCTCTTGCGGCACGAACGGAATTGCGGCAAGCGTCGCCGCGCGCGACTCAATTTGCGGAGACCACTTCCCGTACATGCACTCGGAGCCGAGCCGCAAGTCGCTCGTCCAGCTCGTCACCGGCTCCAGCGTTCGCACTGGCGACAGATCGCGATCAGGCGCGGCGACGACACGATGCCGAGCCGGCACATCGACCGTATTGCCGTCGCTCAGCCGGACCACTCGGACGTTCCCTTCGCGGACACTCAAGGTCGTGGACGAGAGACTGGTCTCGACTTGAAACCGAGTCCCCAGCACTTCGAGCAACGCCGACCGCGTGTGAATCCGCATCGGCTTGCCTTGCGGCTGCGGCACCACGCTGGCGGAGATCATTCCCTCTTTGAGCCGCAGTTCCTTTTGTCCCGCGTCGGAAAACGTGAGCATCGCATTGCCGGAGATCATCACCGTCGAGCCGTCGTTGAACTCCAGCTCAAACCACGAGTCGGGTGCGATCCCTTCGATCGTTCCGCCGGAGAGTTTCGTTCCGATGCGCAGCTCGCGATCAATCTGCCCGCCGTCGCCGGTCCAGACCAACGAGCCGCTGACCCCCACGATCCGCGCGATGTGCGGTTCGGATCCGGGACGTTGAAAGAGCAGGTTCACGCTCAGCGCGACGACGATCATCGCCGCGACCGCAACAATTCCGCGCAGCGACATCAGCCGGATCGCGCTAGCGACCGGTTTACGTTGCGTTAGTGACGGCGATTGCTCGCCGGTTGAACCGGGGGCTACTAGCGCCCTGCGGCTGATTTCGGTGTCGGCCACTTCGCGGATGACAGCATCGAGCTGCGCGAATTTCCGAAACGTTTCCCGCGCTTCGGGCGACTCACGCAACCGCTGTTGGAGCGCGTCCGACTCCGCGGACGTGATGCGCCCCTCGAGCCAGGCAGCGATCCACCGCTCCAGTTCCGAGTGAGTCATGCCGTCCCCTCCGCCGCGATCGCCTTGGAAACACAATCGAGCAACATCGCCCGCAGTCGCTGAATAACCTTGTAAAACGCCTGCTCACTTCTCCCCGATTGCAGCGCCACGTCCCGCATGACGACGCCCGCCGCATGAACTTGCAACAGCACACTCCGTTGATCGGGCTCCATCTTTTGAAGACACCCTTCCAAATGCCGCCGCCGAATCTGTTGGACGTCCTCAGCAGCGGACTCATCGACCAGCAGATCCCAAACGTCGTCAGCGAACACCAGCGGCGTGCGAGCCGCTCGACGCCGACATTTGAGCGCTTCAAACCGAGCGATCGTAAGCAACCAGCCGCCAAACGATGTGCCCGCTTCAAACTCCCCGAACTTCCGCCACGCGACGAGGCTCGCTTCCTGAGTCACCTCTTCGACATCCTGCCAAGTCGGCAGCAACCCGCGGAGAAACGATCGCACCCGCGACTCATGCTCCAGCAACAGCCGCATGAAATCTTCGTAACGCTTATCGTCGCGCGAAGTGCTTCGATTGTCCGCAGGTTGCTCGTCCATTACCTCATCACTCCCGCGAGCCTCGAATTTGGACAGAACTTTTCAAAAACGGGCAATCACCCAGGTCGCTGGTTCAATACGAGCACGCAGCGCCAGCAAGTGGATTGGGGCGAAAGAAAGCGGACGCAGCTCTTTTTCTTGACGGATCGTGGCTGTGAGTTCCGAATCCTGCCATGCCCACGAAACAGCGGTGTAGGAGGCTCCTGATATGACAGACGATGAGCGTGCATACGCTGAAAAGGAAGCACGGGAGGACTTTGAACGAGACTTGACGACACGACTGGATCGTGCGATCCGAGTGCCGATCGGGGCAATCGCTCCAGCTCACCATTTCGCGGCACCCATCCTTGAATGCCGCCGGATGTTCATTGCCGGGCATTTCTTCGGCTGCATCACTCTCACCCAGGCCGTGGCGGAAGCTGTCGCACGTTTCTTGGTGACGGCAAACAACCTGACCGTTCCTGATATGAATGACTACGGCTCGGTCGTCAACGCCCTGCAGAAGAATCGTGCCATCCCGGTGATTTCGGACGGAGGAAAAGGGGACGCAGCTCTTTGATTGACGGATGGTCTTGTTGAATGCAGAATTCGACTATGCCTCGCGGTCGTCGTGTAGCTCCTGGCGGTTTAGTTTACCACGTTTTGAATCGTGGTGTGGCTCGGTTGGCGTTGTTTGAAAAAGACGCGGACTACGAAGCATTCGAGCGCGTGCTGGCGGAGGCGATGCAGGAGTTTCCCACTCGGCTGTTGTCGTATTGCTTGATGCCGAATCACTGGCATCTGGTCATTTGGCCGCGAAACGATCGGGAACTGACGGATTTCTTGCGCTGGCTGACCCACACGCATGTCATGCGTTGGCATGCTCATTACGGCACGTCGGGGACCGGACACCTTTATCAAGGCCGCTTCAAAGCGTTCCCGGTACAGACGGACGAGCACTTCTACACGGTGCTGAGTTATGTGGAGCGCAACGCTCTGCGAGCCAATTTGGTGGACCGAGCGGAAACCTGGCGCTGGAGCAGTCTGTGGCGTCGGCAGTTTGGAAACGCAGAGTCCCGGAGATTGCTGTCAGATGGGCCTCTTCCGCGTCCGCGAAATTGGCTGGAAATCGTTAATCGCTCGCAGACCGATGCGGAGATGACTGCCCTGCGGCGATCGGTTCAGCGCGGAACTCCGTTCGGCTCCAGTCAGTGGCAGGTCCGAACCGCAAATCGACTCGGTCTCGAATGGACCATTCGGGCGCGCGGCAGACCTCGCAAGGCGTCAACAGGCAAATAGGAACTACGTTTTTTGTTCCCTTTTGGCCTTTGAGTTCAAAGTCATCACCATGAAAAACCACTGGTTGCTCTGGAGTCTGTTTTGTGTTGGCACTCTAGCCGGGCTCGTCTTGATCTTTGCGATTGGACGAGATGGCAATCCTCGCCTGAGTGACGCCAAGGACGATTTGCCGATTCGAAAATGGCCGAGGGCCAAAGAGGTATCGGCGGATGCGTACCAGGAATTTCTATTGCAGGTTCGCCGAAACCAACTCATGGGAACAGTGATGTTGCCGAGGATCCCTGAAGGGACGACAGGTGTGGCCACAAAGCATCCGCAGGAAGTCGGAATTGTTCCACCTCGAGTCTGTGGTCAATGCCACGCGGAACTTTGGGAAGAATTCCAACAGTCCCCGCACTTTCGGACGTCGAGCGAACCATCTCGCGAGGGCACCCCCGGGCGATATGAGCCGCCGGACAGCCGGGTGGCCACGGTTCATCCACAAGCTTGGTTTGAAATGGTTGCCAAGCCGAATGGTTTCTATCAACAACTCCACATCAACCATGAGGGCCAGTCCTATCTTCACGAAGCGCGGATAGATCTGGTGATTGGTTCGGGCAAGGTAGGACAGAGCTTCTTGTCTTGGACCAAAGATGCGCTGCACCAGTTGCCGGTGAGCTACTTCACGGAGGGCGCTCGCTGGGGACACAGTCCTGATTTCGATTATCCGGAGGGAACCTTCAATTTCTCGCGGCCGATTTCCGAGCGATGCCTGGATTGTCACGCCACTTGGTTCGCGCGTGTTCCGCAGACGATCAATCGTTTTGCTCGCGACGAATTCTTTTTGGGAGTGACCTGCTCACGATGCCACGGTCTCGGGCGAGAGCACGTTGATCATCATCTCGCCCATCCCAACGAGACGGCGCCTCATGCGATTACCAACCCAGGTAAGCTTAGCCAGGAGCTTGCAGTTTCGGTCTGTGCCCAGTGTCACTCCGGAGAATCAGAGTTAGTCTCGACGGGATTCCGCTATCGTCCGGGAGAGCCGCTTGCGGAGTATCTCGTTCAGCCCAGCGCGAATGCCGACACCGAGATCGACAAATCAATCCCCGATCCGCACGCGGCGAGCCAATTGCGACGACTCGAAAAAAGTGCGTGCTTTCGCCAGTCTGAAATGACTTGCTTCACATGCCATGATCCGCATCGGAATGAGCGTGGTCGCGAGAAGCACTTTCTGGTGGATCACTGCCTCAAATGCCACCAACCCGACGACTGTCAACAACGCAAACTCACCGGTGCCGCCGTCGATCGGTTGTGCATCGAATGCCACATGCCGTTGGTTGAGTACGCGGACATTCGCCGGCCGGGAGAGGATTCCATGCCAATTCCGAAAATGCGAGATCATCGGATTCAAATTTGGCCGGAGGCGACTACAAACGTGCTCCAACGACTTTCCACCGAGGCGTCGAAGGCGGGAACGAAAGCGGGTGTACCTCGTTGATTGCCGAACCGGGACTCCGCAAAAGAGCGGCGTCCTTTGTTGCTTCCCTATTCACCCCCAGGGCATACGCAGCTAAATGGATGGATTGTTCAGTAGAAGTTGGATGAGGTAGTTGTCGTCCCAGCCGGCGGTTTTTCGTTTGCAGGCAATGCCGGCCTTGACCGTTTGATCGGCTTTCAGAAGCGAGACGGCGATGCGATTGAGCA
>CAMDRI010000139.1 GCA_945906725.1 Candidatus Kuenenia stuttgartensis | reverse complement strand
GCAACAAAACCGCAAAACTGGGTACAAGTTACATCGTGAGCCTCCTTGCTCGATGCCTGAGAGTGATGTCCCAAGCATTGTCGTGGAGGCTCGCGCTTTTTCCGTAGATCAGTTCTCAACACTCTAAAAACTGCAAAAGTCGAAGTGAGTGGTCAGATCAGTCGCTAGAGTACGACGCCATTCGTGGGGCAGGTTTTCAACCTGCCCGCTCAGTCCTCGGCAGGTTGAAAACCTGCCCCACGAACAATTTCATGACTAGCATCCTTGGCCTGTCCGCGTTCTATCACGATTCCGCCGCGTGTCTCGTGGTTGATGGGGACATCGTCGCCGCCGCGCAGGAAGAGCGATTCTCTCGCAAGAAGCACGACGAGCGTTTTCCGACGCTGGCCGTCGAGTACTGCTTGAGCGAAGCGGGGCTCACGCCGGATAAGCTCGACTACGTCGCGTTCTACGACAAGCCACTTTTGAAATTTGATCGTCTGCTGGAAACGTATCTCGGCTTCGCGCCGAGGGGCTTCGGCAGCTTCGTCAAAGCGATGCCGGTCTGGCTGAAAGACAAGCTGTACTTGCCGCGCACAATGCGTCGGGAACTGCCGGGCTACAAAAAACGATTCGTCTTCACCGAGCATCACGAATCGCATGCCGCCAGCGCATTCTTTCCATCTCCGTTCGAGCGAGCCGCTGTGTTGACCGTTGACGGTGTCGGCGAGTGGGCGACCGCCAGCATCGGCGTCGGCGAGGGGAATCGCCTGCGGTTAACCCACGAGATGCACTTCCCGCACTCGCCGGGGTTGCTGTATTCGGCCTTCACCTACTTCTGTGGCTTCAAGGTGAACTCCGGCGAGTACAAGCTGATGGGGCTCGCCCCCTACGGCGAGCCGAACTACGCCGATCTCATCCGCGAGAAGCTGATCGACCTGAAAGAGGACGGCTCGTTCCACATGGACCAGTCGTACTTCAACTACTGCCAAGGTCTGACAATGACCTCGTCGAAGTTCGACAAACTCTTTGGCGGTCCACCGCGCCAGCCCGAAACGCCGCTGACTCAGCGAGAGATGGACCTCGCCGCGTCAATCCAAGTCGTCACCGAAGAAATCCTGATGCGGATGTCGCGCCACGTTCACACGCTCACGGGTGAGAAGAAACTCTGCCTCGCCGGAGGGGTCGCGCTCAACTGCGTCGCGAACGGCCGCATCCTCCGCGAAGGACCGTTCGAGGACTTGTGGATTCAACCCGCCGCCGGTGACGCGGGTGGATCACTCGGAGCCGCGCTGTTTGTTTGGCATCAATTGCTGGACAAGCCGCGTCACACCAGCCCGACGCGCCAGCGAGGGGTCACGACGAACGAACCCCTCGCTGACGCGTCGGGCTGGTGTGGTGACTCCCAGCACGGTTCGTTGCTGGGTCCGCGTTGCGACGAGGCGGACATCAAAAACTTCCTTGACGCGAAGGATGCGAAGTACATCCACTTCGACAACGACGACGAATTCTGCCGATTCGTTGCCGATCTAATTGCCACCGAACACGTCGTCGGCTGGATGCAAGGCCGCATGGAGTTCGGCCCGCGAGCGCTCGGCAGTCGCAGTATCCTGGGCGATGCTCGCAGCTCGCAGATGCAATCGGCGATGAACGTGCGGATCAAATTCCGCGAGTCCTTCCGCCCGTTCGCTCCGTCGGTGCTCGAAGAGCGTGTCGACGAGTTCTTTGAAACTCGCCCGCACGAGTCCTCGCCGTACATGCTGCTGGTCGCCAACGTGCGCGAGTCGAAACGGACGCAGCGACCGGCGGATGCTCCGAAGCTGACCGGCATCGACAAGCTCAAAGAGCTGCGGTCGTGCATCCCGGCGGTGACTCACGTCGACAACTCCGCCCGCATCCAAACCGTCGACGCCGAGCGTCACGGCCGCTACTACCGCCTGCTCAAAGCGTTCGAGGCCCAGACCGGCAGCCCGGTCGTCATCAACACCAGCTTCAACGTCCGCGGCGAGCCGATCGTCCTGAACCACGAACACGCCTACCGCTGCTTCCTCGCCACCAACATGGACGCCCTCGTCCTCGAACGCTTTGTGCTGCTCAAGAAAGACCAACCCAACGCGGCCGAGCAAACGCTCGAAACATACCTCAAAGAGTTCGCGTTGGACTGAAAGAGTCGCGCGGCGCAAGGCGATACTTCGTCCGAAACGATGAGAAAAGATTCCACTCGATTGAAAATCTTTCGATGAAAACTGACTTATACCGTGATCGCACAATCGCAGCGGTCACCTTTTCGTATTAAGATTTCACCCTCTCTGGGATGGTTCTCGATCGTTTCCTTCAAAACCTTCAGATGATTGGTCGCCGATGTCCTCTCCTGTCCGCAACAATATGCCGGTGCATTATTCTGTTGAGCAATACGATCGGTACACGGAGAACGCCGTTGAAGTCTATGACGACGCCATGACGCGACGGTTACTGCAAGAGCAACGACTGATGAGAGGCAAGTCGCCGACGGTGCTCGACATCGGCACGGGGACGGCGCAACTGCTGGTGCGGATGGCCCACGATCCGCTGCTCGCGAACTTCCGGCTGATCGGCACGGACTTCTTTGAGGACATGGTCGCTCAAGCTCAAGAAACGGTGCGGCGAAACAATTTGACTCACCGCGTCAGCATCGAGCGATCGGACGTGCATGACTTGCCGAACGCAGACAACTCTGTCGAGTTCGTCATCAGTCGCTCCACGATTCATCATTGGGCGAACCCTGTGAAGGCGTTTCAAGAAATCTATCGCGTCTTGAAGCCGGAAGGGGTCGCGATCATCCATGAACCGCGACGCGATCCGAATCCCGACGCGCTGGCGGAATTCAATCGCCAACGAGCCGCCGTGGAAGTCGAGCCGTCACGGATGGACGAAAAATACACGGCCGACGAAGTCCGGCAGTTCTTGAAAGACGCGGGGCTCGCCTCGCAAAGCATCGTCTCCGCGCCGCGAAGTGGCCCAGGCTCGATGGGCTTCGAGGTTCGCCTCAGCAAATGTCATCCATTGAAGGTCCGAGTGATCTCGTGGATCGCAAAATTCAAAATCTGGAGGAATTCCTGGTAGGAGTGATCATTGCGTGCAGCGAATCCGGGATCGGTTTGCTCCACCAAGCGGCGGGATGCCAACTCTCGCGATAGACTCAGCCGAGTTTCATAATCCAAAGCTCAATCAAACAAGCCACTGACCGACTCGTTGCGGTGGATGCGGCGGATGGCTTCGCCGAGGAGCGGGGCGACGGTGACTTGTCGCAGGTTGGGGAGCAGCTTGTCGCCGAGGATCGGCAGCGTGTTGGTGACGACGATCTCTTTGATCGGAGCTTCGCGCAGGCGGCCGACGGCGGGGCCGCAGAGGACCGCGTGGGTCGCGCCGACGTAAATCTCGGAGGCACCGTGAGCCTTCGCGACGTTGACCGCTCCGACGATCGAGCCGGCGGTCGTGATCATGTCGTCGAACAGCAGAGCCACCTTGCCGTCGATGGGGCCACCGATCAGGTTGGCTTGCTTGGTCTCGGTCGCGCTGTATCGCCGCTTATCGACGATCGCCAGTGAGCCGCCGATGTTTTCCTGATGCTGCAACGAGCGTTTAATGCTCCCTTCGTCCGGGCTGATGATGACCAGTTTGTCTTTTGGAATCTTCAGCGACTGGAAGTAGCCGTCCAGCGTCTTCGAGGCGTACAGGTGATCGACCGGGCAATCGAAGAAGCCTTGAATCTGCGCGGCGTGCAGATCGACACAGAGAATGCGGTTCGCTCCCGCTTTGGTCAGCAAATTGGCGACCAGCTTCGACGTGATCGGCACTCGGCCGGCGTCCTTGCGGTCCTGCCGAGCGTAGCCGAAATACGGGATGACGGCCGTAATCCGCTCGGCGCTGGCTCGCACGCAGGCGTCGATCAGGATCAGCAGTTCCATCAGATTTTCTTGAGCGTTGGGCCCCGTCGGCTGAATGAGGAACACGTCTCGGCCGCGAATGTTGTGTTCCAACTGCACGAAAATTTCGCCGTCGGGAAAGTTGGAGATTCCACACGGTCCCAGCATCAGGCCGAGGTAGTCGGCGATTTCTTGAGCGAGGGCGCGGTGCGCTCGCCCGCTGATCAGCGTCAGATGGTCGTACATGCGCAACATCGCTCCGATCACGGGTGAGAAATGAACTCGGCAGCGGCCAAGCTTTGACGAGTCGAGGGCATTTCAGTCGTCGCGTGCGCAGCTTGTCAAGCAGGCGGAAGCCGCGAATGTCGCAACACTCGCTGGGCGCAAAGGTCACTCGTCTTGCGTGTCTTCGCCAGGCCCTTGGACGGACTCAATGGACGGATCGCTTCCCGCACCCACAAATACTCGGACGGAGTAGTTGCGGAAGATTCCCGACCAAGTGTAGGTTTCGAGCGTTCGTGCGGCATACGGGTTGGGACCGGCTGGTCCGGAGGCGAGCTGGGGACTGCCTTGCACTGGGATTATGCTGAACTCGGACTTCGGCAATTCGACGTCTTCGCCTTTTGCTCGAACGGCCGCACGCCAAGCGTCGGAGGTGGTCTGAGCCGCCTGCTTGGTTTGGAAGTCCAGCAGCGTGAGCACCAGCAGCACGGCCAATCCACCGAACACGACTCCGCGAATGATCCAGTCGCGAGTCGACGACTTCGGAGCCTTTGCGGTCTTTGATTTGACCATGACTGGTCCTCTAAAGTGAGTGGCAATGCGAGAACAGTTGGTGATCTCATTCCCTCGGCTTCGACGTGTCAAACATCGCAGCCAATCTTTCTGAGACAATCGTCTGCACACGCCGCACGCACTGGACTCTGTCGATGCCTCGGCTTTTTGTCGGTAACTTTCATTTTGAGCATGAACTGACGGCGGTCGCCGGTTGGCATCCGTCGGCGGCATTGCGGCGGATGTCGGCCGACCGAGTCGTGTCGTGGATTTCGCTCGCGGAGGATGGCGATCTGATTTGGACGCCAGAGCCGATCTCCGAGGACTTCTGGAATTCGCTCGCGAAGCAGGGTCTGCCGCGCGTGCGCGGAGTCGTTGATCTGGACTCCGTCGCGATCAATGTTCGAGAGGTTGTCCCTTGGGGATGGTCGGCGCGGATTCGCGCGATCAACGGCACGACCGCGCAGCCGAGCGATTCGTCCGTGAGACAAGGGAACTCACGGGAATGGTCCTTCGCGATGGAGCACGAGTTGGGCGTTGCGCTGATCGGAGCCATGCGGCTCGAACGAATGGATGATCTTGCGGAAGCGGTCCGTCGATCAGCCAGCGAATTTGGCGAGCCGGTTGCCGATCATGCTTGGATCGTCAAAGCGAATTTCGGGATGGCCGCACGCGAGCGACTGCTGGGTCGCGGGCCGACTTTGACTCCGCCACAACAAAGCTGGCTGAGTCGACGACTCGGCGCTGACGGAGCGGTCTATTTTGAGCCGTGGCTGCTACGCCGCGCGGAAGTCGGCATTCAATGGACATTGCCCCCGCTCGGTCAGGGCGCGCCTAAATTGGAAGGTGTCACGCCGTTGCTGTGTGATTCGCAGGGCGGTTATCGGGGCAGCGAGTTCTCGCTCGACGTGAGCATCCCGCACGATTGGCAACGCGCGGTCGAAGTCTGTGAGCAAGTGGCGAAGCGACTCCAAGCACTCGGCTACTTTGGACCACTCGGAATCGACGCCGCGATTTACGAGGATTCTGCGGGGACCGCGCACGTTCGCCCGCTGCAAGACATCAACGCACGACACACGATGGGCCGGTTGGCACTCGGCTTCCGTCGGCTGCTGCGAAGCGGAGAACGCGGCGTCTGGCGACATGGTCGATCCGCGGAACCGACGCCGCCTGCGACCATCGAGCCCGTGCGTGAGATCGATCTGACGCCTCCATTGGTCGGCGGAACCCCGCCGACACATGGCTCTTGGCTGTGCATTCGCGAGGCAGATTTAACGGATCGACGTTGAAGCGGTTGGATTCACAGCCGTTGCCTGACTCATCTGCAAAAGAGCGGGTCGCAATCGCCGTGGAGTCGAGCTCGTACCCCCATTCGACGGCGGAGTCCTTTTCAACGCGAGCGGTCCGCCTTAGATTGGCGGCCGACTTACAACTTCCCGGCGTACACAGGCAGCCAATGCGTATCGGCTCGCGGCGCGGGTTTTTTCGGAAGAGAGGCAGCGATGAAACGGCAATGGTGGATGTTGGCAGTGGTGGCGATGGTCTCGTGGATCGCGACAGTCGGCTTGCAGGCCGAGGACGCCAAGAAAGATGGCGAGGGCTGGGCCAGCCTCTTCAACGGCAAAGACCTGTCCGGCTGGAAGGAAAATGAAGACGGCAAGTTCGAAGTCGTCGATGGCGCGATCAAGGTCAGCGGCAAGCGAGCACACCTCTTTACCGAAAAGGAATTCAAAAACTTTGAGTACAAGATCGAGTGCAAGACAACCAAGGGGAGCAACTCCGGCTTGTACTTTCACACGAAGTTCCAAGAGGACGGCTGGCCAGCTTTGGGTTACGAGGCTCAAGTCAACGTCACTCACACCGACAAGATCAAGACCGGCAGTCTGTACGGCGTGAAGAACGTCGAAGTGGTCGAGGTCAAAGACGACGAGTGGTACGAGACCCATATCAAAGTCGTCGGTCGGCACATCACGATCAAAATCAACGGCAAGACGACCGTCGATTGGGAGCAGCCGGAAGACTTCAAAGACAAGGCGTTCCCCGGCCGCAAGATCAGCTCTGGTTCCTTCGCGATTCAGGCGCATGATCCGAATAGCGTCTGCTACTTCCGCAACATCCGCGTCAAGCCGCTGGCGGATTAAACTTTCATTTCGATGACCAACGGGAGGGCGAGGCTCCCACCGAGCCGAATTGAACCCCGGCTCGGCGGGAGCCTCGCCCTCCCATTTTTGATTTCGGCGATCGTCATGCTGCTCGGCTACAACACGAATGGCTTGGCCTTTCATCGCTGGCAGACCGGCCTCGAACTGCTGGCCGAGACCGGCTTCCAAGCAGTCGCGATCACGGTCGATCAGCATTGCTTGAATCCGTTTGCCATGAACTTCGCGAGCGAACTCGCCGAGATGCGGCGAACGCTCGAACGCTTGGGGTTGCGGTCGGTGATTGAGACTGGCGCGCGGTTCTTGCTCGATGCGCGACAGAAGCATGAGCCGACGCTGATTTCGCCCACGTCGGATGGTCGCTTGCGTCGCGTGGACTTTCTCCGCGGCTGCGTCGACATCGCCAAGGAATTGAATTCGGACGCCGTCTCGTTCTGGTCCGGCGTCAGTAGGATGGGCACGCTTGCCCGTCCGGAGTCGGTCAGTCCGCCAATGGCGGACCAATCTACGGAACTTGGCGACCTCGCCTGGCAATGGTTGCTCGATGGCTGTCGCCGAGTCACCGATTACGCCGAGCAGCGCGGCGTGCAACTCGCGTTCGAGCCGGAACCGGGCATGTTGATCGAGACGAACGAGCAATACGGACGACTCACCGAACAGATCGGCTCGCCGCGCTTTGGCTTAACCATCGACATCGGCCATGTGCAGTGTGTCGAAATTGGCTCGATCGCGGATCATCTGCGGCGTTGGGCGACGCCGCTGCGCAACGTCCACATCGAGGACATGCGGCGAGGCGTTCACGAGCATTTGCGATTCGGCGAAGGGGAGATCGACTTCCCGCCGGTCATGGCCGCGCTTCGCGAGATCGGATACACCGGCTGTGTGAACGTCGAACTCAGCCGGCACAGCCACATGGCCCCCGAAGTGCTCCGCGAGTCGTTCGAGTTCTTGTCGAGGTTGTGATGCGTTCTCTCGTCGCGCTGCTCTCACTCGCCTGCCTCTTGCCCTCGCTGAGGGCGGATGACTTCCCACCGGAGTTAGTGAAGTTCAAGCAGCACGGTGATAAGCCGGTGTTCACGGCTGCGGGGCCGGGGACGTGGGAGGTCAAAATTCGCGAACGGGGTTGGATTCATCTCGATCCAATGGTGGACGGGACTGACTCTGCGAGGCCGAAATATCGGCTCTGGTATACCGGCTACGACGGGACTCGCGAAGGGGTCAAGCGGCTGGGTTACGCGACCTCGGCTGACGGCATCGCTTGGACGCGGCACAAAGACAACCCGATCTACAACCAGCATTGGGTCGAGGACATGTCGATCATCCCCCACGGCAAGATCTTTCACACGTTCGCTGAGGGCAAAGACGATCAAGCACAATTGCTGACCAGTCGCGACGGCGTGAAGTGGCAACGCGAAGGACAACTCGACGTGCACAAGACGAATGGAAATCCCATTGAACCGGGGGCGTACGGGACTCCGACGGCGTGGCTGGAGGACGGTGTGTGGCACTTGTTTTACGAACGGAACGATGCCGGCGTCTGGCTGGCGACATCGCGCGATCTCAAGGTTTGGAAAAACGTCAGCGACGAACCGGTGCTGCGTCCCGGCCAAGGTCTGCATGACCGCGACCTGATCGCCATGAACCAGATTGTGAAATACAAAGGTCGGTACTACGCCTACTACCACGGCTCGGCAAAAGGCGAGACGCCATCGTTGTGGAGCACCTGCGTCGCGGTGTCTGACGATCTCCGCTCTTGGAAAAAGTACGACAATAATCCGTTGCTGCCGCGCGAGCTGAATCGTTCGAGCGGCATCGTCATCCGCGACGGTGACCGGTTTCGGCTCTACACGATGCACTCGGAAGTCTGGCTGCATGAATAGGGGTTAGGGATTTGGGGTTAGGGGTTAGTGAATTCCCCTAATCCCCATCCCCTCACCATGTCCTTTGAACTTCTCAATCCCTGGATGCTGGCGGGCTTGGCGGGAGTCGCTTTGCCGGTGATCGCGCATCTGTTGAGCAAGAAGAAGTACGACATCGTCTCTTGGGGGGCGATGCAGTTTCTGAAGCTCGGTCAAGAGACTCGGCGTCGAGTCTGGCTCGAAGACTTGTGGCTGTTGCTGTTGCGGATGGCGTTGATCGCGTGGTTGGCGATTGCGCTCGCTCGGCCGTGGTTTTCGGCGAAGTGGTTGGGAGACATCGGGCCGCAGCCGAATCGAGACATCGTGCTGATTCTCGATGGCTCGTACAGCATGGCGTGGGAGGCGACGTCGGTGACGCCGCAAGAGTCGGCCGTGCGTTGGATCGACAAGTTTCTCGGTCAGCTTAGACCGGGAGACACGGTCACGCTGCTGGAGGCTCGCGAGCAAGTTCGTGCGCTGATCGACCCGCCGACGCGCGACGTGAACCGCGTGCGCGACGTGCTCAAGCAACTTTCTCCGCCAACCGGGACCGCGAACTTTCCGGAGGCGCTGTCGCATGCGGTCAAACTGCTCAGCCGGACGAGTCACTTGCGTCGCGAGGTGGTATTGTTGACCGACGGGCAGTCCCAAGGCTGGTTCTCCGAGGACTCGAATCTTTGGCTGCGATTGGATGATCTCAAAAAGCAATCGTCGATTACTCCGCATTTGTGGGTCGTCAACGTGTTGAATGCCGGTGAGCCAGACGGCCAGGAATTGCCGGCTGCGGCCGAGCGATTGAACTTTCATGTCGAGCGTTTGCAGCCGTCGCGCGAGTTGTCCGTCCCCGGGTTCCCAATCCGTTTTCAAACGCGAATCCGATTCAGCGGCGGTTCGACGAGCGTGACTCGGCAAGTCCATTTTGAAGTCGATGGGCAACGGCTCGCCGAGCGGACTCAATCTGTCACACTCGCGCCGGGTAGCGAGGCGAACGTCGAGTTCGAACATCGTTTTGAAGTGACCGGCTCGCACCTCGTGCGAGTGACCCTCGATCCCGATGACTTGCCGACGGACAACATCAGCGAGGCGGTCATCGTCGTGGCGGAAGCGGTGCCGGTGCTGCTCGTCGATGGCGACCCGCGACCGAAACCAGTGCAAAGCGAGACCTTCTTCATTCATGCCGCGCTGGCGGCGACCGGCAATGAAACTCCGTGGGTCCAACCGACGACCGTGAAGTGGGCTGACTGGATGCCTGCGTTTCATGCGAATGCGATAGGGGAGGGCGAGGCTCCTGCCGATGAGCAGGCGACATTCAACGACCTCGACAAGTACGCGGCCATCGTGTTGGCCAATGTACCGAAGCTGACCGACGCTCAATTCGCCGCAGTGACCGATTACGTGCGGCGTGGTGGTGGCATTGGGCTCGCGCTTGGCAATCAGATTGACCGAGACAGCTACAACCACCAACTCTTTGCGGACGAAATCGGATTGCTGGGTGTGTTGCTGAAGGACATTGAATCAGAGACTCCAGAGCAACGCGAACAGGGTGTGATGATTTCCAACGCGACGCTCGAATCGCCGTGGTTGCAACGCTTCCGAGCGGAGCGCGGAGCGGCCTTCACGACCGCGCGGTTCAGCCGCTGGTGGAGTGTTGAATTGAAAGAAGGCAGAAGGCAAAAGGCAGAAGGCAGTGAAGACACAGAAGATGAGTCGGAGAAAGTCGCAGTCGAGCGTCCGCCAGCGATCGCGCTAGCTCGGTTGCAAACCGGAGCGCCGTATCTCGTCGGCGGTCAGTTTGGGCGCGGCAATGTTTTGCTGCTGACGTCGCCGTTGGACGCCGATTGGAACACTCTGCCGGCCAGGCCGGACTTCGTCGCGTTTCTGCATGAGTTGCTATTTCAGCTCGCGTCGCACCGCGGCGAGCGAAATGTTTCCGTCGGACAACCGCTCGTCAGTCAGATACCGAACGCTGTTCCACCGGCCGAAGCCGGGCCTCCAATGACCTTCGTGTTTGAAGGGCCGGATGGGGAACCGCGCGAGGCAAAGTTCAGTGGCGATGGCGTCTCGGGGTTGCTCGTGCTCGATGACACATCGCTGCCCGGCGTGTATGCGCTGCGCCGAAAAGAACCGGCAGATGAGCAGCGTCTCATCGGCAAGGCCGAGGCCAATCGGAAACTCGCCAAGCCGCTGGCGGCACAAGGCCGTGAATTGTTCGTGGTCAACGCGGATCGCGCCGAGTCCAACCTCGCGCCACTGAGGGACGAGCAAATCGCTTCGATCACCGCCGACGAGCGATTGACGTTCATCCGTGAAGGCCGCGAGATTCAGGCAGCGGCCTCCAACGAGTTGCCGCGACACGAGCTCTGGCAACTGTTGTTTCTGGCGTTTCTCGTGTTGCTTGTCGGCGAAGTGCTGCTGACTCGCAAGCTGGTGCGCGGCGGGCATGTGGCGAACGAGACGTGATGCCTGTGTCGTGGCGGGTGAACGCAGTCAAGCTGGAAGGGACTTCAATGGCTGTCTGGTTGGCTTGGGTAATCACTTCGCTGCGCCGTGCCGCTTGGGCTCCGGTGCTGGTCTTTGCGATCCATGTCGCGGCCATCCTGGGTCTCGACATTTACCGTTCGTTTCCTGAGTTCGACATTCCGATGCACTTTGCTGGCGGAGTGGCGATCGCCTATTTCTTCGGGAAGTGTTATCGCGCGGCTGACAATCTGGAATTGCTTGGTCAGCCGTCAGCCGTCGTGTTCCCGCCGATGATTCTGGGACTGACGAGCTTGGCCGCCGTTGTCTGGGAATTCGTTGAGTTCCTCGTCGAGCAATGGTTTGGAATCCGTACTCAGCCCGGCTTGGCCGACACGCTGTTGGATTTGTTGATGGGGTTGCTGGGAGGCGTCGTTTGGATCGCTTGGAATCGTCGCCGCTGGTCATGACGATTGCCTCTTTCCAATCAGGCAAATTCTCGTTCGTGGTCGTCGGCTGGATGGCGATCTTGCCGGGCTGTGAGTACGCGCGTCGCGCACATACCAACTCAACAACGATTGGTGAGTGAAGAATGTTATTGCCAAACAAAGCCGCGGGCCTCGTGGCTGAGCCATTCGAGTCGAAACTCGAGGGTGAACGCCAGGAGACCCGCGGTTGGTTTGGCTCGCCGGTCCCTGCGGAGCGTCGAGCCGGAATGTTTGGTTTGTGAACTCGCCAGCACGAACCGCCAGCAAGTGGTTCAAGCCAGCATCACTCGCTGGCGCTTCGTGCGAATTCTGCAAGAGTCGAGATTGTGGTTTTCGCCAAAGACTTACGCGGCCGGTTGTTCGGGTAGGGCAATTTGTTCGGACAGATGCGCTTTGTAGTAGCGACTGCCACGTGTGTCATAAAAGTAAACGTCGTTGTAGTCGCTGGCCCAGACGGCTCCCAGACGCACTTGCCGTGGCCCCTGTAACGAGAACTGATAGCCGCACAACTTGCCTTGTTTGATCAACGGGGCATGTCGGACTTTCGTTTGCTCCAGCAGCAGGTTCTCTTTGTCGCAGAGCTTCGTGCGCACGAACGACTGCAGTTCGTCGAGCGTTCGAATTCCCATCACGATGTCACTCATCACGTCCGTCTCCGAGTGTTGCCGAAGGGATATCGGCCGAGTCATCGCGAAGCTGAGTTCAGTCACTGGCTCGCCGAGCAACCGACATCGCTGGCTTGCCCCGCACGATGCGACTCGGCGGACGAACCGTTCCCGGCGGAACTTTTCGAGCCGGGTTGAATCCGCATCGCGGACAAATTCGCTACCATGCTGTCCTCGCTCGGCGAACTGATTCGGACGCGGTAATTCCGACTGAAGTCAAACGCTGAGCCTCACGGAAACTTTGACGATTGCGCCTGCGACAACCAACTATCTGACGAACCCCTGAAGGAGCCTTCTCGTGCCCGTCATCGCCCCAGCCTCACTAATTGAATTTGCCGTCCAACTCCTTTCCAAAGGGGGAGCCGACACCGAGGAATCTGGCATCGTTGCCGACAGCCTCGTGCAGTCGAACCTGCGCGGACACGATTCGCACGGAGTCATGCGGATTCCCTTCTACTTACAAAACGTGAAGAGCGGCCGACTGCACGCCGGCGCGCGACTGACAATCCTGCGCGAGACCCCCAGCGTGCTCGTGACCGACGGCGGTTGGGGCTTCGGCCAGGTCCTGGCTCGCGACTTGACGAACCGGCTCATCGCAAAGGCCGCAATCACCGGCATCGCCTGCGGATCGTTGCGGCAGTCGGCCCACATCGGCCGATTGGGCGAGTATGCCGAAATGGCTGCTGCCAAAGAAATGGCTTCGATCATTGTGGCCAACACGCATGGCGGCGCTCCGCGCGTCGCTCCGGTGGGCGGCAAGCGTCCGCGACTGGGAACGAACCCGCTGTGCATGGGGATGCCGCGAGCGAGCGGCAGCCCGTTCGTGCTCGACTTCGGCACGAGCGCGACGGCCGAAGGCAAAGTCCGCGTCAAACACATTGCGGGTCAGCCGATTCCGTCCGGTTGGGTGCTCGATCCCGACGGAAAACCGACAACGAATCCCGCGATGTTGTACGGTGACCCGCCGGGCACGATTCTGCCGATGGGAGGCGATCAGGCCTACAAAGGCTTCGGCCTCGCGTTCTTGATCGAGATGTTTTGCTGTGGACTGTCCGGCGGTCCGACGGTCGGCCCGAATCCGCCGCCGCCGCTGGGCAACGAAGCGATCTTCATCGTGATCGATCCGAAAATGTTCTGCGGTGTCGAGCACTTATTCCAACAAGTCACCGGCTTGGAAGAATTCGTCCGCAGCGTGCCGCTGATCGACGGTGTCAAAGAAGTCACGCTGCCCGGCGATCCCGAACAGCGGGTCCTCGCCGACCGAACTGCGAAGGGCATCCCGCTGGACGACGGCAACTGGCAAGCGCTGACCAAACTTGCCGGCGAACTGAACGTCACGGTGCCGAGCGTGGCGTAGGCGGTTCGCCTGCGTTGATTTCAGAATGCTCACAGGCGAGCCGCCTGTGCCACGGACTCTCAACATGGCCGAAGCCACCGACATTCAGCAGCAACGCGCGATCGAGGCGGCACAGGGCTACTTGATGCTCGACCTCCCCGATGCCGCATTGCGACGCTTGGGTATCTTCGCGGACTGGGAAGAAACACCTCCGGCTGTCGAACAACTGCGCGGCGAAGCCTTCCGTCTGAAAGAGGACTACGAGCGGGCGTTGCAGCACTTCGAGCGGGTTCCGGACGACTCGGAAAAGAACCTCGATTTGCAGATGGGCAAGGCGTGGTGCTTCAAACGCATTGGCCGGCTCGACAAGGCGATCGAGTCGATGCGGGCGGCGTATCGAGGTTCTCCGAAAGTCGCGATCGTGCTCTACAACCTTGCCTGCTACTTCTCGCTGGCGGGTGAGAAAGAAGAAGCGCTTTCGTGGCTCGCGCGAGCGTTCCGCATGGACAGCTCGCTGCGAAAACTCGTGCCGCGAGAGACTGACTTTGACCCGATCCGCAATGACCAGGACTTCATCTACCTGATGCAGCTCTCCGAGCCGAAGGAAACTCGCAAGAAGACATGAACGACATCGAGACGGAGCGCCTGCAAGATCATCTGACGACGATCGTGCGTCCACGCCCCAGCGGCAGCGCGGAACTGGAGTCGCTGCGAGGATACGTCAGCGAGCAACTCACGCAGTTCGGCTGGACGGGTCGCCGACACGAATTTGAAACCGTGTCCGAGATCGGCGAGGAACTCCCCCGGGTGCGGCGAATCCCAATGCCGCAAGAGCCGGCTTCATCATCGGTGTATGTGTGAGCGCTCATCAGCACCAATCTTGACGCGTCGAGTAAGTTGGCGGGGTTGTTGATTCACAACCTTTTCAACTTGGAGGCGTCATGTCGCGTCGAGCGGATGGGCGGAAGGTTTCGGAGTGGCGTGGGCGGTTCGAGCGGTTTCG
>CAMDRI010000138.1 GCA_945906725.1 Candidatus Kuenenia stuttgartensis | reverse complement strand
AACCTCCCAACACCACGTCAGACCACGCTTGTTTCTTCACGACACCTCCTGGAAAAAAAGAAATCCAGAACGTGTTGTGATAACTTCAATTCATTCGCGCAACCCTAACCCACTACGCTGTCACGATCTATGGCGCGTACGCCCTGGCTTTCTGAGTGTGTTCGATCGAGGCTGAGAATACAGAATGACGATAAGGTTTTTACTCCATCCGACCTTTTGTCGTTGTCCCGCTTTACTGATTTTCCTGTCGTTTACGATGTGCATCATCAACGCTGTTTGCCGGACGAACTGAGCGTTGACGAGGCCACGTGTGCGGCGATCGACACTTGGAACCGCGAGCCTCTTTTTCACATTTCCAGCCCACTGGCCGGCTGGTCCGGACCGAGGCTCGCGCAGCATCACGACGAAGTCGAAATCAATGATTTCCCTGCCTGCTGGGCTGGACTCGCTCTGACTGTTGAAGTGGAAGCCAAGGGCAAAGAGGTCGCCGTCAGAAGATTGCAGGACCAGTTCAGATGGAAATTCGATGGCACTTCAAAGACTGGTCTCGCGTGAAAACCCTTGCTGTACCCGTGCCGTCAAGAAATTCAGGACTTCAAGAACAAGGAACAAACCATGATTGCCTCCGGCAATCAACATCTTGGCCAACCGTTGGCTCCCGTGGCACCGCGAGCCATGAGTATCGCGGTTAGCGGAACTTCCGGGCTGGTCGGCTCCGCGCTGTCCCGGGCGATTGTCGAGCGCGATTGGAAATTACGGCGTCTGGTTCGCGGACATTCGAGTCGCGGTCAGGCTGAAAACATTCCTTGGGATACGGATTCTGGATTAGTCAATTGCACCGCACTCAGCGGCGTCGATGCGGTCGTCCATTTGGCGGGCGAGAACATCGCGACGGGTCGGTGGACTGCCGCAAAAAAGTTCCGCATTCAAGACAGCCGAGTCGTTGGAACTCACAAGCTCTGCAAGTCGCTCGCCGCGATGTCGAATCCGCCGCGCGTGCTGGTGTGTGCGTCGGCGATTGGGTACTACGGTGAGCGAGGTGATCAACCGCTGACCGAATCGGAGCCACCGGGGCGCGGCTTTCTCGCCGAGGTCTGTACACAATGGGAGCGAGCGACGCAACCGGCTGTCGATGCGGGCATCCGAGTCGTTCACATGCGAATCGGCGTTGTGTTGTCTCCCGCTGGCGGCGCGTTGAAGCAAATGCTGCTACCGTTTCGATTGTGCCTGGGCGGGACAATCGGCAGCGGCCGCCAGTATTGGAGTTGGATTTCACTCCCCGATCTGGTGCGATCTCTGCTGTTTGCCGTGGAAACTGACAAACTAGCGGGGCCGGTGAATGCAGTGGCTCCGAATGCGGTCTCGAACGCGGAGTTTACACGCGTGATGGGACGAGTCTTGCGACGGTCGACATTGTTTCCGCTGCCGAGTTTCGCGGCGCGACTGGCCCTCGGCGAAATGGCAGATGACCTGTTGCTCGCCAGCATTCGAGTCGTCCCCGAACAACTTCAACAGAATGCTTTCAAGTTTGAGCACCCGGACCTGGAAACCGCACTCCGCGCCGTCTTAAACCGAAATCCACCGACCTCGAAATCAGCAACGCCATGAGCACATACCGACTGATCCGCGAAAAAGTCATCGCTTGTCCGTTGGATGAAGTGTTTGCGTTCTTCGCTGATGCGCGGAATTTGGAAGCCCTGACCCCGCCGTGGCTAAGGTTTGAAATCCTGACTCCCGGCGAAATCGAAATGCGAGTCGGCTCGATCATTCAGTACGCGCTGCGAGTTCACTGCCTCCCGGTCCATTGGACGACCGCCATCACGGTTTGGAATCCGCCGTTTGAATTCGTGGATGTCCAACTGCGCGGCCCGTATGTGATGTGGCATCACCGCCACACCTTTGAGTCGGTTGGAAACTCAACGAGAATGATCGACGATTTGAACTATCGGTTACCGCTTGGCTGGATTGGCCGAGCGATGCACTCGTTGATGGTCCGCCGCGATCTAAAAACGATCTTCGACTATCGCGAACAGACGATAAAGCAACTGCTGGAATCGGAACCGCGTACGATCGCTTTGCACTCGTCCGCACACCGGGAAGTGCTTGCCGTTTTCCCAAATCACGAACCGCCTAGCGTTTAAGTCGCCGTGGCCACTCCGTTGCAGACGAGCCGAGATGACTGTGTCCCAAAACAGAGCCAGAGTGACGCGAATTCGCCGCATCTGAAAAGAAAATCGGAATCTGCAAAGAATCTGAGTTAAAGCCACGAACTCCTTCCGGTTTATCTGCAGTGAACGGTTTGAACGAATTAACGAGTGGCCAGTCGATGTTCGATTGGCACCGGGAGTTCAAAACCCCCAGCACGGAGAGAGTGTCATGTTGAATCGAAGGTTTTTTCTGAGTGTCGCGGCGATGGCCGCAATTGGTGTGACCCAAGGATCGGTCTCGACCGCGAATGCAGCCGAGAAGGACATCGTGACGACGGCGGTCGAGGCCGGTTCGTTCAATACGCTGGCAGCCGCATTGAAGGCCGGTGGATTGATCGAGACGTTGCAAGGAAAAGGGCCGTTCACGGTGTTTGCTCCGACGGACGAAGCGTTTGCCAAGCTGCCGGCCGGAACGGTCGAGACTTTGCTGAAGCCGGAGAATAGGGGACAGCTCGTATCGGTGCTGACGTATCACGTCGTGGCTGGAAAAGTGGCGGCGGCTCAGGTCGTGAAGCTGGATGCGGCCGCGACGGTGAATGGTCAGCGAGTTAACATCAAAGTCGAAGAGGGAAGTGTGCGAGTCGATCAATCGACTGTTGTGAAGGCAGACATTCATTGCTCGAACGGTATCATTCACGTCATCGATCAAGTGCTGTTGCCATCTAGCGACAATATCCCGGCGACGGCTGCTAAGGCGGGGACGTTCAAGACGTTGCTCGCGGCTGCTAAGGCGGCCGGTTTGGTCGAAGTGTTGTCTGGTGATAAGCCGCTGACGGTGTTCGCTCCAACGGACGAAGCGTTCGCGAAGCTGCCGGCCGGCACGGTCGAGAGTCTGCTCAAGCCTGAGAACAAAGAGAAACTGGCGGCGATCCTGAAATTCCATGTTGTCCCCGGTCGAGTTTTCTCTGGCGACGTTCTAAGCAAGAAGAAACTGAAGAGCGTTCAAGGCGGCATGTTGACCGCCGCCATCAAGAACGGTGCGGCGACGATCAACGGTGCGGGGCTCGTTCTGACGGACATCGACGCTTCGAACGGAGTCATCCATGTGATCGACAGCGTCATGCTGCCCCCGGCCGCAACGGCCAAGACATCGCATGTAGCTCCGGCGAAGGCTCAGTATCTGGCACACGTTTGCCCAACCTCGGGTCGAGTGACGTACTCACTGGTTCAGCCCGCCTGCCGTGATTAATACCCACCTAGTGTGATGCCCTGTGCTGGGGCTTCTCGGAGTTCCCAGCCAACTCCGCGAGAACACTTGAGCCGTCATTCGGTTCAAGTGTTTTCGCGCGTTACAGCTTGGTGTAGCCACGCTCGCCAGGGCGGGGCTTGTTCCCGAATACTCAGCACGTTCTTAGCGATGCGGCTATCTAGAACTCGACGCGTGGCAACTTCGGACGTTCCGGTTCATCGTGTTTCAGGTTTCAAAAATGTCTGTTGCTTTGCAATCTCTGATTTCCGCGCGGCACATCGAGAATCCAGATGTGATCCTGATTGGCAGCGGAGTGATGTCCGCTCATCTCGCGGCAATGCTGAAGTGCTTGGAGCCGCGACTTTCGATGCAACTCTATGAAGTTACCGATGGGCTGGCGCAGGAAAGCTCGGACGGTTGGAACAATGCTGGGACCGGGCACGCCGGCATTTGCGAATTAAGTTACACGCCAAAACGAGAGGCGGACGGATCAGTAAACGTGAGCAAAGCGATTGAGATTTTTGAGCAATTTGAGCACTCCAAACAGTTTTGGAGTTATGCCGTGGCCACCGGCATGGTGGACAATCCGAATGAGTTTATTAACCCCATCCCACACCTGAGTTTTGTGCATGGCGGAGAACAGGTCGACTTTCTGAGAGCCCGGCATGCGGCGATCACGACCCATCATTTCTTTCAAGGAATGGAATATTCCACCGACCGAACCACGATCGCGAGCTGGGCTCCACTGTTGCTTGAAGGCCGCAGCGATGTGCCCATCGCGGCGACGAAGATGAATGGCGGAACTGATGTGAATTTCGGCGCGATCTCGCGCCAGCTTCTGCACTGGCTTGGTCAGCAAGAAAGTTGTGGTATCGCTTCCGGGCATCGCGTGGTTGGTTTGCGAAAAACAAATGCTGGATGGGAAGTGCGAGCCAAGCACCTGGCAACCAACAAAGTTCGAACGAACCGAGCACAATTTGTCTTCGTCGGTGCGGGCGGAGGTAGCCTGACGTTACTGCAAATGTCTGGAATTGCTGAATCCAAGGGACTCGGCGGCTTCCCGATCGGTGGCCAGTGGTTGGTCTGCAACAACCCCGAAGTCGTAGAAAAACATCAGGCGAAGGTCTATGGGCAGGCGCTCGATGCCGCACCGACGATGGCTGTGCCGCATCTCGACACGCGGATGCTCGATGGAAAAAAGACACTGCTCTTTGGCCCGTTTGCCGCGTGGACGACGAAGTTTCTCCACAAGAAAGGGAGCTTCACTGATCTGCCTTTCTCCGTCCGACCAGACAATGTTGTCACGCTCATTAAGATCGGAATCCATAACCTTGATCTCGTCCGCTACCTAATTCAGCAAGGGACGCAAAGTATGGCCGATCGCTTGAAGGTTTTGCATGTCTTTTATCCCGCCGCGCAATGCGCCGACTGGAGATTGATAGACGCCGGCATCCGCGTGCAAGCGATCAAAAAGACCGACGGCCAAGCGGGCATTGTGCATTACGGCACCGAGGTCATTACGGACGCGAGTCGCAGCATTTCGGCACTATTGGGCGCGTCCCCCGGCGCGTCGGTCTCAGTAAACATCGTGCTGGACGTCATTAAGAAGTGTTTCCCGAGACTGCTGGCAAATCGCGAGGGCCACACCCGCATGAAGGCAATGATTCCGACCTACGACGAGGACATCAAACTGACAGTAAATGCTGCTCGATTTCGCGAGGTGAACCGGCGAGCCGAGGAAATCCTGCAGCTTCACACGCATGAGTTCGGAGCGTCTTTAAGCTGACAAGAAACCAATTCCAAAGTGCTTAACTAAAGTCGAGATTCGATTGTTCCTTGTGGGGATCCCAACATGACGCCACCAGATACTGATCCGAGGTCGCACTACTTGGTGTTTGGTGCCACGGGTGGAATCGGTGAGAGTTTATGTCGCCGACTTGCATCGCGCGAGGCGCAATTAACGATTGCCGGTCGCAACATCGAGAAGTTGCAACTGCTGGCCGACGAACTCCATGCAGCCGCCTATCCAATCGACGCGACTCGGTTTGATGAAGTCGAAGCCTGTGTCCAACACGCGATCCAATTGCACGGACGCCTGGATGGAATCGCGAATTGTGTCGGATCATTGCTTCTCAAGCCGGCACACTCGACGAGTGAGGCCGAATGGTTTTCTACCATCGCGTCGAACTTGACCACGGCATTCGCGGTCGTGCGATCCGGTTGCAAGGCCATGATGAATGCAGGCGGCTCGATTGTTTTGGTGTCTTCGGCTGCGGCACGTATCGGTTTGGCCAACCACGAGGCGATTGCCGCCGCCAAGGCTGGGATCATCGGCCTGACTCTTTCGGCAGCCGCGACCTATGGTCCGCGCCGCATCCGAGTCAATTGTGTCGCTCCCGGCTTGGTCCGTACCTCCATGACTTCTCGGCTGACCGCCAACGAAGTCTCTCTGAAGGCGTCGACCGCGATGCATCCTCTGGGGCGAATCGGCGAACCCGGTGACGTCGCCGCAGCGATCGAGTGGCTATTAAGCCCTGAACAGAGTTGGGTCACAGGCCAAGTGATGGGGATCGATGGCGGCTTAGGTTCCGTCCGCTCCCGCTAATTATCGGAGTATCTGATGAACACACTCTCTGAACGAACGGAAGCACCTGTTTGGGCGAGCCGATGGCTCGTCGCCGCGGGCATCTACAACCTGCTGTGGGGCGCAGCGACGATCGCGTTTCCTCATTTCTTGTTCGATATCTCTGGCATCGATCGTCTGAATTATCCGGAAATCTGGCAGTGCGTGGGAATGATCGTCGGCGTATACGGCATCGGCTATCTCATCGCTGCCGGTGACTCACGAACGCATTGGCCGATCGTACTCGTTGGGCTGCTGGGTAAGGTCTTCGGGCCGATCGGGTTCGTTGTGGCGCTTGTACGAGGTACGTTTCCGCCGCTGTTTGGCTTGACGATCTTGACTAACGATCTGATTTGGTGGATTCCGTTCGCGATGATTCTTTGGGATGCAGCCCAGCATCGGAAAGTTGATCATCGACCAGGCACGGCGATAAAGATGCGATTCGTCAAGGAAAGCTCGATCAAAGCACCAACTGAGGTCGTCTTTGCCTTCCACGAAAGTCCGGATGCTCTACAGCATTTGATTCCACCCTGGGAGAAGATGGGGGTCGTCGAGTCCAGTGGGTCGCTGAAGATCGGCAGCAGGGTCGTCTTAGGCGGGCGGATCCTGGGGCTGATTCCGATCCGATGGGTGGCTGTTCACACCGAGTACGCGCCGCCACACCTGTTTGCCGATCGCCAGGAATCAGGACCGTTCGCCTATTGGTATCACCGCCACCGCTTCCTTGACGATGGTCATGGCGGAACCGTTTTAAGAGACGAGGTCGAATATGCAGTTCCCTTGGGAGTGATCGGGCAATGGCTCGGCGGCTGGCTAGTTCGCAGAAAGCTCGAAGCCATGTTCGCCTACCGCCATGAAAAGACGCAGAGGCTGATCGAATCCGGAGAATGGACGTGTGAGTTATCAGCGAGCGAACGTGTGTTGAAGGATATTGCATGAACGACCCGCTCATCCGACTTTTGTTCCTCGCCCACCTCGGATCGTCAATGTACATGGTGGGGCTCATTTGGTTTGTGCAGGTCGTGCACTATCCGCTCTTTGACAGCGTCGGAAATATAGAATTTCCAACCTACGAACAGCGGCACGCAGCTCTCACCACCTGGGTGGTCGCACCACCGATGCTGATCCAAACGGTGACGGCCGTGCTTTTGATTTGGTTCCGCCCAATGAGTGTCGCCCCGTGGTCACTCTGGACCGGATTGGGGCTGTTGGCAGTCTGTTGGTTGTCTACGGCCTTTATTCAGGTTCCCTTTCACGAGGCATTGTCGAAAGCTTTCGCCCCGGTTGTTCATCAGCGCCTCGTCTCGACCAATTGGTTGCGGACAGCAGCCTGGAGCCTCCACGGGGCCTTGGTACTTTGGATGGCATGGTCATCGTTCCACCGAGTCACACCGATAGCGCAATATTCTGGGAGCACAAACATGGCAAAACTTGAAGTGGGCGATCACGTCCCCGACTTTTCCGCGACAACTTATGACGGCATTAAGATCAGACTGGCTGACTTTTTGGGGAAGCGTGCGTTGGTGCTCTTCTTTTACCCCAAAGACGGGGCGACGATTTGCACGCAGGAAGCCTGTGCGTTTCGCGACTCTTATGAACATTTTATTGCTGCCGGGGCGGATGTGATCGGCGTCAGCGGTGATACCGAGGAAAGTCACCGCACTTTCGCGCGGCAGCACAAGCTGTCATTCCCCTTGATCAGCGACGCCGATGGCTCGTTGTGCAAAGCATTTGCCGTTCCGAAGACGATGGGGCTCTTTCCGGGGCGCGTCACTTACATCCTCGATCAAGCAGGGATCATCCGACAAATCTATTCGGCTCAGTTCGCATCGGACGAACATGTCCGGCAACCTCTGATTGCCGTAGGTGCGCCGACGTCACCATTAGCGAGCCATTCATGACTGAGACAATGCAGTGCCTGGAGATCTGGGGGGGCAACCAGAGTGTGGAAGAGCACTTTCACCGGCCCGGTCTGGATGTTTGGGTTTATTCCTGTCCTCACGAGAACGCGGCCAGCGGCGGCGACGTCTACTATCTTTCGTCCTGTGCCTCAGGTCGCATTTCCCGGATGCTTCTAGCCGATGTCAGTGGGCATGGACCTCGGGTTTCAGGATTGGCTCAGCGCTTGCGTGATCTGATGCGGCGACACGTCAATAGCATCAGCCAAGCTCAGTTTGTCGAGGGGATGAACCGAGAATTCGTGGAACTGAACCAGGAGGGTCGCTTTGCCACGGCCATCGTGGGGACCTTCTTTTCCAGCACGCAATCCTTTCAGTTAAGCGTTGCTGGTCACCCGCGCCCGCTGCTCTATCGCCGGAAGACTGAAAGGTGGGAACTCTTCGAGATCGACCACGATGCAGCCGTTTCGACGGGTCTGCTCAATACCCCATTAGGCATCTCGGAAAGCGTGGCGTACGGTCAGACCCGTCTGAATCTCAGCAACGGCGACATGATCTTGGCTTACACGGATGGGCTCACGGAGACGCGAGTTACCGATGGAAAGCTCATGGAGACCCAAGGCCTGCTGAATCTGGTTCAGACGCTCGATGCCACGCGACCCGATCGATTGCTGCAGAGTTTGCTCACAGCACTACGTGACCAAGCGACTGAGCCAATTGGCGACGACTTAAGCCTGTTGTTGGCTTGCGCAGACGGGAGTCGGACCTCGTGTTGGAATACGCTTATGGCACCGTTTCGCCTACTAAAGCAGGCAACCGACAAAACTCGCTGGCGGTGACAACACTCCAGGATCTGCTGCCAAGGAACAAGACTTTGAAACTCGATCACGAATACCACATGCGGCGGGCCATCGCGCTGACGATCAAAACACCCGAGTTACCTTTCGGGGCAGTCATCGTCCACCGGGACAGCGGCGATACCGTTGCCGAGGGCTGGAACAGGTCGATGATCAACCCAATCTGGCATGGTGAGATTGATGCCCTCAACGCACTGTTCCGATCCGGTCACCAAATTGAGGGCAGTGAGTTGGTGCTTTACACCACCGCCGAGCCGTGCTCAATGTGCATGTCGGCGATTCTGTGGAGCGGCATCCAGATGGTTGCATTCGGCACATCGATCCGGTTTCTTCAGAAGTGTGGTTGGCGACAAATCGACCTCCTCGCCGACGAACTCGTCAGCCGTAGTCCTGCCTGGAAATGCGCAATCGTCGATGGGGTACTGCAAGACGAGTGCAATGCTTTATTCGCGGTGGGACCGCCACGGTCGAAACCTCCCCGACCAGACAGCAGCAAATGATCTGAACCGGACGCGAGCGCGTTCCGGATGATTGTTTTTAGGATTTGATAATGCCAACTGATTCAAGAGTCCTATTAACGGGCGGAACCGGCTACGTCGGCGGCCGCCTGATTCCTCTGCTTGAGCAACGTGGTTTTCGCCTGCGATGTTTGGCTCGCCGGCCGGAGTTCTTGCAGTCGCGAGTCGGTCCCGCGACGGAAGTCGTCGCCGGCGATGTGTTGCAGCCCGAGTCGTTATTGACCGCGTTGCAAAACGTCGAAACGGCCTTCTATCTCGTGCATTCGATGGGGACGGGCAAGGACTTCGAGGACGAGGATCGCATTGCCGCTCGCAATTTTGCGGAAGCTGCGAAGCAAAACGGAGTGCGGCGGATCATCTATCTCGGCGGCTTGGGCGACGAGCAGCAGCAACTCTCGAAGCATCTGCGCAGCCGGCAGGAGGTCGGGCACATCCTGCGCGAATCTGGAGCGCAAGTCATCGAGTTCCGTGCGGCGATCGTGATTGGTTCCGGCAGTCTGTCGTTCGAGTTGATTCGAGCGCTCGTCCAAAAGTTACCGGTGATGCTCTGCCCGAAGTGGGTCTCGACGCCGTCGCAGCCGATCGCGATTGAGGATCTGTTGAACTACCTGCTGTCCGCGATGGATTTGCCCGACGGGCCAAGCGACATCTTCGAGATCGGCGGTCCCGACCAAATGTCGTACAGCGAGATCATGCGCGAGTACGCTCGACAGCGCGGGTTAAAACGCTGGATGATCTCGGTGCCGTTTCTCTCGCCGCGCCTGTCGAGCTTGTGGCTGGGACTGGTGACTCCAGTTTACGCCCGCGTCGGCCGCAAGCTGGTCGATAGCCTGCGCAATCCAACGGTCGTTACAAACTCACACACGAGCGAGGTGTTTGCGATTCGTCCTCGCGGCGTCAGCGAGGCGATCGCGCGAGCGCTCGTCAACGAAGATCAAGAATTGACGGCCACACGCTGGTCCGACGCGTTGAGTTCTTCCGGACGTCTGAAGCGATGGGGCGGAATACCGTTTGGAACTCGGTTGGTCGATTCGCGCGAAGTGGAAGTCAGCGTCCCGGTCGATTCGGCGTTCGCTCCGATTCAACAGATCGGCGGACGAACTGGCTGGTACTACGCCAACTGGTTGTGGCGACTGCGCGGCTGGCTCGACCTGCTTGTCGGCGGTGTGGGCTTGCGTCGAGGACGCCGGGCGTACTCCGAACTGCGTATCGGTGACGCGATTGACTGGTGGCGTGTCGAAGCGTTCGAGCCGAATCGTCGGTTGCGACTCGTGGCCGAAATGAAACTTCCCGGCCGAGCGTGGCTCGAATTTGAAGTCGAGCCAACTGCCAGCGGATCGCGCATTCGCCAGACCGCCGAGTTCGATCCTGTCGGGCTGACTGGCCTGGCCTATTGGTACGTGATCTACCCGCTGCACGAGCTTGTCTTCGGCGGCATGTTGAACGACATCGCGAAGGCCGCTCGCCAATCCGCCGCACCAGCGACAACGTGGCAACCGTCAGCGCTGCGACAAGTCGCCATGTTGGTCGGCTTCATGGCCGTCTGCTTCGCCTCGGCAGTCTTGGGAGCAACCGCGACATCGACGTCCGTTGGCGGCTGGTATCAAACGTTGGCAAAGCCGAGTTGGAATCCACCTGGCTGGCTCTTCGGTCCCGTCTGGTCGGCGCTGTACTTGATGATGGCTGTTGCCGCGTGGCTCGTGTGGCGCGGCCACGGGTGGATTGCCGCACGCTCGGGGTTGATTTGGTTTGGCATTCAACTGGCGTTCAACGTGCTCTGGTCGTTTCTCTTCTTCGGAATGCAACGGCCCGGACTCGCCTTCACTGAGATCGTTGCGCTGTGGCTGGCCATCGTCGCCACCTGCTTTGCGTTTCGAGGCAAGTCCATCACCGCCGCGTGGCTGCTGGTGCCGTATCTGGCCTGGACGTCCTTCGCCGTCATCCTGAACTTCGCTATTTGGAGAATGAACTCATGATCTTCGTGTCGGCGAAGCTGACAACCGCATCGTTCGTGCGAAGGTCCGACCGAAACTCGGATCGTGAACTCGGTAAAAGACTTGATTAATAAGGATACCTGTTATGTCCCAAACCTTTGACGCACTGTTGCTGGTGTCTTTTGGCGGTCCAGAATGCCGCGAGGACGTGATGCCGTTTTTAGAAAACGTCACTCGCGGAAAGAATGTCCCTCGGGAGCGGCTCACGGAAGTGGCCGAGCACTATTTCCACTTCGGTGGTGCCAGTCCAATCAATCAGCAGAATCGCGAACTCATCGCTGCCCTGAGTGCGGAATTATCTGAACATGGATGCGGTCTGCCCATCTACTGGGGAAACCGCAATTGGCATCCGTTGCTCCCGGACGCAATCCGCGAGATGCGTGACGATGGCGTACAGCGAGCACTGGCTTTCGTCACCTCAGCGTTCAGTTCGTATTCCGGCTGCCGTCAGTATCGCGAGGACATCGAGCGCGCACGCATAGAGGTTGGTCCGGCGGCTCCGCCGGTGGTGAAACTCCGACCATTTTTCAATCATCCGGGCTTCATTGAGGCCGTTGCCGATCGTGTTCATGAGGCGCTCGCAGATGTATCGCAACATCATCACGCTAAGACTCACCTTGTATTTACCGCCCACAGCATCCCTGTTGCGATGGCGAACGGCTGTCAATACGCGGCGCAGTTGCACGAGGCATGTTCGTTGGTTGCCGATCGCGTCGAGGGATTGCCGTGGTCATTAGCCTACCAAAGCCGCAGTGGAGCGCCGGGCCAGCCCTGGCTGGAACCAGACATCGGTGATTGGCTTCGTGAGTTCTCCCGACAGGACGATCGGACGCACGTTATCGTGATCCCGATCGGTTTCATTTCGGATCACGTGGAGGTCCTGTTTGACCTCGACGATGAAGCCAAAGCCACTGCCACCGCATGCGGCTTGCAGTTGATACGAGCCGAGACTGTCGGAACTCATCCGCGTTTCGTCCGGATGATTCGCGAATTGATAAGCGAGCGAATCGATGGATTACCACCACAATTTCTCGGCGTGCTCGGTCCCAACCCAGACGTCTGCCCAGAATCATGCTGCCTTTCCGGACGTCCCGTGCGGCCCATCTCGTCGACGTGAATGTCGAAGGAATCAAAGATGCAAAACTTGAAACTGTTCGCCATTGTGTTGCCCATCTTTCTGCTCATCGACTTGCTCTGGTTGGGAGTCGTCATGAAAGGATTCTATAGCCAAGAGCTTGGTGAGTTGGCCCGTAGACAAGAATCGATTCTCGCCCCTCGTTGGGGCGCGGCCATGCTGGTCTATTTGCTGATTCCCGGCGGCATCGTTCTGTTTGTGCGGCCACTCCTGGGAGAGAACTGCACCGCCTGGCAGGCGTTCGGCTCGGGGGCATTATTCGGGCTGATTCTGTATGGCGTCTACGACCTGACAAATCTGGCGGTCCTCGAAAAATGGACGTTGCGCATGACTCTGGCCGACATCGCCTGGGGCTGCGTTCTGTGCGGTACGATCAGCATCGTCGTGAGGTTCGTGGATCGGTGGCTAACGAAATAACTCAGCGCGGTCCCTGACGACTGATTAACCGATCACAGGAATTCTCAATCGATGATCCCAGCTTCCCGTATCCGCATCTGCAATTCCGCTCCTGTCCGAGTTGATGGTGAGTTCGTTCTGTATTGGATGATTGCATTCCGCCGCCTGTCCTCGAATTTCAGCCTGCAACGCGCGGTAGAACTGGCCGTTGAGTTGCGAAAGCCGCTGGTGATCTTCGAGCCGTTGCGAATTGGCTACCGCTGGGCCAGCGATCGAATTCATCGCTTTGTGATCGACGGCATGGCGGACAATGCCGCTCAGGTCGCGGCTCTGAAGAATCCAGGCGTCATCTACTTTCCGTATGTTGAACCTCAGCCTGATGCGGACAAAGGACTCTTAGCAGCACTCGCGCAGCGAGCGTGCGTCGTCGTCACTGATGACTTCCCCTGTTTCTTTCTGCCTCGAATGTTGGCGTCTGCGGCGGCGCGACTGCCGGTGCGTCTCGAGTCCGTCGATTCCAATGGACTGTTCCCGCTCCACGCCACCGACCGCGTCTTCACGACGGCGTTCTCATTTCGAGCTTTCCTTCAAAAGCAATTGCCGACGCACTTGGAAGATTTCCCGAAGGCCAACCCGTTGAAAGGTGTGCGACTCCCGTCATTGGAATCACTCCCGCCAGAGATCACGAGTCGCTGGCCTGCTGTGTCCATGCAGTTGTTGTCGGGCGATGCGACTGAACTCAACTCGCTGCCAATCGACCACTCGGTCGGCATCGTTAAAGCACGAGGCGGATCGACGGCGGCGAGACAGCGATTGACGAACTTCCTTGACCGGCATCTGCCTCAGTACGCGGCGGGAGCCAACGATCCCGATGCCGACAATCGCAGCGGACTGTCACCGTATCTACATTTCGGCCACATCTCGTCGCACGAGTTATTTCACGAACTGATGTCGCGGGAAGAGTGGTCCCCCGCTTCACTAGGCGAGAAAACCGGCGGCAAGCGAGAAGGCTGGTGGGGAGTCAGTCCTGGTGCGGAGTCATGGCTCGACGAATTTATCACCTGGCGCGAACTGGGCTACAATATGACCTCGCACCGCAATGATTACGATCAATTCGAGTCGCTCCCCGATTGGGCACAGGCGACACTCGTCAAGCACGAACACGACCCGCATCCGTTCGCCTATTCGCTGGACGAATTCGCCGCCGCCGCGACTCACGACGCGCTTTGGAACGCGGCGCAGACGCAACTCGTGCGCGAGGGGCGGATCCACAACTATCTCAGAATGCTCTGGGGCAAGAAGATTCTCGAATGGACCGCGACTCCGCGCGACGCACTCGATGTGATGATCGAACTCAACAACAAGTACGCGCTCGACGGTCGCAACCCGAACTCCTACTCAGGCATCTTCTGGACCCTCGGCCGCTACGACCGCCCCTGGGGGCCAGAACGCCCTATCTTTGGAAACATTCGCTACATGAGTTCTGACAACACCCGCAAGAAGGTCTGTGTCCGAGATTATCTGAGCACCTACAAGTGACAATTCACATCTGACTGGACTAGCCCACGTTTTGCGTGCGCGCAACGTAGCGCGTAATGTGACGCGTAAGGAGCGACGTTCATGTCAAGACGTCGAGTTTTTACGAGGGAGTTCAAGGTCGAGGCCGTGTCGTTGGTGTCTGGGCAAGGATTGAGTTTCGCGGAAGCAGGTCGCCGATTGGAGATCGGTCAGAACCTGCTGCGGAAGTGGCGGGATCAGTTGGCGGCGGAAGGCTCGCAGGCGTTTGCAGCCAAAGCTCAGCCGTCGGCGCTGGAGGAGGAGAACCGTCGTCTTCGATCCGAGAACGATCGTCTGCG
>CAMDRI010000137.1 GCA_945906725.1 Candidatus Kuenenia stuttgartensis | reverse complement strand
GCTTGCCGATCCAAGCTGGTCGCCGATGGCCACAGTTTCGTGTGTCGGGCCGAGCTTTGCCGCCTGAGATACGCCGTGAAGGACGACATCCCGGTCATGCTCGCTGAAGAAGCCCATTCGGTCGCGCACGACGAATGGGCTGCGATCATTCAGCGAGCCACTCCTGTCAGTTTGTGATTCCCATGCACGTCGAAACCACCGCGATCTCTGGCTTGTTGTTGATTCAGCCGAAGGTCTTCCGAGACACGCGGGGTTTCTTCACCGAGACCTATCAGCGCCAGCGCTATCGCGACGCTGGGATCGCCGCGGAATTCGTGCAGGATAATTTCTCTCGCTCATCGAAGGGGACGCTGCGAGGCTTGCACTACCAGATTCGGCATCCGCAAGGGAAGTTGGTGCAAGTGCTCCGCGGCAAGATCTTCGACGTCGTCGTCGATCTGCGCCGCCCGTCGCCGACGTTTGGACGTTGGCTCGGCTTTGAACTCAGTGACGAGACTTGTCAGCAAGTTTACGTTCCGCCCGGTTGCGCTCACGGCTTCTACGTACTCAGTGAGATCGCTGACTTCACCTACAAATGCACCGACCTGTACTTCCCGGAGCACGATCGGACGCTGTTCTGGAATGACCCTGCCATTGGCATCGAATGGCCGCTGACCGACGAGCCAATTCTCTCGAACAAAGACCGCGCCGGCATCCCACTCGATCGCGCCGAAGTTTACGATGTGATCCTGTAGGTCAGGCTTTCCGGCCTGACTCGAATTGGCAAATTGCGTCGATCGTTGATCGGGTTAGCCTGGAAAGGCTGACCTACTTTCATGCCCATGACGTACTCCACGATTGCTCTGACCCTCGGCGATGTTGCTGGCATCGGCCCCGAAGTTATCGTGCGGGCCTGTGCCGATCCGCGAGTCCTCGCCACTTGCCGGCCGGTCATCGTCGGACATCCCGGAGTCGTGCGACGAGCGATTGCTCAGGCCGGATTGCAAATCAAAATCTCCGAGGTCACTCAACCGGATGAGTCGCCGCGCAACGACACGCTCGGTTGTTGGAATCCGCCGAGCGCACCGCAAGACGTCGTCGACGTTCCTCCCGGCCAAAATGATGCTCGCACCGGCCGAGCGGCCTACGAATATCTCGTCGCGGCCGCGAACGCCGCATTGGCGAAAAAAGTCGCTGCGATCACGACCGCGCCACTCAGCAAAGCTGCGTTGCATCTCGCCGGGCTGAAATATCCGGGACACACCGAAATCCTCGCCGAAGTCTGCGGTGTGCGCGACTTCGGCATGATGCTGTTCCTGCCGAGCGGCGGTACGGTGCGGTCGCCACACGGTCTCGGTGTCGTCCACGTCACGCTGCACACGTCGATCCGCAGCGTCCCGGACCTGCTCACGACGGCAGGCGTTGCAGAGAAGATCGAACTCATCGACGCGTTTCTGCGTCGCGTCGGTTGTCCGAGTCCGCGAGTCGCCGTGTGTGCTCTGAATCCGCACGCTGGCGAGGAGGGAATCTTCGGCATCGAAGAATCGCAGATCATCGCTCCCGCCGTGCAGGCGGTTCTCGGTGGAGGCCGCATCAACGTCATCGGCCCGCTACCGGCCGACACACTCTTCCGCCGAGCCGCCGCTGGAGAGTTCGATGCCGTCGTCGCGATGTACCACGATCAGGGACACATCGCGTTCAAATTGATCGGCTTTCAATCCGCCGTGAACGTGACGCTTGGCCTGCCGATCGTCCGCACCAGCCCCAGCCACGGCACCGCTTTCGACATCGCGTGGAAACAACCGGCTGACGCGAGCGGCATGATCGAAGCAGTTTTGATCGCGGCCCGTTTGTGCCAAACGACGTGCGTCAGCCAGTAGGATGAGCACTACGTCGCGAACAACTCGCGAATCGGCCGGCCGTCGGAGATGCGATGCGGACGGCCGATCGTGTCGTGAATCTCGGTCATCGGGTCGATGCCGAAGCGAGAGAAGATCGTCGCTGTCAGGTCCGCCGGCTTGACCGGATTTGTTTCCGGATACATCCCCAGCCGATCGCTGGATCCGTAAACGAATCCCCCCTTCACGCCACCTCCCGCCAGCAGCACCGAATAGCAATCGGGCCAGTGATCTCGGCCGGCGTTCGCGTTGATGCGCGGAGTGCGACCGAACTCACCCATCGCGACGACGAGCGTCGAATCGAGCAACCCGCGATGGTCCAAGTCCTCGATCAGCGCCGACAGACTTTGATCGGTCTGCGGCAGCAAATAATTCTTGTGATGGAAAAAGTTGTTGGCGTGCGAGTCCCAGTTCTGTCCCTGCTGACGGAAGTCGAACACATTGACGAACGGTACACCCGCCTCGACCAACCGCCGCGCGACGAGCAAGTTCTGTCCGCGCATCGGTCGACCCTCGGCCATCGCTGATTGGCTCGAGTCGCCGTTCACCGCCTCGGCCGGCTTGAACCCGTAGCGGTCACGAGTCGCCTGCGATTCGGCCGACAGATCGAGCGCTCGCCGCAACGTCTCCGAACCGAGCAACGAATATGCCTTGTCGTAGAAAGCTCGCCACTGTCGTTCGGCCGAGTTGCTCGCTGACAACTGACTTTCGAGCAGGCTGAGTAACCGCCGTCGATCACCGACGCTCGCAAACGTCCGGCCATCGGGTGGCGTGAGCGAGCCGGCTCGGTAAGCCCGTTTTTCGACATCCACCGCGATCTGCAACGGATCAAACGCCGAACCCAGGAAGCCGCCGCCCTGACACGGCACATCGACGACGTTGTGAAACATAAACGGCAACGCCGCATGCGACACATCCAGTCCGCGCTCTCGCCACAAGTAGCTGCACATCGCTCCGACACACGGATAAAATTGCGGGATCGGAGCGAACTCTTCGCGATCTCCTTGCGGCGACTGCCGCCCGGTCAGCATCTCGGTCGAGGCCGAGTCGTGCAGCCGATTCTGATGGTTCACACTCCGCACGACGGCGACCTTGTGCATCACCTTCGCCATTTGCGGCAGATGCTCGGAGACCATCACTCCCGGAGCCGATGACGCGATCGGCTGGAACTCGCCACGCACATCCGCCGGGGCATTCGGCTTCAAATCGTAGGTGTCGAGATGGCTCGGCCCGCCGTAGTAAAAGACGACGATGCACGCTTTGATCTTGGCTGCGGCAGTGGTCGGCTTCACGTCGGCCAACGCCGATTGAGCACGCCACAAGCCCGACAACGACAGTCCCAATCCGCCGCTCGCGGAAGCTCGCAGCAAATGACGTCGAGTTTGCGAAAACGTCTCGATCATGTCCGGCCTCGGTTTCGTGCGGCGAGTAGCTTTTCATGGTCGCAATGATCCCGCAAGGCCGATCCGATCAAACTCACTCGAAACGTCAGCGAGGGCGGGTTCTCTGAACGACTATGAACTGGCCGACTTGCGGTTGCGAAGCATTCGCCCTCGCTGATACTTCGGGTTGGTTTGAGTCACGTCTCGCTCCAGCGTTTGAACAAACGATGCGACACGCCGAGTTGATCGCAAATCCGGCCAACCACGAAATCGACCAAATCCAGAATTGACGTCGGCTCGTGATAGAAACCTGGCATCGCCGGCAGGATCACCGCCCCTGCGTCGGTGAGCCGTTTCATGTTCTCAAGCTGTATGCTGCCCAGCGGCGTCTCGCGCGGGACGACGATCAGCTTTCGGCGTTCCTTCAGATGCACGTCCGCCGCCCGCTGAATCAAGTTCGTCGATTGCCCACTGGCGATGCTTGCCAGCGTTCCCATCGAGCACGGGCAAACCACCATTCCACCGGTCGGGAACGAACCACTGGCAATCCCCGCTCGAAAATCCTGGAAGTGATGGTAGACCAGTTCGCCCTGTGGACCATCTTCGTAGATCGAACTGATCGCACCGCCGGCGTCCGGCAACAAGCGGCTGAGATGGCTGTCGCCACTGAGCACGGAATCGCTCACCAGCAATCGCTGCGGATCAAAATTCTTCAGGTCCGCGCGAATGCCCAACTCGTGGTCCAGCACCTCCGCTCCCGACGGACTGATCGTCACATGCACACGCCGGCCCGAGTTCACCAGCACCTGCAACAACCGCGTCGCGTAGATCGCGCCGCTGGCCCCGGTAATCGCGACGACCAGATCGTGAGACGTAAACTCCGAAGCTGCGGTCATGGCTTCTCTCCAAGATAAATCGTCGCGATGCCAAACGTCAGCGGCTTCCAAATGATGTTGTGCAATCCGGCCTGCCGCATCAATTCGGCCAACGCCTCGCCTTGTGGAAACTCACTCACCGACTGTGGCAAATAGTTATACGCCGCCTGCTGATTCCGCATCAGCACTTGTCCGATCCTCGGCAGCACGTTGCGAAAATACCAGAGATAGATCGCTCGGAACAATCGGTTCGTCGGCGTCGAGAACTCCAGCACGACGACTTTGCCCCCCGGCTGACAGACGCGAGTCATCTCGCACAGGCCGACGTCCGTCCGCGTGACGTTGCGCAGTCCGAAGGCAACCGAGACGATTTGAAATTGATCGTCGCCAAACGGCAGATGCTGAGTGTCCGCCTCGACGAACTGCATCTGCTCCGGGTTGGCGACGCCTCGGACACGTGACCATTTCTCGCGAGCAAGCGACAGCATCTCGTGCGTGAAGTCCGAGCCGACGACCGACACGCGCCGGCCGCTGGCTCGCCAATAGGCCAGCGCCAGATCGCCCGTCCCCGTGCAGACGTCGAGCACCGGAGCCGCACCCATCGGCCGAGCCAACCGCACCGCTCGCCATCGCCAATAGACGTCAGTGCCCGCCGAAAGCAGATGATTCATGAAGTCGTATCGCGAGGAAATCTCACCGAACATCCGCCGAACGCGACTCTCCGATTTGTCGACCGTCATCGTACCTGCTTCCGTTTTGACGTCGTGGTGGATGCGTCTCGCATCCAACCGACGCGAGACGCGTCGGCCACGTCCTTGAACCGCAATCACTCTCGCCACTTCACAACCCAAACTCCGGCCATCGGGCTTGCAGCCGTTTTTCAATCTCCGCCGTCCAGCGCAACGGCTCAGCGACTCGTGCCGGACCCAATTCGTTCGGCCACTTTCGGGTCGCGTCCATGCCGAGCTTTCGGCCGACTCCGCGAATCGCCGTCGCGTGATCGAGCGGATCAGCGGGACCATCCCACAGAATCAAATCACGAGCCGGATCGGCATGAGCCGCGACGCTCGACCAGACAGCATTCTCGTCTCGCACGTCGATGTCGTCATCGACCACCACCAGAATCTTCGCGGTCGCGGCGCGCGGCAACGACCAGAGCGCGTGCATCACCTTGCGTGATTGCTGAGGGTGCGTTTTGCGAATGCTCGCGAACAGGATATGCCGACTCGCCCCTGCAAACGGCCACCGCCAATCGACCAACTCCGGAATCCACAGCCGCGCGAGTGGCAGTAATAATCGCTCGCACGCACGATCCAGCCAATGACTCTCCGACGGAGCCGCTCCGGGAACCATCGCTGGAAAAACCGGGTTCGCGCGATGCGTGATCGCAGTGACTCGCAGTACCGGCAGCGATTCGTTCGGCCCCAAGAATCCGCTCTCGCGACTGATTGGACCAGCGGACTCGAACGCCGCCTGCGGATCGACGAAGCCTTCGATCACGATCTCCGCTGATGCCGGAACTGTCAGCGACACGGATCGAGCCGCGACCAATTCGACCGGTTGGTTCCGCAAGAAACCTGCGAAGACGAGCGGATCAGTTCGTCCCGGCAACGGTGCCCATGCAGCCACGGACGTGATTGGATCGCCCCCCAGTACGACAGCCACCGGCATCTGCTGCCCGCGCGACCCGTACTCGACCAGCAACGACCACAACTCCGAGGTTTCATCGCCGTGAATCAGCAATTCGTCTCGCCCGCGCACTTCCAGCGGCACGACGCAGACATGTCGCCGCGCGTCGCCCGCGGACTTCGTTCCCGTCAATTCTTCATTTGGCGACTGGGTGTGCAGTTGCCCCCAAGTGATGGTCGCGGCTGCATCTCCCGGCCACATCCTCAGCGCGGGAAGTTCAGCGAGATTCACGTCCCGGCCAAGCTTGACGACTTGCTGGCACAAGCCCGTCTTCGCGACCGTCGGCGGCCATTGCGACAACTCGGCGAGTCGCGGCAAGAGCTTCCAGGTGTCGAGCTTTCCTCGCGGCAGCGAAATCGACAACCAATCGTCGATGCGGTGCGACAAGTCATCCAATGAGGCCACGCCAAACGCAGCGGCCAATCGGCGCGGACTTCCCAGCAAGTTTGTCACAACTGGATTCGACTGTCCTCGGACATGATCAAAGAGCACCGCTGGCCCACCCTGATCGTTTCGCATGCGATCCGTGATCGCGGCGATCTCGTGAACGGCATCGACTTCGGCGGAGACACGCACCAATTCTCGCACGTCGTGCCACTGAGCCAGCCAGTCCGCTAGATGATCGCTCACCATACTCTCCGCTCGTCATTCAACGGCGCATCGCCGAAGCGCGGAGTTGTAGAACGGGCACTCTGGCCCGTCAAAGAGCGGCGCGGATTAGTCTTGTTCCATCCGCAGCTTCAACTCGTCTCGCTCCTTCCGGGTGACTTCCAAATCGAACATCAGGTACTTGATGTCAAGCCGCAACTGCGAAAGAGCCTCTTGGACCAGCGCCAGAATTCGACGGCGGCGGCGAACCGATTCGACGACTCGGCGGTACGCAGTTTCCAAATCCTTCTGCAGCGGCTCGGGGAGGTCGGCAATCTTTTGGGCGAGATCAATCAACTCGCGAGGCAAGTCGCTTTCTCCAGTGTCAGGAAATCGGGGTGTCGTGGCCATTCGATCCTTGCTCCAAAGGTTATTCCGGCAGGAATGATTCAGATTCTGTGCCGCTCTGGGAGTTTCTACAAGCAGAAACTCGAAACCCTATACCGGGATTTGAGTTATGAATTACGGAACGTCTCCGGTCCGGTTATGAACGGTCGTAACGATTGGCGCGGACCTCGTCTTGGCTCGTTTCGCAAACGCTAGTAGAGTCCGCCACTTACAGCAAAAGAACGGGGTGACGCGTTTGCCGAGTGTTAAATGCGGTGGCAAGAAAGCAACACAGACTCGTTTCATAAAATCAACAAATCATGACCGGCGGAAGTCCGGTTGTTCCGGTCGCGCAAAGTCCATGGACGGATTAAACACGCAGGAAGCGTCGTTACCGAGCGCTGGTCAGCCAACTCGTTGGCTGATTCACGGGATGGCGTTGTTGCTTGGCCTGACTTCCGCCTGCACCGCGATGGCGGATGAGCACATTGAAGGCTTTGAAGACGATCAACCTTCGTGGAAGTTACGTCGGTCAGACCGCATGTTGGAGAAGAATTCCCAACAGACTCGATTGACCAACTCGAAGCTGGCCTTCCGGGGCAACGGAGTCGAACAGTTTGTGTTTCGGGCCACTGGAAGTCCGACCCAACTAGTGCTCGATCACGAGCTGCCGGTGGCTCAGGCGATCGACGATCTGAAACTCAAATTGCACGTGCGAGCGACCGGCGGTGCGGTTCGCCTTGGACTGCGAGTCGTCTTTCCTCGGCAGAACGATCCGAGAGCCCCCGCCAAGCAACTCAAGACCGTGTTGTACGGCGACTCGTACACCAAAGTCGGAAGCTGGCAAGAGCTGAAAGTGGGCACCTCGACCAAGGCGTTGCAGGAGGAGAAGCGTCGGCTGCGTGCCGAGTTGCGGCCCACGACGCTCGACTTGGATCAGGCGGTTGTGGACCGCGTCGTTTTGGAGGTGTCGCTCGATACTGGGAAGACTGAGTTGCTGGTGGACGAACTGCGGTTCGGACCGATCGTGAAGCCTATCGCAGAAGGAAACATTCAGCTTGCTCAGAACACCGAGGATATTCCACGCTGGCCCGTGTCGTTTCAATTGGATCGATTGTTGGTGGATGGGAAACCATTCTTCCTGCGAATGTTGCCGTATCACGGAGAACATGTGGAGGACTTGCGCGACGCGGGCTTCAACGTCATCTGGATCCCAGAAGCGAGCGACTTGGAGTTGCAGCGTTCGCTGAAACAACATGGACTCTGGGGAATGGCCGCACCTCCACAGTTGCGAGGATCGACGGGCAGTTCGCTCGATCACGAGTCTGCTGGGCTGCTGCCGATTCCGCGGGACTGGGACAACCTGCTGGCCTGGAATTTGGGAGTCACCGTTTCGCCGGAGTCGCAGCGAAACGTGTTGCAATGGGTCTCGCAAGTGAAAAGCGCTGACCGCGAACGGCATCGCCCGATCATGATCGATGTCACGGGCGGCGAGCGAATTTACTCGCGAAACACAGAAATGTTGGGAACCAGTCGGCACATGTTCAACTCGATGATGACGTTCAAGACCTACCGCGAGTCGTTGGACCAGCATCGCAAGCTGGCACGGCCAGGAACGTTTCTCTTCACATGGCTGCCCACCGAACCGATGCCGGATATCGCACAACAGCGTCAAGCGGCGGGGCGGATCCCAATCATCATCGAGCCAGAGCAGATCTTTCTGGGGGCACACAGCGCGCTCGCCGCCGGATGTCGTGGACTTGGATTTTCATTGAGCGAATCGCTCGATGCGAAAACGCCGGGGGCCTCGGAGCGGCGACTCGCGATCGGCCTGATCAATCTCGAGCTTTCGCTGCTCGAAGACATCCTCGCCGCCGGAACGCTGGTCGAGCAACGTCCATTCGCGATCACGCCTCCGTCCGGTTCAAACATCAGAGCGCACGACGTCGCGTTTCGGAATTCAGCGATTTCACGAGCGGACAAAGAGGCGAGACTCGCGGCGTACAAGTCCGACGTGCTGCACGAGCGCCGCATCCGCAGCGAGCTGGAAGCGGCGGTGTTCCGCACCGACAAAGCGACGCTCTTGTTGCCGATTTGGTACGAAGACGGCGCGCAGTTCGTGCCCGGCCAGCTCGCCGCGCCGGGTGCGACGATCGACGTCGCCAGCGTCCCCGAAACCGCGTTCGCCTATGAAGTCACAACCACGCGCATTGCACCCCTGATCAGCGAACCGATTCCCGGCGGACGCCAAGTCAAGCTGCCCGCGTTCGACATGACTGCTGCGATCATCGTCACGTCCGATCCCAGCGTGATTGCAGATCTGAAACGCAAGATGGAAACCATGCAGGCTCAGAGCGCCCGCAACTGGATCGAGTTGGCCAAGGCAAAACTCAACCGTGTGCGGATCGCCGACGATGAGCTGACAAAACTCGGTGCCGGACAGCCGGATGCTCCGCACCTGCTGGCGCAAGCCCGCGCGAACATTCAAAAGGCGGAAGGGATCTTCCCCGGCGATGCGCTCGAGCGCGCGATCGCGCAGGCGCGCGAAGCCGGCCAGCGCAAGTCGCCGAACTCCGCAGATTTCGTGCAGCTGCGCAAACAGTTCGATGCAGCGGCGCGACACAGCCAGACGGCATTGCAGTCGCTGCGCATCTTGCAGAAGGCGCATTGGGAGACGGCGACCCATCGCTTGAAGTCGCCGACCGGCAGTCCGCACACGCTCTGTTTTCAGACGCTGCCGGATCATTGGCGATTGGTCGCCACACTCGGCAAGTCGACGACGCGAGCTTCGGAGAATCTGCTGACGAAAGGGGACTTCGAGGTGCTCGATTTCCCAACGTTGTCGCGGTTCGGGTGGCAATCCGTCCCGACAACATTGCCGGCAGGAGTCCGTACTGCCGTCCAAGTCTTGAACGCGACAGGACGAGACGGCCGTTGCCTGCGACTCGTGGCGACTCCCGATACCAACAACGATCCGCCCAACATGCTCGATGTGGCACCGATCACCTTGACCGCTCCGCCAATCGCGGTGCGAGCCGGCCAAGTGCTGCACATCAGCGGTTGGGTCCGTGTCGCCTCGGCGATCACCGGCAGCTTTGATGGCGTGACGCTCAGCGACAATCTCACCGGCCGCACCGGCGCATGGCACTGGCAAGAGAAGCGTGAATGGCAACGCTTCGAGATGCTGCGTGAAGCCTACCAGGACGGACCGTTCGCTCTGACAATTACTCTGCACGGCCTGGGCGACGTTCAATTCGCTGACTTGAAAGTCATCGCGCAGGATCCTCCGGGAGAGTCGAGGCTCGCAACGCACACGGAATCGGCGACAGAACCCGAATCGAAAGCCGGACGATTCGATTTCTGGAAACACTTGCCAAAACTGCCACAACGCACCAAGTGAGATCGCTGAACGTCGAGGCGTGGTTGACCGGCTTGCGCGCAGGGCCGTACATTCCGGCCGAACTTTTAATTCCTGTTGTGCCAACTCGGCCTGCCGCGCAGCTCACCATGTCCAACTCTGATTCGCCCCCCCCCGCTTCGCCCCCGTCGTCTGGCTCAAAGCCCCCCGATTCGCCGAAGCGGCCCGATAAATCGCCGTCATCGGGAAACGTGTTTTGGTACTTGATGCTGGGCTTTGTGTTTGCCGCGCTGGCATACTCGTGGTCGACGCGGCCGAAAAGTCCCACGACAGTCTCGTTCAGCGAGTTCCTGGAAGGGCTCAAAGGGGACGATCCCAAATACAGCAAGCTCAACGTCCATGAATTGGTGATCGATCGCGGCTACATCACGTTTCAGTCCGAAGCCAACGGCACGGACGGCGAGCCTCCCAAGTCCGCCAAGCACTGGCAGGTGCCCATCGAGAAACTCTTCGAGGCCGACCAGAGCCGGCTGCTGAGTCTGCTGGAATCCAAAAACATTCGGCACAGCTACTCGAAGCCCATCTCGCCGTGGCCGGAGTTGATGGTCTACACCGCGTTCCTGGTGCTGTTTCTGGTGTTCTTCCTGTTCATGCTACGTCGCCTTGGTGGGCCAGGAGCGGCCATGTCGTTCAGCCGCAGCCGCGGCAAATTATTCGCGCAGGAAGATGTCAAAGTCACCTTCAGCGACGCCGCCGGCATCGACGAAGCGGTCGAAGAACTCAAAGAAGTCGTCGAATTTCTGAAGACGCCGCAAAAGTATCAAGCCCTCGGTGGACGCATCCCACGCGGAGTGCTGCTGGTTGGCCCACCGGGCACCGGCAAGACACTGCTGGCGAAAGCGGTCGCGGGCGAGGCCGGTGTGCCGTTCTTCAGCCTCAGCGGCTCGGACTTCGTCGAGATGTTCGTCGGCGTCGGAGCGGCACGCGTGCGGGATATGTTTCAGCAGGCGGGCACACGTTCTCCGGCGATCATCTTCATCGACGAACTCGATGCGATCGGCAAGGTGCGCGGCAGCGGAATGCCCGGTGGGCATGACGAACGCGATCAAACGCTCAACGCGCTGCTGGTCGAGATGGACGGGTTCAGTTCCGATCAAAGCGTGATCGTGATGGCCGCGACCAACCGGCCGGAAACGCTCGACCCCGCCCTGCTCCGCCCGGGACGATTCGACCGGCATGTCCTGGTCGATCGTCCCGACATCCGCGGACGCGAGGCGATCCTGAAGGTCCACGCCAAGAAAGTGAAAGTCGATGACAGCGTCGATCTGTTGCGCCTGGCCAAACTGACTCCCGGCTTCGTCGGAGCGGACCTCGCGAACCTCGTCAACGAGGCCGCACTGCTGGCCGCTCGCGGAGACAAAAAGTTCGTCACGATGCACGAGTTCGAAGAGGGCATCGACCGTGTCGTCGCCGGACTCGAAAAGCAAACGCGGATCATCCCGGAAGACGAGAAAATCCGCGTCGCGTATCACGAGTGCGGTCACGCGCTGGTCGCGTGCAGTCTGCCGCACACGGACCCAGTCCACAAAATCTCGATCATCCCGCGCGGCCTCGGAGCGCTCGGCTACACGATGCAACGGCCGGAAGGGGATCGCTCGCTGGCCACACAGACCGAACTGCATCACCGCATCTGCGTCCTGCTGGGAGGCATCGCCGCCGAGCAGATCATCTTCAAAGAAACCTCGACCGGCGCGCAGAACGATTTGCAACGCGCGACCGACATCGCCCGCCGCATGGTCACTGAATTCGGCATGAGCCAAAAGCTCGGCCGAGTCTACTACAGCGAAGCCCGCCGCTCCCCGTTCCTCGGCGGCGGAACGCCCTCCGACGCCGTTCACAGCGAAGACACCGTCCGTGAGATCGACCTCGAAGTCCGCCGCCTGATCGACGAGTCCGCCACGATCGCGCTCGACATCCTCAACGAGCGCCGCGAAGTGCTGGAGCACATGACCAAAGAGTTACTCGAAATCGAAGTCATGGACGCCGATCACCTCAAACGCATCCTCGACGAACACAAAACCGGCCCGCAACTCGTGCCCGGTACGTTCGCCCAGACGAACAGTGACCCGTCCACGGACGGCTCATCACCCAGCCTCCGCGAAGCGGCTGAGTAACAGCTTTTTCCTCAGGGGGAGGGAGGGAAGTGGGAGGTCAGGTCTCTTTCCTGGGTCGTCCCCTGGGTCGAGTGGTGCTCTCCAGACTGAGGCGAACCGTGCTGCGTTTGATCCAGCGGTCATTGCCAAACGGGAGGCCGCGTTGAATGCAGTGACGCAGGGCTTTGACTTCCGCGTCCGTTTCGGCTTTGTTCACCCAGGAACGCCACTGGCGCGGCAGTGGCGGATTGACCGGAGTTGCCAACCAACGGCGTTTCTCGGCGGACTGCTGACGCGCAGCGGCCGATCCCCACGCCCAGTCCTCCGCGAGTTCCACGAAGTTCGCTCGCACGGGGTTCCGTTCGACGTAACGCATCGCGATCAGCAAGTGTTCGTCATTTTGAATCGGAAACGACTTGAAGCGTCCCTGATAGACGTGCCCCGTGCCGCTGGTCCGGTAATGGGCGTGATATCGCATCGTGTGCATGACCGTGAACCGCTGGAAGAACTCGCTGACTTGATCGTCGGTGGTCGGCCGCACCACGAAGTGCCAGTGATTAGGCATCACCACCATCGCGAAGATCGGCAACGGGACGATTTCCCAAGTCGCGTCGAGTACGCGCAGAAACGCTTCGTAATCCGCAGGCTTCTCGAAAATCGTCAGCCGTGCCACCGCGCGGTTCAGAACGTGAAAAACCTCTCCCCGCGGACAGACTCGTGTTCGTCTCGGCATGATGGGCACAGACTACCAACGAACTTCCATCAAAGCAATGAGACCTGACCCCTTTATTCCCTTCGCGAGGTCTTGCTGAAACCGCTGCCACGCGGAGCCGTCGGGATCGGCAGGCGGCGTGAGCGTGTTCATCCAGCCGAGCAGCTCACGACCATGAGTCACTCGCGCCGCGAGCCGCTGCGCGATCGGCAAGTCTCGCGTCGTCTCCCGCAGCGACACCAGCCGCAAACGTTCCCCCGCGACACGCTCACTGTCGAATGCCGACGCGGACGTCAGCAACCGATCGCGAATCTGCGCGAGCAACTCGAGCGTCGCGGGAGTCGCCATGTCGGCGATCAGGTGCGTGCAATCCGTGATCCGCAGCCGCTCCTTGAGTACCCCCGCCGACTTCGCCTGAACCACCACTTCCGTGAAGAGATCACGATACCCTTCTTCGCCTAGCCGGGCTCGGAAATACGTCAGCGAACTGGCATCGGGCAGCTCCGCCTGCAACCCGAATCCCAGAAACAGCCGATACGACATGTCCGTGCCAGCCCGCTCAATCACCTGCCGATCCGACAGCCGATCCCGATACATGAGCATTTCCAGTTTGATCATGACCAGCGGTTCAATGGGCGGACGTCCGACGAGCTTGTCGGAGTAGAACGAAACCACGCGCCGCCGCAACGCCGGAAAGTCGATGACCTGCAAAGCCAAACGCAGCGGATGATCCCTGCGAACGACCGCGTCAAAGACCGCCAGGTCCACCTCCGAGTAAACCGGTGCCTGAAATTCCGAAAGCATCGTCGCGCCATCCTTGGCAACCCACTCACCGAGCCTCAAACCTTGAGGCTCTCACGACTCCAAACTACCACAATCCCTTAAACAGTTCTTCAGCAATCTCTTCCAGGGGGCGGTTGCTGGTCATCAGCGTGCTCTTCACTTCGTGGGCCTGTAACGAATTCTGTGTCAGCAGTTGGAAGGCACGTCGTTAGCTCTGCGGTTGAGGCAGGCGGTTTTCGAAGAGGATGGCGAAGTGGTTGAGGGCCGCTTTCCATTTGGGGATCGGCATCGTCCACTTCTTCGAGGCTTCGCGGATCGCCAGGTAGGTGATCTTCAAAGCCGAGTCCTCGTTGGGGTAGATCTTCCGGTTGCGAGTCAGTTTGCGGATCACGCTGTTGACCGACTCGATGGCGTTGGTCGTCGAGATCGCTCGGCGGATGGGCCACGAGAAATCGAACAGCGTGATGATGTCCGGCCACTTCGCTCGCCAGGTCTTGGAGATCGTCGGATATTTCTCGTCCCAGGCTTGAGCGAAATTCTCCAACTCGGCTTCGGCCTCGACGAGCGTCGCGGCGTTGTAGATTTTCTTGAGGTCAGCCGCGACGGGACGGCAGTCCTTATCGACGACATAGCGCATCGCGGCACGCACCAGATGCACGACGCAGAGCTGCACCTTCGTCCGTTCATAGACCGCTTTGATCGCCTCGGGAAAGCCGGTCAAGCCGTCGATGCAGGCGACGAAGATGTCCTTTAGCAGCCTGTTGAAAAAGCCGTCGTTGGCTTGACGTGTGTGACAGGGCGCTATGATCTGCGGCGTTGAGGGACTCGCGAGCAGGAGGAGTTTGGAATGGCGATGGGACATTGGCAGACGGAGCAGCAGCAAGAGTTTTGGATTGCGA
>CAMDRI010000136.1 GCA_945906725.1 Candidatus Kuenenia stuttgartensis | reverse complement strand
GGTCTGAAGAGTGCTCAGATGGCCGGATTGCCCGTAAATCCGCAAATTCTCACCAAGTCCAAGAAGTTCTTGGCCAGCGTCGCTAAAGGAAAAGACGGCGGACTGTTCTCGTACATGCCGGAGTCTGGTCCGTCGCCCGCGATGTCCGCAGTCGGCCTACTCTGCAACCAGTACGCGGGTATGAAGCGAACCGACCCGGCGATGGTCGAGGGAATGAACTATGTGATGTCCAATCTCAATGGTGCGAAGGGTGACTCGTATTTCCTGTATTACGCCACGCAAGTGATGCACAATCTTCCGGGTCCCGAATGGGACACCTGGAATCGAAACGCTCGCCGGCATCTCATCTCGACCCAGATCAAAGAGGGTTGCGCCGCCGGAAGCTGGGCTCCGAGTGGGCACTCCGCCGGCCCAGTCATGTCGACTAGCATTCACGCGTTAACGCTTGAGGTCTACTACCGCTACCTGCCGCTGTACCAACTCGACAACAAGAAGCAAGCGATGAAGACTGACGAATAGTCGCTCACCCTGCTTGGATTCCTGTCGCGAAGAAAGAGCACGTCAATGCCCAGCTTGGCCGGCAAGACGTTGTTCATCACAGGAGCTAGTCGTGGCATTGGCTTGGCCATTGCGCTCCGAGCTGCTCGCGATGGCGCGAACATCGTCGTCGCTGCGAAGACGGCCGAACCAGATCCTCGATTGCCGGGCACGATTCATACGGCCGTCGAACAGATCGATGCAGTGGGCGGACGTGGACTGGCTTGTCTCTGCGACGTCCGCTTCGAGGATCAGATTCAGGCGTCCGTACAGCGCACCGTCGAAACATTTGGCGGAATCGACATCCTGGTCAACAACGCCAGCGCGTTGTTTCTAGCGGGAACGCTCGAAACACCCGCAAAGCGATTCGATCTGATCCACGCCATCAACACGCGCGGCACGTTTCTCACATCACAGGCGTGCCTGCCACAACTCAAGCGAGCGGTCAATCCGCACATCCTCAACCTCGCGCCACCGCTGAACATCGAGACGCGATGGTTCGGGCCGCACTTGGCCTACAGTTTGTCGAAGTTCGGCATGAGTCTGTGTGTGCTCGGCATGGCTGAAGAATTTCGACCACACGGCATCGCCGTCAATGCGTTATGGCCCCGTACCGCCATCGCGACGACAGCCGTCCGCAATTTGCTTGGGGGCGATGAGTCGATGCGCCGTTGTCGCAATCCAGAAATCGTCGCCGATGCGGCGCACACGATCCTCACTCGGCCCAGCCGCGAATGCACGGGCCAATTCTTTCTCGACGAGGACGTCCTGCGCGATTCGGGCGTCAGCGATCTGTCGAACTATGCCGTTGATCCGACTGCGGAACTGCTGCCCGACTTCTTCGTTTAGTCGCAGGCGAGCCGCCTGCACTACGGAAAAAGCACATGCCCGGTCGAGCGAGTTGCGGCATCCCTGCCTAATGAACTCCTCCGTGGTGCCATGGAGGCGTTCAATCGGGGTGAGCGGGATTGAAAACTCTGAGTGAGTCTTCGCGTCTCATTCTCGAACCGGGCATGCGAGGTGGCTGCCCATGTGGGTTTCCTGACGGTCTTGGACCATCGGGACGCGTGTTCCGCACGCGAAACAAAAGTTGTCCTCCTTGACTACGTCTCGCGAGCGGAAGGCGAGTCCCGACTTCCGTAGCACAGGCGGCTCGCCTGTGTCGCAACACTCCAACTGATCTGCACAGGCGAGCTGCCTGTGCTGCGTCATGCCGACAGATCCGTGAAGAGCGGCCCAAACTCCGGCATGTCGTGTCTCAACGTTTCCAGCCAGGCGGTCGGATTCCAGATCTCCACACAAATCGCCGCGCCGACGATCATCACATCTTGATTCACTGGCACGTCGAGGAACTCGCGAAAGCCTTCCGGGATCAACAGCCGCGAGCGATTCGCCAGCGTGATCGTTTTTGATCGCGTCGAGAGCAATCGGCCGAACCGCTGCACTTCGCTCCACCGCGATTCCATCTTCCCGGCCTGAATCCGAAGCTTGAGGATCGCAACGCCATCGTCGATCCGCTTCGTCCAGTCGGCGGCTTTCCAGAGGCTCAGGCATCCGGCCCGTTCTTTCGCCAGGATGCATTTACCGTCGGAATCCGCCACCAGCTCCGCCATTTCGGGCGGCAACGTGATTCGGAAACGATCGTCGATCGTCCGCCGCTCTTCGCCAGTGATGAAGGTGTCCACAGCCATGCGTGCGATACTATTGGGCTTAAAACCCACATTCAATCAATTTTCAAAGATCTTTTGGGTAATTTTTCCACCCAACGAGGCGGAGACAATACCGGCCTTGCCAGACAACCGCAAACAAAAAAACCTCGCAATCGGGAAAATTCGCGTGACCCCGCGAGCCGCGACAAGGCAGCCTTTCCCAGCCCACTCACTGGCGAGCGTCTCGAATCCTCGGACAATGAGCGAGCATTTTCCGATCGCCTGTGAGGAATCGAATGTCGTCCGAGAGCTTGTCACGCTTGCCGCCGGTTCAAGACCTGTTGAGCCATGCGACCGTCGAACCGCTCGTCGCTGAGCATGGTCGCGAATTGGTGCTCGACTGGGTCCGCGAGGTGCTCGCTCAGACACGAGAACAGCTCGGCCAATCGAATAGTTCGCCGAGCAACGACGGGAAGCAGTCAGCCTTGCGCGACCGAGCGAGTTGGACGGAGTTGCTGGCGGAGCAAGTGCAGCGGCACGCTCGAACTGCTGACCTGCAGCAACTCAGCCGAGTCATCAACGCGACCGGCGTTGTGTTGCACACCGGACTGGGTCGAGCGCCGTTGTCGGACGCCGCGCGGCAAGCGTTGAGCGAACTTGGCGGACACTGCAACGTCGAAGTCGATCTCGAAACGGCCGAGCGGCGATATCGTGGGCATCAGTTGGAGGCGACATTCCGCGCGCTGACCGGTTGCGAGGATGTGCTGATCGTCAACAACAACGCGGCCGCGACCTTGCTGACTCTGCAAGCGCTCTGTGCCGGACGTGAAGTCGTCATCTCGCGCGGACAATTGATCGAGATTGGCGGTTCGTTTCGACTGCCGGAAATCTTCTCGCTCAGCGGTGCGGTGTTACGAGAAATCGGCACAACGAACCGCACGCATGTCGGCGACTATCAAGCCGCGATCAGGGCCAACACGGCGGCGGTCATGCACGTGCATCCGTCGAACTTCCGCGTGATCGGTTTCAGCGAGACGCCGGCGATTGAAGATCTCGTGCCGATCGCTCGGAAGCATGGCGTGATCGCGATTGACGACATTGGCAGCGGAGCCTTGATCGACGTGGCGGAATTCGGACTTCCTGCCGAGCCGACGTTTCCGCAGAGCCTCGCTGCTGGAGCGGATGTCGTGCTCGGCAGCGGCGACAAGCTGCTGGGTGGACCGCAATGTGGGATCATTCTCGGAAAACGCGAGGCCGTGGAGCGAATCCGACAACATCCGCTCGCTCGCGCAGTACGAGTCGGCAAGCTGACGCTGGCTGCGTTGCAAGCCACGCTCGACGCCTATCTGCGAGGAGTCGAGGCCACCGAGATTCCAACGTTGGCGATGCTTTCGGCGTCGGTCGAGTCATTGCGATTTCGTGCTCGGCAAGTCGCGGACGAGATCGGCGCATTGCCGGATTGCAGTCTCGAAATCGCGAATGAAACCGCCGCGGTGGGGGGTGGCTCGTTGCCGGGAGTCGATCTGCCGACGGTTGCGTTACGGCTACGGTCGCGATCGATGTCGGCCAACGAATTCTCTCGCCGATTAAGGTTGGGTTCGATCCGCGTGTTTGGACGAATTCAGCAGGACGACGTGCTTCTCGATTTGCGGAGCGTGCTATCGGAAGACGATTCGCGGCTCGCGTTGGCGGTGCGCTACGCGGTGTCGAATCAGTAAATACCCGGACGCGAGACGCATCCGCCACGAGTGGCTAACCTATCGCCCCACGCTTGTGGGCGGGCAACTCTTTTTCGACCAGGAGATTTCAGCGATGCGAAGACTAACAGCGATTGTGGCGTCAGCAATTATTGCTTGCGGAGTTTCGGCGTTCGCCGCGCCGGGCGAAGCCTTCATTGACCCCGAACAAGCCGGACCGGACTTCAAAGTGCAAGGGGAATACGAAGGGACCATCGGCCAAAAGACGAAATTCGGTGCTCAGGTCATCGCACTGGGAGAAGGCAAGTTCGATGTTGTGCTGCTTCAAAAGGGATTGCCCGGAGGCCCGAAAGATGCCGCCTGGGACGGCAAGACGAAAGTCATGCTCAAGGGTGAGACGAAGGACGGCGTGGTCGAGCTGTCCGGAACGAACTTCAAGGGCACGATCAAGGACGGCGTCCTCAGCGGCACTGCTGAAGAGAACGTGAAGTACGAAGGCAAGAAGGTCGAGCGCAAGTCGGAGGCGCTCGGAGCCAAGCCACCCGAAGGGGCGATCGTGCTCTTCGATGGCACGAATGTGGACGCCTGGCAGAACGGCAAGATTCAAGAAGGCAATCTGCTGGGAATCGGCACGCGGACCAAGCAGAAGTTCCAGGACTTCACGCTGCACATCGAGTTTCGCACGCCGTTCATGCCCAAAGCTCGCGGACAGGGACGCGGCAACAGTGGCATGTACCTCGTTGATCAATACGAGTGCCAAATCCTCGATTCGTTCGGCCTCTCCGGCGAGAACAACGAATGCGGTGGCATCTACACCGTTGCGAAACCGGCCGTCAACATGTGCTTCCCGCCGCTGAGCTGGCAAACCTACGACGTCGATTTCCGTTGTGCCCGCTTCGATGCCGAGGGAAAGAAAACCGAAGACGCCGTCACCACGATCAAGCACAACGGATTCGTGATCCACGACAAGCTCAAGCTGAAGGCCACTCCTGGAGGGGGCCAGAACGAAGAGAAGCCCGGTGCACTGTATTTCCAGGACCACGGCAACCCGGTTCATTTCCGCAATATTTGGATCGTCGAAAAGAAATGACACGGTGAGGGGGTGACAAGGTGAAGGAGTGACAAAGAGCTGATCGCGTCATTTCCGAAGTCACCTTGTCACCAAGCCACCTTGTCACCCACTCAAAATGGTGTACCTCAACCGCATCTACACGAAGTCCGGCGACGGAGGCCAAACCGGCCTCGGCGATGGGACTCGTGTGCCCAAAACGCATGTGCGGATTGCGGCCTATGGCGGGACCGATGAATTGAACTCGGTGATCGGCGTCGTGCTGACTACCGAGTTGCCCGACGACGTGCGGCGGCAACTGACGCTGATTCAGAACGATCTGTTTGATCTCGGTGGCGATCTGTGCGTGCCGGAGACCGACAAGCCGCTGGGCTACGAACCGCTGCGAGTCACCGCCGCTCAGGTCGAACAGCTTGAACATTGGATCGACGGGCACAACGAGAAGCTGCAACCCCTGACGAGTTTCATCCTGCCCGGCGGCTCACCGGCCGCTGCGCATTTGCACGTCGCGCGAACCGTTTGCCGACGAGTTGAAATCGGAGTCCTGCGGCTCGCCGAGACCGAGTCGATCAACTCGAAAGTCGCGATCTATTTGAATCGTCTGTCGGACCTACTGTTCGTGTTGGCTCAGGCCTGCAACAACCACGGAGCCGACAACGTGCTGTGGGTACCCGGTGCCAATCGAAACCCCGTCTGAGGATTGCGTAGGATGGTCGCCCTCGGCCGTCCGTGTTCGAAAACGGTGACTATTCAGGTCGGTGGAGGGCGGCCAAACTACATTCGGTGATGGGAAATCAATGATGAAACAATTCGTTTGCACGCTCTGTATTGCTCTTGCGATGCTGGTCATCTCGTCATCCGCTTCTCAAGGCTCGGACCCAATGCCGCCGGCCGGCTTCCGAGCACTCTTCAACGGCAAAGACCTTGCCGGATGGTACGGCTTGAATCCGCATTCGGTGGACAAGCACAAACTCACGGTCGAGGAATTCGACGCCGCGTTGAAGAAGATGCGCGATGAGTTCCCGACAAACTGGCGCGTCGAAAACGGCGAACTGGTCAACGACGGTCACGGACCATATGCGACGACCGACGCGGAGTTTAGCGATATCGAGTTTCTGATCGAATACAAAACCGTCGCCAAGGCGGACAGCGGCATTTACCTGCGTGGCCTGCCGCAGGTGCAGATCTGGGATAACAATCAGCCGAGTTTGCACAGCGCTCCGGATCGCAATCCGAATCGAGGCTCCGGCGGTCTGTTCAACAACCGGCCGCGAACCGCCGGCCGCGATCCACTGGTCGTCGTCGACAAGCAGTTCGGTGAATGGAATTCGTTCCGCATCCGACAAATCGGAGCGCGGACGTGGGTCTGGCTCAACGAAAAACTCGTCGTCGATGATGCGGTGATGCAGAACTACGCCGCTCGCGACAAGCCGCTGCCGGCGAAGGGTCCGATTCACCTGCAAACTCACGGCGGCGAGATTCGCTGGCGGAACATTTTTGTGCGCGACATCAGCTCGGACGAAGCGGCAAAAGTGCTGGCCGAAGCCGACACGAAGTTGAAGACGACGCTCGCCGACAAAGTCTTGATCGAGCGGGGTGTCCGCTACCTCGCCGACGGCCGCGACGAAAAGGCAGACCTTTACGTCCCGCTGAATCGTGGAGCCGACGTTCGCTCGCCGGCAGTCGTCATCATTCACGGAGGAGGTTGGACCGGTGGCAAGCGCGATGCCGCCCGCGAACTCAACATCGGTACGACGCTCGCCCTCAACGGCTACGTCGGCATGAGCATCGACTACCTGCTAGCGACGGACGACAAACCTTCGTGGCCGACGAACATTTACGACTGCAAGACCGCCGTCCGATGGCTGCGAGCCAACGCCAAGCGACTGCAAATCGATCCCGATCACATCGGTGTGATCGGCGGTTCAGCCGGAGGGCATCTGACATCGCTGCTGGCGTTGACTGGTCCGGCCGATGGACTTGACCCGCAGGAACCGTGGGGCGAGTTCTCGTGTGCCGTGCAATGTGCCGTCCCGATGTACGGTTCCGGCGAGGTCCGCGACAGCAAGAGCGCGAAGGCGATGCTCGGCAAGACACGCGACGAAGCCCCGGATCTCTACAAGCTGGCGTCGCCGATCACTCATGCCGATGCGAAAGACCCGCCGTTCCTGATTCTGCACGGGACTGCCGACAAGACTGTCCCAGTCGAGCAATCCGAAATCCTCGCCGCCGCGCTCAAGAAGGCTGGCGTGGAATATGAACTGATCCTCGTTCCGGACGCTCCGCACATGTTTGACCTGCAACCCAAGCAACAAGACCTTCGCCCGCTGGTCCTGGCGTTTCTCGACAAGCACTTGAAAGCCAAGAGCCGGTAGGTCGAGACCACACGATCACGAAACTCCGGCCGCGAGGGAATTTTTGAGAGCCTCGCGGACTCTTGGTTTCGCGCTGTTCTGCGCGAGGAGCAACCCATGCAGGAGCGATGCTGGCGTGACTTGGTGATGGCCTCATTCACTTGCCTCGTACTCGCCGGGTGCGGCATTCATGAATTCCGCAGCGAGACGACGCTGCACTCGGATGGCAGCGTCGAGCGTGCCATCTATCAGCCGCAAAGCGAAACTCCGGAGCCAGCGCAATCGCGCGAGTTGTGGCAACAGACGACTTGGGCCGGCGAAATCCGCGAGGACAAATGGATCGGCTCGATCCGAGATTTGGCGATTCGGGCTGAACCGGAAAAGAATGCGGATGGAGCCGCGAAGACTCCGGTCTACTTTGCCGCCTGGGGACGATTCGATTCGGTTGCGAAACTGCCGGAGCATTTCGCACGCGAGGTCGATGTCGGTGAGAAACGCTCGGTGAAGCTGGCGCGACGGCATGAGCGGATCGATTATGGCTTCGTCGTGGAGCATCGCTGGAGCGAGCGGCTCAACGACATCGTACGGCTGGACGACATGCGCCTCGCGCGTCGCGAACTGTTCGACCTAATGACCGAATTCGGCCTGGAGGTTTTGTCGGAACGGCTAAAAGAGAGTCACGACCTGTCGCGTTTGAAGACCTGGCTGCGCGACGACGGCTTTCCTTGGTTCGAGGATCTGATTGATCTGTTTTACGAATGGGCCGCTGAACGTGGCACGCATCGCGGCAACTTGGCGCAGCACGAACAAGATACCCAACGGCGGCTCGTCCAGCTGTGTGCTCGGCGCGGTTTGAAATTGCTGGAACCTTCGGAGAAACACTTCGACGGTCAGGTTCGCGATGCCGTCATGAAATTCGTGGCGGACAAGTTGCCCGAACTGATTCGACGGCGTGACGGCGAACCGCTCGATAAAGCGAAGACACTTGAGATTCTGATCTGGCTGGGGTTGGCTGATCCCCCGGAGGATCGCGACACTGAAAAGGAATCGCCGCTGGAGTTGCTGTCGAATCGCGTCCAGGAAGATCGCTACGGCGGCGATCAGGCGTTCGATGAACGGACGGGGAAACTGGCTCGGCGTATTCATGGTGCGTTCGGGGCCTTCAAGATTCCGGAGCACTTTCATCACTCGATGACGATGCCGGGCTTGATCGTCGAGACCTCCGGCGAAATCGTTGCGGCAAACAAGACCGCGTGGGCGTTTGAATCGGGCGAGGCGTTCCCGTGGGGGTACCAGATGAGCTGCCGATCGCTGGACATCGACGAGAAGCGGCTGAAAGCGGTGCTCAAGTCGAATCCGTTGGAGACTCTGGCGGCTCGGCGCGATTTTGTTCGCGAACTCGCGGCCGACACGAAACTGGCCGATGCGATTCGACAGTCGGCGCGAGATGGTACACTCAAACCGCTCGATGCGCATGCCGCCAGCGAAGAGCTTGATGCCTCCGAACGGTCGCGGTTGCAGCGAGTCCGGAAATTGTTGAGACTCGATTCCCCTTGAGGTGTCCTATGTCCGTTCGCGGCTGTTACCTGCCAGTTCTGATTTTGGTGACTGCCGCGAATCTCGCAGTAGCAGCCGAGAAGCTCGACTTCAATCGCGACGTGCGGCCGATCCTGTCGGACAAGTGTTTCTTTTGTCACGGCGCGGGCTGAGCGACAAGATTCTGCTGATCATCACGGGATAACTTCGACCGCACTCCGAAGATCAACAAGAACGGCGGCCGCGATCACTGGTCGAACCTCAGCACTCTGGCCTTCGCCGGTGACGGACTGAAGATGGGCCAAGTCATCGGCCAGTCGGCTCGCAAGAACGATGTGCCGTTGAGCGAACCGCTGACGACGTCACACCAACTCGGCACGGTGATTCACACGCTGTTCGACGTCGACGCGTTGCGGTTGGCTCGCGGAGTTCTGCGCGACGTCATATCGCTCGTGGAACATTCCGAAGCGGTGCCAGGATTGCTGTGATCCTCTTGTCTCATGTTTCGCCCTTCATTTTCCGCCAGCCCGTCCTCCTCTGAAAAGTTCGAAGGGGGCTTGCGAAAAATGTGGGGCAGAAAATGGAAAGCACGGAGCGACTGCGTTGTTACTTGCCGTCGCTTTGCACAGCCACGAATTGTTTGCCAACGGGGGTGTTGGCCAGCACTGCAACGCCCTCTTTGAGCGACGCGGACTTCAGAGCGTCTACAAGGTCTTTCGGAGTGGCGACCTTTTTTCCTCCCACCTTTTCTATGACGTAGCCGATTGTGATCCCGGACTGAGCCGCGACACCGTTCGGATCGATGCCGCTCACCAATAATCCGGAACCATTCGAGTCGTAGCCGAGTTCCTTGGCGATGTCTTCGGTCAACTCTCTGACTTTGACACCGAGTTCCGCGATGGACTCTTCTTTAGACGGCTGATTTTGACCGCGTCCACGTCCACGACCACCGTTGTTGACCAGACGGTTGCTACTGGTGAGGAAGTTTTCGGGCATCTCACGCACCGTGATGGGGACTTCTCGTTTTTCACCGTCGCGGATGAGCAATGCCTTGTACGATTTTCCGATCTCTAGCCGCTCGACGACGATCTGCAGCATCTGCGTGGTCGCCACTTTCTTGCCGTTGAGTTCCAGAATCACGTCACCTTCTTGCAGTTTGGCGTCGGCTGCCGGCGAGTCTTCTCGGATGAACGGGATAAGTGCTCCTTCGACTCCTTGCACCTTGAAGAGACGCGATAGCGCTGAATTCAGCGGTTGAATCTGAATGCCGAGGTACGCTCGGCGGACTTTGCCATGCGCGATGAGTTGCTCACTGATCCACTTGACCATGTTGACCGGGATGGCGAAGCCGATCCCTTCGGAACCTCCGCTGCGGCTACTGATGGCGGTGTTGATGCCGATGACTTCGCCGTTGAGGTTCAACAATGGGCCGCCGCTGTTGCCAGGATTGATCGCGGCGTCCGTTTGCAAGAAGTCTTCGCGACGAGCGATCCCCAGGCCGCGGCTCTTCGCGCTGATGATCCCAGCCGTGACCGTCATGCCAACATCGAATGGATTGCCCACCGCCAGCACCCAATCGCCAATCTCAGCGGAGTCGCTGTCGCCGAAACGGAGGGCCTTCAAGCCTTTCGCGTCCTTGATCCGCAGGACGGCGATGTCCGAGTTCTCGTCCATCTTGATTTCGGAAACGACGTAGTCGCGACCGTCCGATGTGCGGACCTTGACTTCGTCTGCACCGCGCACCACATGGCTATTGGTCAGAACGACGCCCGCTTCGTCGATGACGAATCCGGAACCCATGCCGCGCGATCGCGGAGAATCCTTTTGCTTGGGTCGTTCGCGGAAGAACTCGCGAAACTGGGGGTGCTGTCGGAAGAGTTCGTTGAGCGGATTGTCTTCGTCATTGGGATCGAGGCCGCTCATCGCCACCGCCTTGCCCGTCGTTTCGATCGCCACGATGCTCGGCAACGCTTGGTGCGAGATCTCTCGGAAGATCGCTGACAACTGTCTCGCGTCGGCCGCCGTCGGCGCGGCGGTGACCGCGCGCCGAGGCATGACATCCCACAGACTAATCGTCAAACAGGTGATTCCGATGATCCCCAGAAACCATCCAGCGCTTTGGCTGACTCGTCGCATCGCACACCCTTCCTTTCCGAAAACCTGATGCCGCGTTCGAACCCTGTTCGCCTGCTCTGATTTTTCAGCAGGCGGTTGTCGATGCACGGCCAATTTTGTTCAAGAACTTCCTGGTCGATCCAACTCACGTCGGCACCGCCGTTTGATTGAGGACAATACGCGACCATCCTCGCAATCGTTGGACGGAGTATGATACGGCAGCAATCCACCTCTCGCCAATATGCCGCTTATTGACAGGCATTTTTTGCAGTCGTAGCCTGCCGCTCGGCCAATTCGCCGTGGGTGGGAAACCTCAAGACATGCCGGAAGTCAATAATTTCGCCGAGTTGGAAGTGTTGCTCGACAAGTGCCAAGCGGCGCTGAGCTACCGTTTCCACGACATCGAACTGCTGGCGATGTGTCTGACTCACGCCTCTTCGGCTCGCACGCGACTGCACTCGAATGAGCGACTGGAATTCTTCGGCGATGCCGTGCTGGGATTGGTCGTTTGCGAGGCTCTCTATCATCGCTTCCCCGAAGCGGCTGAAGGGGAACTGACACGCATCAAGTCGATCGTCGTCAGTCGCGCGACTTGCGCGACAATGGCCAGCCGTGTTCACTTGGAAGAATTCGTCCTTGTCGGCAAAGGACTGGATCACGGCGGTCACATTCCTTTGTCAATCCTGGCCGGAACGTTTGAGGGACTGATCGCTGGAATCTATCTTGATGGTGGTCTCGAAGCCGCTCGGACATTTCTGATGCCGCTGCTCGATCCCGAAATCGAAAGCTCCGCTGCGACGCTGCACATGCAGAACTTCAAGAGCCTCTTGCAGCACATCGCTCAGAAGAAACTCGGTGCGACTCCGATCTATCGTGTGCTCGACGAACGCGGCCCGGATCACTCGAAAGTGTTTCACATCAGTGCCGTGATTGCCGGCCGCGTCTTTCCCGCGGCTTGGGGAGCGAACAAAAAAGAGGCCGAACAAACCGCCGCGCAGCACGCACTGGAAGAATTGCTGGGCGAAGACGCGGCCCAAGGCCAGCCAGTCTCGACCGCCGCCGAATCTCCATCCGTCGAACCGGAGATGTCGCAGTCCTCAGAGGCAAACGCTGCATCGGTTCAAGATGCGACTTCCACCGCGGAGTTGGAACCATTCGGCTTCGGCGTCGATCACTCTTGACGGCAAGCCGCCTCCAACGGCAGACGCAGCGTGTTGAATAACCTTCAGGGGCGGCTTAACCTCAGTCTCGACCTCACTTCGCTTCTGTAAACACCGTCATGCCGCGCCAATCTGAATCGTCCGTTTCGTTCGCTGACCGCCCCGCCAGGGCGGCGTATTTGGTCGTGCGCGATGGCGATAAATGGAAAGACGTGTTCCGGCTGACTCCCGGCCAGGTCATGACCATCGGCCGCGCACCAACCAATCGCATTGTGATTCGCAGCGAAATGAGCAGCCGCAATCACTGCGAGATTTTCCAAGCCGGCCCGATGTGGATCCTTCGCGACCTTGGCAGCCGCAACGGCACGACGGTCGATGGACAACGCCTCTCCGGCGATTGGGAGTTGGAAGAAGGACAGACAATTCAGCTCGGTACTTGCGACATCGTGTTCACTCACGAGCTGGCCAAGAACACGCAGCCGACCGACGACGAAGACTCCGAGATCGAATCGCCGACGCAAACCCAGGATGTAATTCCAGTCCCTGAGAAGGATGGAAAATCCAGCGAGCCGGAAATTATCTCCCGTCGGAAACGCACGCGGTACTCCCCCACGAGCACCGCCGAACACGCCGGCACCGATCGCTTCAGCCAAGACTTGGCTCAACTTTGGAAGTTGGCGGTCGAGATGGGATCAGCGAAGGACGAAAAACAATTGGCAAACGTCGTTCTGGACGGACTGCTCGCCGCGATTGGTGCTGACATCGGTGCGGTCCTGATGCTTCCGAAACCAATGTCCGGCGGAGCGCGTCCGAACCAACTTCGCGTCGTCGCGTACAAATCACAGGGCGAGAATTCTTATCAAATCATCTCCAAGGCACTGTCCAAGATGGTGCTTGAAGATCGCGAGGCGGTGCTCGCCAAAAACGTCGCCGACGACAGCAAGCTCTCGGATCGCGACAGCCTCGACGAAATTCAAGCCCGGAGCGTGATCTGCGCCCCGGTTCGCAACGGCGACCTTATCTACGGGCTGATCCATTTGTACTCGACGCTCAGTGACGAATCGCTGGAACCGGAGCATCTCGAATTCACGCTGGCCGTCGCCGATCAAATGGCTCTCGCGTTTGAGAACGTGCGTGAGAAGCAATCGCTCGCCGAGGGCTTGGCGCGGGTCCGGAACGAGAATGAATCGCTGCGCAACCAATTGGCGATCGACACCGACTTGATTGGCAACAGCCCAGAGATGCAACAACTCAAACAGCAGATCAGTCGGATCGCTCCAACCGACGCAACCGTGCTGATTCGCGGGGAAAGTGGTGTCGGCAAAGAACTGGTTGCGCGGGCCGTGCATTTTGGCAGCAATCGCCGAAATGGCCCGTTCGTGTGCCTGAATTGCGCGGCCCTGAGCGAAACGCTGCTCGAAAGTGAATTGTTCGGCCACGAAAAGGGTTCGTTTACCGGTGCGACCGGCCGAAAGCCGGGGAAGTTCGAACAAGCACATCGCGGCACGCTGTTCCTGGATGAGGTCGGCGAGATGAGTCTGCCGATTCAAGCCAAGTTTCTACGCGTCCTCGAAGGACATCCTTTTGAGCGTGTCGGCGGACACGAGGCGATCAATGTCGACGTGCGCGTCGTGGCCGCGACGAACCGCGATCTCGAACTCGCGATTCAAGAAAAACTGTTTCGCAAAGACCTCTACTTCAGACTCTTCGTGGTGGAGATCACCCCGCTTCCACTCCGTGATCATCCCTCGGATATTCCCGTGTTGGCCAATTATTTTCTGCATCGTTTCGCAAAGAAAACAGGTCGGCCGTTGCGCGGCTTCACGGATGAGGCGCTGGAGTTGCTTTGTCAGTTCAACTGGCCTGGCAACGTGCGCGAGCTACAGAACTGCGTCGAACGCGCCGTCGTGCTCAGCACTCGCGACATGGTTTCCGCGTCGGAGATCAAGTTGTCCGGTCTTCGTGTTTCAGCCGCGACCGCACCAACGCCGACAATGGTGGTGCCCTCAAGCGTCGCTGCGGCAAGTCCCTCTGTCGCACTGGGTGAGACCGTGAAGTTGGACAAATCGCTGGATGAACTCGAACAACAGCACATCCTCGCGACTCTCGAAAAGACGAATTGGAACAAGTCGCAGACAGCAGCGATTCTTGGAATTGAACGATCAACACTGGACCGCAAACTCAAACGCTATGGCGTCAATCGACCCGATTAGCCGTGGCTGTGCGAGCATCGTCCAACACTGCTGTAAACTTGGATTTCCCCGACGACTCCCAGGGTTTTGTCCCGTCTCAGAATTCCGAGAAAGTTGTTGACATCCTGCGATTTTCGCCGGACAATCCGTCGCGTTCTGCTTGAGTTCCCGCCTGTTTTGCTTTCCTCGTTCGTGTGAGTTTGGACGTCGTTGGGAATGGTTTTTCTTTTTCATGACGTCGCTCAAGGATTCACGAGCTTCCCGTGAGTTAAACGTGGATGTGGTCAATGTTGTGTTGATGCCATCCCAAATTGTTTGTCTCTGAAACCCCGTTAGAGATTGGAGTTGGGCATGTCTTATCCGCTCGAGGCAGATTCGGACCTCGATGATGACGCTGGCTTGCATGGT
>CAMDRI010000135.1 GCA_945906725.1 Candidatus Kuenenia stuttgartensis | reverse complement strand
AAAAAGCTACTCCGCGACGGAGCGGAACGAACCGTCGATAAGCTCTGGGAACTCTGCGGTCGAATCCTCGACCAGTTCACGGAAACCGAGTGCCGAAATTACTTCAAACACTGCGGATATCGCTACACCTAAAATTGAAACGCTCTAGGCTTCTTGGATGTCGATCGGCAGCAGCGTGTCGCCGTTGGAGCCGCTGTAGCCATTGAACCCCATACCGATCGAGTACCATCTGCCCACCAGATAGAAATGAATGGCGAAGCATCCGACTTCGTTCTGCATTAACACGAGTTCGTGCGCAATACCGTCGAGTTGAACTGTGCTGGCAAAGACCACGTCATGGAGATCGCCTCGCGGATGCGCAGCAGTCCGTTTCCGGTGCTTGCCGAACGCTCCGAGAACAACTCTGACCCAGAATTCGATCAATTGCGTCGCAATATCTTCACACAGATTTTGACCGACTTTGGCAACGCCGACGCTGTGAATCGTTGCATTGTTTCCACGCCCTACAACAAGCACCTCAACGGCATGGAAGCCGAGCCTGACGGTATCGCTGGATCGGCATCCGCGGCGGACAAAACAACAACGACAATGGTGGTGGCGGCGGTGGCCGAGGCGTTTAACCCTGTCCGTTGTTAGCGTGCTGACTGGTCGTACCGCACTTTCACACTAGTTCGGAGTCCGCCGCGCGGAGTGAAGTCCGCCATAATGGTCATCCAGCGTGGCTGGGTCGCCGCGACCAGATCATCCAGGATGCTGTTCGTTACGCTTTCGTAAAACGCTCCGTGATTGCGATACTGCTGGAGATACAGCTTCAGCGATTTCAGTTCAAAGCACAGCCGATCCGGAACGTACGTGATCGTCAGCGTGCCAAAATCCGGTTGCCCGGTTTTCGGACAGACGGACGTGAATTCCGGACAGACGGTGACAATCTCGTAAATGCGCTGCGGGTGCGGATTGTCGAACGTCTCCAAAATTGCTCGCGAAATATCGCTCATGGCGAATTGACCTCCGATGCCGTCGAAATCGTAGGCGAGTCACTCCGTGCCTCACATTCTCCGGTCACGGAGTGACCGGTCTACGATGAGAAAAAACCCGGACCAAAGTGGTCCGGGTCCTTCGCAAGGTTTCACATAATTGAACGTCGAAGAATTACTTTTTCTCTTCGGCCTTCTTCTCGGCTGGTGGAGGCGGGGCAGCCGGCTCTTCATAGGGTTTCTTGGCTGCGGCCGGAGCCGGAGCAGCGGCGGCAGCACTCGACGTGCAGCACGCGGCTTGAGCTTGGCAGCAAGTCGGAGCCGCCTTCTGACAGCACTTCACTTTGACCTTCTTGCACTTGACCGGCTTGCAGCAGTCTTTGGCTTCTGCGCCCACGGGCAGAAACAAACCGGCTCCCGCAACCAGGCACCACAACACGCGCTTCATGGAATCGTCTCCCTATTCTGGAAAAGTCTTTCGTGAGTGTGTCACGACCTTCACGGCGAAGCCAAGCGACCTCCGTTTGTCCGCCGAAGACCTTCTCCGGCTCGCTCGCCACGTTTTGGAACGGCGACATGATGAAAGCTGGATCGACCAGCGGCAAGGGTGCGCGTCCGACTTCCAGGGGATGCCATCGGCAGTGAATGCTTCGTGACGATTGGATCGAGTGTTGCGTTTCGTCACCGATTGGCCGTGCCACCCCGCCAACATTTTTATCACACGTCAGATGCCAGTCGCGACTCGAATTCCGACTCGGTCAGCACCGGCACGCCCAACTCCTTAGCCTTCGTCAGTTTGCTTCCGGCGTTCTCACCCGCAACAACGAACGAGGTCTTCTTCGAGACGCTGTCCGACGGCTTGCCGCCGTGTTGATGGATCAGCTCTTTGATTTCATCGCGTGAGAATTTAATCAGCGTGCCGGTGACGACGATCGTCAGTCCCTCGAACTGTCGCGGGCTGGCGTCCGTCGGGCGTTCGGGGATCGGTTCTCCGAAATTCAGACCGAAGCCCCGCAACTCTTCGATCAACTGGCGTCCGGATTCGGAGGTGAGTTCCTCGTGAATCGACTTCGCGATCACCTCGCCCACTTCATCGACGGTCGCGAGTTGTTCCTCGCTCTGCCGCATGATCTCGTCGAGCGTGCCGAAGCGATCCGCCAGAAGTTGCGCGGTGCGCGTGCCGACATGTCGGATGTTCAATCCAACCAACAGCCGCCACAACGAACGGGACTTCGACTCTTCAATCTCCTTCAACAAACTGTCTGCCGACTTCTCGCCCATCCGATCGAGGGCCAGTAGCTCTTGGCGTCGATCGCGAAGCCGATAGACATCCGGCAGCGATTGGACGAGTCCGCTGTCGGTCAGTTGCTCGACCAGCTTGCTTCCGAGTCCCTCGATGTCCATCGCATTGCGCGAAGCGAAGAACCGCAACCACTCACGCAGTTGAGCCGGACACTGCGGATTTGGGCAGCGGATGTAGACGCCCCCTTCATCTTGGACCGCCTCGGTGTTGCAGACCGGACAGTGAGTCGGAAACTCAAACGACTGCTCGCTGCCGTCGCGGCGATGTTCTTCGACACGCACGACGTGCGGGATGATCTTGCCCGCTTTCTCGACCACGAGCCAATCACCGATGCGCAGACCGAGCCGTTCAATCTCGTCACGGTTGTGCAGGCTCGCTCGCGAGACGGTCGTGCCGGCAATCTCGACCGGCGCGAGATGCGCGACAGGAGTCAACGCTCCAGTCTTGCCGACTTGCACTTCGATCTGTTCCAGCCGCGTCGTTGCTTCGTACTTCTCCCACTTGTACGCGACGACCCATCGCGGAGCTTTGCTGGTCCGCCCCAGTTGCTCACGCTGTTCCAGCGAGTCGACTTTGATGACCAGCCCATCGACTTCGAAATCCAGCGAGTGCAATTCGTCCATCAACTCATGAGCGTAGTCCAGAGTTGCGTCCATGCTGGGCAGAGTTGCCACGCGCGGAGTGGTCGGCACGCCCCAACGGCGCACCGCCGCCAAAAACTCGTGGTGCGTTTGATACCGCGCGTTTTCGCTGTACCCGACACTGTGAGCAAAGAACCGCAGCCGCCGCGCCGCGCACAATTTTGGGTCGAGTAGCTTGAGCGCCCCCGCGCAAGCATTTCGAGGGTTCGCGAACGGCTCCTCGCCGGCCTTGATCTGCTCGGCACGAATGTGTGCGAAGTCAGAGTTTGAGATGTACGCCTCGCCGCGTATCTCGATGACCGGCGGGACGTCGTCCCCTTCCAGCCGCAGCGGCACACCTCCGATTGTCCGCGCGTTGTTCGTGACGTCATCGCCGCGTCGGCCATCTCCACGAGTCACCGCTGTTGTCAGTACGCCGTGCTCGTAGATCAACGCCAGCGAGACGCCGTCGATTTTGAACTCGATCGTGTATGCCGACTGGACACCCACGCCCAATCCTTTGCGAACGTCCGCATCGAACTTGCGAACGCCGGCCTCCTCGTAGACGTTCTCGATCGACAGCATCGGCACGCGATGATCGACTTGCGTGAAACCGTCGATCGGCTCGCCGCCAACTTTGTGTGTCGGGCTGTCGGGCGCATCGAGTTCCGGATGCTCTCGTTCGATCTCCTGCAGTCGCTGGAGCAGCCGGTCAAATTCGAGATCCGAAATTTCCGGATGGGCTTCGACGTAGTATAGCCGATTGTGCCGCCAGAGATCGGCTCGCAGTTGCGCAACTTCTGCTCTCAACGCGGCGATCATAAGACTCTTTCAAGAAGCTCGGACTTGCCGATGGAACTCATTCACGGCGGCTCGGCGAAGAATCATGATTCGACTGCCCTGTCCGAGATGGGCGAGACGGTCTTGGCGACCAGCGCTCGCTCAACGAAAGCGGCGAGGATTGCACCTCGCCGCTGTCTGGTTCCTGGGCTAATTCGCTCAGTCTTGCCGAGTTAGTACTCGCCGATGCGCTCGCCGTTCTCTCGAGTAGACAGGGCTTTCAAGATTTTGAAATTCACGTTTTTAGAAATTCCTCGAATCGAGCCATCCGCGAGTGCGAAGTTGCAAGTATCCGCGTGCCAACTTCCGAAGCCGAAGAAATGGATTCCTGACGTCGTCCAATAGGTATCGAACGCGGCCGCTCGCATGGTCGGGATCAGGCCATCCGTGCCGCGATCCGAAATATCATCGTTATTGTCGTCGGCGACTCGAGCACAGCAACTATAGCCGTCACCCCAGAAGCCCATCAGTGATTCACCCAGCAAGAGCGTGTTTGATTCGCCGTCGCGGATCATGCGAAATGAGACGGCACTGTCTTGAAACATCATACCAGTGCCCGGAGTCGTCCCCATGTTGCCGCGATAATTGGAGTAGCCGTATCCCTGTGGCCGGCCAGGCGGCAGTGAGTTGGACGGGCAAGTGTAACTGCCAATCAACTGTTGACAGGCAACCATATTATCGGTGACCGTCATCGGATTCATTTGGTCGAACTTCGGCTTGTTGAAACTCACGCCGACGGTCGTCATGCCCATCTGAGACAAAATCATCGATTGCCAACTCCAGCTGTCGGAGTAAACCCAGTCAACCAACTGCACCTGTTGCACCTGTCCGCCGACCTGTGGGCCAAGCGGAACTATGATGGGAGCATTTTGGAATGCCAGTGCAATCGACGGCTGGGCGCTGAGGATGAAACCCGAAGGGAAGGACTTATGCACATCGGCGTAGTTATGGCAGGCCAGGGCCATCTGTTTGAGATTGTTCAGGCATTCGGTGCGTCGAGCCGCTTCGCGAGCTTGTTGTACGGCCGGCAACAGCAGCGCGGCCAATAGAGCGATGATGGCGATCACAACCAGCAATTCGATCAGTGTAAACCCAGATCGGATGGAGGCCGATGAGCCGGCAGTTTTACGAATGACGACCATGGGGTTCTTCATGAAGTGATCTCCGACAGTTTTTGCAAGTCGCCCGCCAAACGGATTGGAGCGTATCAATCGTCATGTGTGTGTCAATCGAGGAAGTTTCGCCAGGCTGAGTACTTGCGCGAGCCGAGTTGGTGCGACAACGATGGACTGCGAGCCGGTCTGGTCGGTGCTCGGAACAGCCTCATTCCCGCCTCTTGCGGAGTGCGTCCACCTTTGCGGACGTTGCACTTCAAGCAGGCACAGACAATGTTGTCCCAGGTCGACGGCCCGCCACGGCTGCGCGGCACAACATGGTCCAGGCTGAGATGGTTGTTGCCGAATTTCTTCCCGCAGTACTGGCAGCGATTCTCGTCCCTCAAAAAAACGTTCCGGCGATTGAACTTGACTACGTTGCGCGGCACGCGGTCGTAATCCAAAAGCCGGATCACGCGAGGCACCTGAATGGCGAATGAGACAGTCCGTATCCAGTCGTCCCACTCGCAGAATTCTTCGAGGCAATGCTTGGCGTCACTCAACTCGCGCCAGCGATCGAAGTCGAATGTCTGGAATTGCCCGTCTTCGACAGAGACCACTTCTGCCAAACTTTTGTAAAGCAGTGTGAAAGCTCGCCGCACGGAAACAACGTGAACCGGAGCGTAGGCTCGATTCAGAGCTAAGACGCTGGCTTGCATTGCCGAAGTCGGACCAGAACAGACAACAACACTTACAGGTCGTGTAGAAATCATGAGACCATTCCACCGGTCAGAGGCCGGAACGGTCGAATCTCGCTTCCCAAGCGGGAAAGATACTAGCGACAGGTTTTTCGCCAAACAACTGCGACGGCTACAATCGAGCTGACTGAGGATGAGCCAAATTGAATTCAGAACCGTCATCGCGCGCCGCGGTTCGCTGCTGGATGGAGAATGAACGATGAGAGTACTTTGGCTGGGATGCCTGATCCTGACGACGACAGCGTGTGACGTGTTCGTGCTTGCCGCTGAAAAAGTGGAACTTGCTGAGCCAGAAGCGGACTCGCGAACGAGATTGGTGCGGAGCCATGTGCAGGTCAGCGGGCAGCTTCAAACGGCGGCCGGAGGCGGCAAGAAGATTTCGCTCAAACTGAACGCCGACGCGCAGTATCGCTTTCTTGAACGGCGTCTGAGCGGCACTGGCCGCGATGCCGAGACGTTGCGAACAGCGCGGCTGTATCGGTTTGCCAACAACGAGGCCGAGGTCGCTCCGGCAGATTTGCCGGCCGGAACCGCTCCCAAGAAATCGACGTTGAAGCTTCCAGAAACGCGGCACTTGATCGTCGCTCATGGACGCCGCGAAGGGGCAATGCTTTACAGCCCGACCGCGACGTTGACCTACGATCAACTCGATTTGATCAGCACGCCGGGGGACAGCCTGTCGCTCTTGAGCCTTTTGCCACGCGAAGAAGTTGCCCTCGGAGACTCTTGGAAACCAGAGACTTGGGCGGTGCAGATGCTGTGTGGCATCGAAGCCATGACCAAAGGCGAGATCACCTGCAAGCTGGAAGAAGCCGATGCCAAATCGGCTCGCGTCACATTCAGTGGCGCAGCGGAAGGTGCAACGTTGGGCGCACCGACGAGTGTGCAACTCACGGGAGAGTTCAACTTTGATCGCATCGCAAAGCTGATGACTCGCGCACGTGTCAAGCAGACGGAGACTCGCGCGATCGGTGCCGCCAAGCCGGGCCTGGAGGTGACGGCCAACGTCACTCTCGAACGCACGCTGGCGGAGGAAAGGTCGGAAGCACAATTACTCAGCGATGCGGCGGTGGCGGAACTCCCTGTCGAGCCTGCACCCGAAATGCAGTTCTTGCGATTCGAGTCGTGGGGCACTCGATTTTATCACGACCGCGACTGGCACCAGTTTCATCAAACGAACGATGTTGCGGTCTTGCGGTTGATGGAACACGGCAGCCTGCTCGCTCAAGTCAATGTCTCACCGGTTCCCGCGACCGCTGCCGGCAGCCACACGTCCGAGGAGCAGTTTCAAACGGATATCCGCCAGAGTCTCGGCAAGAAACTGAAGTCGATCATCAAGTCCGAGCCCCTCAAGCCTCGCAACGCGACCGACCGACGCTTTTTGTTTCGAGTGACCGTGGACGGTGAAGCTGATGGCGTGCCGATGACTTGGTTTTACCATCTGTGCGCCGCACCGACTGGGCAGCAAGTCTCGTTTGTGTTCGCTGTCGAAACGAAGAACCTCGAAAAGTTCAACAACCGTGACCTCAGCTTGGTTCGCCTGCTGGAGTTCATTCCCTCGCGTCAGGCAGCAAAGTAGCCGAATTCCCGCACTACTCTTCGGTGGGCTCGGTTGTTTCGCGGCGTTTTTCTTCGGCCGCGATGCGGTGTTCGTACAGCGGACCAGCGATGCGAATCGGGCGAATGTCGAGATGAATATCGAGGACCGTGTAGTCCTCGCCGCCAAACTCTTCCGTGTACCAACCCTTGCTGTCGGGGCCGCGATAGAACCGGAACTCGAATCCATCGGACGGCTGATTCTTGGCATCAAGCCCGCTGAACGCCAGGCCGATCGCCTCCGATTCCTGGTTGTCGATTAGCCGTCCGAGCAGATCGGCCACGGCCGCGTTCCCGAGAATGTCGGTGTAGAACATGCGGTGGTCGAAGTACGGGTCGTAGTCGTCGGCGTTGGGATCGAGCAGGATGTCATCGAGTTTCTCTTCCGCCGGCGTCACGACGCGCGTGCGCAAATCGATCGAGTCGCCGCGGTCCAGGTAACTCAACTTCACATTCTTCAGAGCGAAGCTATCCATGTTCGGATCTCTTTCGGCCTGCGAGATGTCCATGATCAGCACTCCCTTGTAGCCGATGACGCTGGCTTCGTAGCCCCGTTTCACGACGAGCGCTGTGTTCTCATCGACACCGATACCGAACGGGATTTTTTGCGAGTGCATTGCGGCCAGCGCGCGAGCGAATCGGCCGCGAACCAGGCAGTGCTGTTCGACGAACCAGCGCTTGTCGAGGAACCCCAACCCGTCATCGAGTTCCTCACCCATGCTGACGCCGTTTTGCAAAATCTTGAGCGGCGGCGGAGCGTCGCGAAACATCACATGACTCATGATCGCAGCGCCCGCGCTGGTTCCAGCGATCACACCACCGCGACGGTAAACATCCCAAATCGCGTCGAGCATTGGAGTCCGTTCGCGGTCGTCATCCAGCAGAGCATCGACGATTCGACCTTGTGCTCCGCCGATGAAGTAAATTCCCGTCGCAGAACGAACCCGGTCCACCAACTCCGGATCAAAGACTGCATCCTTGACGTCGAGATCGACTTCATTCCACGAAACGGGCACGACAAACGCTTCCGCCCCCGCACGATTCAAAGTCTGCACGAGCTTCGCGCACGACTTTGCGGGGTGACCGCTAGCCGCGGTTGGGAAGACTGCGATCTTTGCGCCGTCACCTCCCGCGAGTTCCACGATCTTGTCCCACAACTCACGATCTCGAAAGCGTTCTGACCCGCCAATGATCACCAGCGAGCCTTTGGGGGCGTCGGAGTCCTCCGCGACAGTCGTTCGCGCGGTCTCTTCCACGCGTGAATCCGCAGCGTCAACGACAGACAAAAACGCGAGCAAGCAGAACCATGCAATCGTGACTCTCACAGCACGCTTCCTTTTTGATCGGAACGTCACCGGACGCAAAACAGCCTCAGAGCGAGAGGGGACGTTTCGACAAGGTTCCTCAGACCACTTCCTTGCGGTGCGGGCAATCCTGCGAACGGAGTGCCGAAGGAGATGTACTCCCGCAGCCCAACCCCGTCAATCGGTTTCTCCACGCTCCGGAAATCCTTGCGGCTCGCGCGGAAAGAGAGCATCGGACGATTCGATTGTGAGCGATCGTTCTGCGGATTTTTGCAGAACCAAACCAACCGGCAAGTGAGCACTGAGCCTCAATTCGAGGCGGGCGGCAATTCCTCCGCCACTGAAACCACCACATTCGGAGACGGTGTCGTCTTCTCGCTCGCGATGGACTGCAACTCCGACAGCAATTGCGCTCGCCGAGCAGCAACCTCGGCATCGAACGACGTCAACACGTCGATCGCCTTGTCTCGCGACGTGGTGAGGCCGATCGCCAGGTATTGAGCCACCGCCAACCAATAACAGACCCAACCCACCGGGCCGACCTGAAACACGGTGATGATCGCGAACACCGGCGACGATCGGCTGAGATGAATGCATGCCACGCCCCACAGCCAGGCACGCCAGTTTTGTCGTAACTCTCGCACGAAGTCTCCGAACTTCTTCGACTTCACCTTGGGCGGCCCCGGATGGATGAACCGAAACAACTCTTGATCCGGCATTCCTTCGATGCAGCCAATGGCCAGAAACAACCGCAATCCGAACGACACCGCGTCAATGACCGACTCGTGTTTGAATTCCCGCGTGCTGGTCTGAAAGAGAATTTCCTCCATGTTGTGCGTCGCGAATAACAACAGCACCGATGCCCGAAACCACTGCGACAGATCTTTCTCCAACTCCTGGCTGATGACATCGACTCGCAGCAGGTACTTCAGCAGGAAGCGGAAGATGGGAATCGCGATCAACTTCAACAGCATCCGCGTGATCGGCTTAGTAATCAGCCGAATCCCCGGCAAGTTGAACAACCAATGAACCACAGCTCACCTCGGTGAATTTGGCGAAGTTGCGAATCGGAAGAGTGATCCGGCAGGCCGCGAGTCGCAAGTCTCGCAAACTCCCGTCTTGTCCCTCTTTCGGCGATGTGGGATAAACCTTGGCCCGTCGTCCCCCACCAGAAAAGGATGTCCGCGTGCTGGAGCCGCCCTCTTCAACTCTGCTCAAAACGCTGTCCGCGCTGAAGCTCTGCTCGCCGCGCGATCTGCGGCGTTGTCGAGGCTATGTGCGGCGGTTGACGCGCGACCTGCCGGCCTTCGATTCCATCTGGATCGACGCCCTCGTGCAGTCGCGCCGGCTGACGGCCTTTCAAGGGCAGTCTTTGGAAATGTCGCAGGGCGAGCGTCTGCAAGTCGGTCCATGCCTGTTGCTGGAACGGCTCGGCGGCACCGTGACCGCCGAAACATTTCTCGCGCGGCGACGCGATGCGGATGACGTCTGTGTGCTGAAACTGACATCAGCCGCTCCAGAACAACTGCGTCCGCAGAGCGAACTCTTGGCCAAGTTGGTCTCTGTGGCAGCGGACTTCTCGCATCCGGCGATCGTGTTGCCGCAAGCGACTCAAGCGGTCGAATGGCCCTCGGCCGGTGAGCGGCGACTCGTCTCGATCAGCCGGCATGTGCGCGGTCCGCATCTAGCCGAGTTGTTGGTCCGACGAGGTCGGTTTCCCACATCGGTCGTCGTGGAAATCGGACGCCAGTTGCTGGACGGTCTCGCGGCACTCGAAGCGTGCGGCCTCGTGCATGGCGACCTCTCGCTGACAAACGTTCGCATCACTCCACAAGGTCAGTCGGTTTTGGTGGATACCGGATTGGTGTCTGTGTTCCGGCCGGAATTTAGTTTTCACACGATCCGCTCGGCGGATCGGTACGACGGATTGGCTCCCGAACGCATCTCCGCCGGCTTGCCGCCATCCAGTTCGAGTGACCTGTACGCGCTGGGTTGTTTGTTGTGGCACTTGCTCGCGGGACGTCCGCCGTTTGCAGCGGGAGACTCGCTGGCCAAGGTCGCGGCCCATCAAACTCAAACCATCGTCGACGTGCGCGAGTGGGTTCCCGATGCTCCCGACTGGTTGGCCAAAACGCTGCTCCGTTGGACATCCACGAATCCAGCCGCGCGGCCACGCTCGCTCCGCGAGGCGGCGAATGACTTCGGCCAACCAACTCGTGGCGGACGTCGTCGGCTCGCGAGCTTTCGCGGCGAGTTTGATCGTTCGACGCCGCGCAAGCCGCCGACGGAATCGAATTCACGTTGGCCGTTGACGGTCGCCACGATCTTCGTGATGTCGGGAGCTGCTTTGTCGCTGCTCGATCAAGGCGCTCGCAATTTCGTGCTCTCGCTGACGCGACCTCGCGAGGAAATCAGCACTCGCGAGACCCTTCGCCAACCGGCCGAGGAATCGCCGAACATCGACCGCGAACCTCAACCGTTACCGGCACCGGATGCGTCCGGTCGCATCACGCTGGCTCCGAACGGGCGTTATCTGGCCGAGGACATCGCTGGCAGCGGCAGCTTGCAAATCGTCGGCGACCCTTCGCATCCGGCGGAAATCGTCATCGCCGATCGCGCGCTCTCGTTGTGGGCCGAACACATTCAACTGAGTCATGTGCGTTTCACGAGACAACCGTCCGAAACGAACCCTGCATCCTCGCTGCTGATTGCTGACTGCCAACAATTGGAAGTCCGCCAAAGTCGCTTCGATCAAATCGGAGACGACTCGATTGGGACACGCCGGCGCGGAGCCGCGCTCGCGTGGCGACCGCAAGAATCCCGATCGCGACGCGAGACGCAAGTTGTCCTGCGAAACGTCGTGTTCGCCGGAACGACGCCGGCGGTCTATCTAAATTCTCTGCCCAACCGGTTCGCGGCCGAGAACGTGCTGAAAGTCGGTCGCGGCGACTTCGTCCAACTGAGTGACTCCGGAGCCACCGATTGGATCTGCGAACTGCGATTCGTCACCCTGCGCGGCACTGGCCCGCTGCTGCGCTGCTGGACGACTCAAGAAAGTCCGCCACTCAGTCGCCTGACCTTGTCTGCCACAAATTGCGTCTTCGACTTGGATCGTTCGGCGTCGGACGAGACTCGTCCCGCGTTGATTACCTGGATGACTGGGCGGCTGCCTTCCAATTGGACATCGGCGATCGACTGGCAATTGGAGGGGATTCTCGTGCCCCCCGACATCAACGTGATCACTCGCATCGATCCCTCCGCCGTCCGCCGCATGCCCATCGACGAATCGCAGCTCAACATCGACGGCCTTGTCGCCGCTCGGTTCGAGTTCGCCGGTCCCGCAACGCCGCGGCCAGAGAATTCGGCGTTGCTCTCCAGCGACGCACCGCGTGCCTCCGCCTCAGTACCGGGAATCGACGCCGGCTCGCTCCCTCAGGCGCCGTGAACTCGCACATCATCGCTGACGAGGAAATGCTTCGGCAGTTTCACGCGACCAATCCGGCTTTGCGAGACCATGCAACCGTCGTGCGCATCGCCTCGGTGAAGTCGGTCGGAGGATCGTAGCCGAGCAGTCGCCGGGCTTTGTCGATGCTGTAGTCGAGATTCAGGCCAAGGAACTTGATCCGCGCGCTCGACAACAGCGGAGCCTCTTGCTTGCCGAGCATTCGATACGCGGCTTCCATCAGATTCGCCAACATCTTGGCAACCGGCAATGGAACGTTCTTCGCCGGAGTCGGCAGGCCGGCAGCTTCGCAGATGGTGCCGATGAATTCACGGCGAGAGACCAAGCGGTTGTCGGTGATGTTGAACAGCTCGCCGAAAACGTCGTCCTTTTCGATGGCCAAGAAGATTGCCGAGACCAGATTGCCGACGAACGTGTTGTTGAGCAATTGCTGACCGCTGCCGAGAAACTTGAAACCTCCGCTTTTGATGCGGGCCAGAAGTTTCGGCAGGATCGTGCGATCGCGCGGGCCGTAGATGAATCCCGGCCGCAAAATCACGGCCGGCAAGCTGCGATCGCGAATGTGGTCGCGCACGAGATTTTCCGCTTCCACCTTTGTCAGTGTGTAGCCGTCGATGCCGGTCGTGCTGACCGGAGTGAACTCGTCGGTGCCGTAGTGATCGCACGCGGGATAAACGCCGAGCGAACTGATGTGAACGAACCGTTTCAACGAACCGCTCGACTCGGCGGCGTCTAACAAGTGGCGAAGTCCGTCAACGTTGACCGTGCGGTACTCTTCCGTCGGTCCCCAATCGCCGACCTTTGCCGCGCAGTGAATGATGACCGTTGCCCCTTTCGCAGCATTCACCAGCGAGTCGCGATTGGTCATATCGCCAGCGACCAACTCGACGCCCCAGTTTGTGAGGTCGGAACACTGACTCGGCTGACGAACGATCGCGCGGACTTTGTAGCCGCGCTTCCGAGCCTGCTCAGTCACATGACTGCCAACCAGTCCGGTCGCTCCGGTGACGAGAATGAGATCGCTGTCTGTTAGGATCAAAACAGGCTCCGTCGTAGTGTGGGTCGAGTCATCGAGACGCACCGAATACTACCGGCCTTGGTGGGTCTCGATGACTCGACCCACCCTACCGGCTACTTGATCTCCAGCTTCGCTCCGCGGTAGGCGGAAAGCTGCGTTGACTTGGCCTTGATCGCAGCGGCGAAATGAACTTTCGCCGCGTCCTTCTGGCCGGCGACGAACTTGCGTTGGCCGATGAAGAACTCGGCTTCGCAGGTCTGCGGGTCGGCGACCTTCGGGTCATTGTTGATCGCCTTGCGCAGGTCTTGTTCGGACTGCTTGTCGCCGAGGTAAGTCAGCAGTTGATCCGGCCATTCCCGTTTCGCCTGCGGGATCGCCAGGTCCGCCGCGAACTTCGCATCCGCTTGTGGTTTCTGGTTCAGAGCCAGCATCGCCAAGTATTGCCATGGCAGCAGGAATCGCAACTTTGGGTCGATCTCGGTGGCCTTGTTGAACTCGGCCAAAGCTTCTTGGGTCTTGCCAGAGAAGAACAGCGCGAAGCCGAGTTCCGCATGGCCGTAGCTGTTCTTGCTGTCCCATTTCAAGACTTCGTTGTAGTCCGCAATCGCGGCCGCGAGGTCGCCGCGCGAAAGCTTACTGCCGGCTCGCAGACTGAGCACGCTCGGCTGAGCAGCATTGAATTGCAGCGACTGCGTGAAATCGTTTTCGGCACTCTCGTAGTCACCTCGATTCATCTGCACGTAGCCGCGATTGGAAATCGCCTCGATGAACTGCGGGTCGAGTTCCAGAGCCTTCGTGAAATCGAGAATCGCTTCGTCCAGTTTTCCGATGGACTGCTGGAAGAAGCCTCGATTGTTGTAAACCAATGGCAAGTTTGGGAACGCCTTGACCGCGTCGTCGTAGGCGGTCACTGCAGCGGCGTTCTGTCCGGCCGCTGAAAGCGCCCCTCCCAGATCAACGCGAGCACCCAGATGATTGGGTGTAATGCGGATCGCCTCTTGAAGATCGCCAATCGCCTTGGCCTGATCTTGAATGGCGGAGTACGCCAACGCTCGCTGATACAGCGTGTTGGAACGCTCTTCCCCTTTGAGCGTCGGTTGTGCGAGCAACTGTGTGGCGAAGTTGATGGCGACTTGGGCATGAGCAGGCTTGTTTTCCACTAGCGAAAGGCTCGTCATGCCTTTGAGGTACGGCAGGTAATAGTTGAGATTGTCCTTCTGCTTGACGGTGATCGACTCGCGAGAATCAGCGATGCCGGCTCGCACCATCGCCGCATCGCCCGTTGCGGAACCCAGATCGACGCGCGAGCTGCCTCGGAGGTACATCGCGACGTGATCTTTGGGATTCTGCGCGAGCACGCTCGACATCAACTCGATCACTTTTTTGTAGTCGCTACGGCGGTAGGCTTGTTCGGCATTTTTCCGTGCCTCATCGTGCTGGGGGAGCAAGAGTGGGTCTCGCGGCTGATTCGTCGGCGTGGCCGTCGCGGGGATCGGCTTCTTGTCGTTGTCTTGGGCGAACGTCGCTCCGCACACAAGGTTCAAAGCGAGGATTGCGAGAGGAAACTGGCTAAACCGGAGCATGTTTCACCACCTCCAAATGAAAGAGATTGATTGGAAAGAGAGGCGAATTTTAGGAGCGAGCCACGTTGTCGGACAGGCTGTGAGTTCGACTTTTGCATTTTAGGTGGCCAAGGCCACCGCGTTTTCTAGGAGTTGTTGGATTTTTCGAGACCCTGGTCCTGCGAGGGCCAAGGTCAAAACCTGTTGCCGGACGCTGAGCCGACGGAGCGTGCCGAGCATGTCGGCGAA
>CAMDRI010000134.1 GCA_945906725.1 Candidatus Kuenenia stuttgartensis | reverse complement strand
GCGTGATGCCAGTCGTCGGTCCAATTCGTCCCGCTGCTGGTCTTGGTCGAGATCTTCTTTCGGTCGGCGTTGTTGACGATGAAGATCTGGTTGGCGTGGTCGTCGGTCTGTTTGCCGAGATGCACGTAGTACAGATGAGCCGCGTCCTGACAGCCGAAGAACAGGCACATGTCGCGATGCCCGTAATCTTTCACGGTCGATTGCAGCTTCACGTCCAGCACGAAATCGCTGACGGTCACGTCCTTGATCATGGCTCGGTTGAACGGCGAGCGAACCGGAGTTTTCGTGTTGCTCTTTCCGAACTGGCTGAGGATGTGTCCGTTGTCCGTCTTCTCGATCTTCCAGGCGGCCGGATCGGTCGCGACCCAATTCGAGGAACTCCCCGACTCGAAGTCTTCCGAGAAAATCAGCGGAAGATTTGTGATCCCTTTCGGAGCGTCCGTCGCACCCGCGATCGCCGTTATTCCAAGCAATGCCCAAGCGAACAATCCAACCGAGCGTCTCATGGTGGTTCCTTTCGAGAGGTTCGTAGTCCCGCCTTTAGGCGGCAGCCAAAACTAACAGAGTCGATAGCGTGACTAGGCTCGCCAACGATGACAAGCGTCGGCTGTGGCTCGACGCAACCCGCCAATCCTCGAGGCCAGAAGCCCGCGAGATGATTCCGTGTCCTGCGTGACGGAAAACCGCGGCGGTCGACTCACGATCCACAACGTCTGTGTTGTCGCAACTTCTCTGAATTTGAGACCCTTCCCACGGTTGCTCCGGCACGAAGGAACCCATAGACCGCAGCGATACGGCGACATTGGCACGCCCAATCCATTTCTCCAAACAGCACGGAAACCTTCGTTATGCCGGTTCCCGAAACACTGGCGTTCGCAACTGTCGGCGAGCTTGGCCAGCGGCTGCGGGCGCGCGAGTTCACGTCGATCGAGCTGACGCGGTTTTTCGTCGATCGTCTGGAGCATCTCGGCCCGAAACTCAACGCCGTTGTGACGGTGACTCGCGAGCGAGCACTCGCTGAGGCTCAGCAAGCGGACATCGAACTCTGCGCTGGTCGTTCTCGAGGTCCGCTGCACGGCATTCCGTACGGAGCGAAAGACCTGCTCGCGACGAAGGGTATTCCGACAACCTGGGGAGCGGCTCCGTTCAAAGAGCAGATGTTCGACGAAGACGCGGCCGTCATCACGAAACTTCGCGAGGCAGGAGCAGTGCTCGCCGCGAAGTTGGCGATGGTCGAGATCGCCGGCGGATTGGGCTATCGGCAAGCCAACGCGACGTTCACCGGGCCAGGGCTGAACCCGTGGAATCTCAAGCGTTGGGCCGGCGGTTCGTCGAGCGGTTCAGGAGCGGCCGTCGCGGCTGGCCTCGTCCCGTTTTCCATCGGCACCGAAACGTGGGGTTCGATCATGACTCCGGCCGGCAATTGCGGAGTCACTGGACTGCGACCGACCTACGACCTCATCAGCCGTAAAGGGGCGATGGCGCTGACTTGGACGATGGACAAGATCGGCCCGCTGGCTCGGACGGCTCAGGACTGTGGTTTGATTCTCAATGCCGTTCAAGAATCGTCGGCGCATTCGCACGTCGCGTCGCCAACTCAATGTCCATTTCGCATCGGAGTGCTCAGCGATGCCGTCACGAAAGTGCAGCCGGAGGTCAAAGCGAACTTCGAGGCGTCACTGAAAGTGCTCGAGCGTTTTGCGACGCTCAGCGAGTGCAAACTGCCAGACTTGCCGTTCGGGTCGGTCAATTCGCTGATCATCTCTTGCGAGATGGCCGCCACGTTTGAAGACCTCGCGAAGAACGGCAAAGTTTGGGAGATGACCGCCGACGAAGATCGTTGGGGGCTGTACTCGGCACTGACGATCCCGGCCAAGGACTACATCAACGCGCAGCGCATACGGGCGATCATGCAGCGTGAAGTCGATGCCGCGCTGATTCCGTTCGATGCAGTCGTCAGCCCGACACTACCGAGCGTCGCATACCCGATCGACCGTCCCTGGGACGAGTACCGCAAGGGTCTGTCCGGCTCACAAATCGGTGGAGCCGGCAATGCGGCCGGCATCCCCGCCCTCTCGATCCCGAACGGCTTCGGCGAAGAGGGTTTGCCCACGGGTCTGCAACTGGTTGGCCGAGCATTTTCCGAAGGCCGTCTGCTCGCGATTGCGCAGTCGTACCAGCAGCAAACCGATTGGCATTGCCGACATCCCGCGATGTAGCTCGCTCCGGCTGGACGATTGCGTCACATGACGTAGGCTTCTGAGAGAGCCAGAAGCTTGGCGTTTCCAAAAGCCGGGTTTCTTCAGACACGTTTGTTGCGGAAGGGTGCGCGATGGGTGTCCTCAAAATGCTGCTCTAGGGTGACGACGAAGCGGAACAAGTGTTCGAGAATCTTCCACCGAGTGAGGACGACGCAAGCTGGGACCAGGATGACCATGACACGGTCGAACTGGCTGTCGTTGACTCCACCGCTTCGCTCCCGTTTCCGAGCACTTACGATCCCGAACAATCCATCCGCCTCACACAAGAACGCGAAGCCGCCGAACTTCGCGAGCGAGAGGCATTGGCCTCGCAAGTCGGAAGTTTATCTCTGGCGCTCGAATCGCTGCTGCGACTGTTGAAGGACAAAGGGGTGATCACGGATCTCGACCTGCGCTGCATGGAACAGCAGGTCGATCTCGAAGACGGCCAGGCCGGCGGTGAATTTCATCCCGGCCTGTCTCCCGTCCGGCAAACGCCTCTGCCAACTCCGCGGCCACAGCTTCCCAGCTGAATGACACGGCTGGCCGATGTACCGGATTGCGAAAAATGTCGCGATGCCGACAGAATTAGTGGTCATTCGCGGACAGCCACTCGCTCGCGCTTCGTGCTGGTGGTCCGGCGCATCTTCCACAGGTTGAAGAATTGTCGAATGAGGGTGGGACACGCTCATTCGCCCATTGCGCCACTGCAATGCGATGTTCGGTCCACGGTGAACCGCTACGCCCTTCGCCTCAACCGTTATGGCAAATCGTCGGAACCAGGCTAAACTCCCGCACGGCGAGCAACGGCTTTTTCTCGATTAACTGTTTCTTGTTCCGAGGTCATCGATGGCTGCGAACGTGGCTGGGTCCGGCAAGTCCGAGCCGCGGGATCCGCCGCCCAAATCGGGTGGTGTGATCAAGCCGTCCGCTGCGAACGTGGCGAAGCCAACGGCAGTGATCACGGCGAAGCCCGCCGATACGGCCGGCAAGAGCAGCCCGACCAAAGGCCATGGGCTGGACGCACTCAAACAGCTCGGCCGGTACACGATCATCAAGAAGCTCGGCCAGGGGGGCATGGGGACAGTTTTCCTTGCCACCGACACGCAGCTTCGGCGGCAAGTGGCTTTGAAAGTTCTGGCGAAAGAGAAGGCCGAGAATCCCACGCTCGTCAAACGCTTTAAGGCGGAAGCTCAAGCGGCGGCGGCGCTCAAGCATGACAACATCGTTGCGATCCACGACGCGGGCGAAGCGGACGGGTATCTGTACATCGCTTTGGAGTTCATCGACGGGACCGATGTGCACTCGATCGTCGCCAAACGGGGACCGATGCCGGCCAAGCGGGCGATGGACGTCATTCGGCAAACCGCGTTGGCGTTGCAGCACGCTCACGAGCAGAAGATCGTCCACCGCGACATCAAGCCGTCGAACTTGCTGATCACCAAAAATGGACTGGTGAAACTCGCCGACATGGGCTTGGCCCGTTCGGTCGATGAAACGATGGAGACCAACATCACCCGCACCGGCACCACGGTCGGCACCGTCGATTACATGTCGCCGGAGCAAGCTCGCAACAGCAAGGCGGCGGACATTCGCAGCGATCTGTACTCGCTGGGAGCGACTTGGTTTCACCTGCTAACCGGGCATCCGCCGTTCCCCGAAGGGAGCATAATCAATAAATTGAATGCTCATTCCGGCGGCGCTCGGCCGGACGTGCGAGACGAGAACGAATCCGTCTCCGAGAACATCTCCGTGATGATCAAGCGGCTGTTGGCGATCAAGCCGGAGGACCGCTATCAGACTCCTGCGGAGTTCTTGGAGGACTTGGACAACGAAAACCTCACGCGCGAGTTGACGTCGCTGAAGGATCTCGCCGCGCTGGCGGAAGAGGACGACAACGGCGATAACGCAGTCCATGAGCCGAAGGCGTCGTACAAGAAACCGGCTGCGAAAGAAGCCAAACAACTCGCCGCCGCAGCGACGATAGAATTGCCAGTTCACAAATCGCTCGCGAAAGCTGCGCCGTCCGCCGGCGGGATCAATCTCGGAGCATTGAAGTCGCTGGGCATCGGAGCGGCCATGATCGCGGTGATCGCAATTCTCGGCTACATCGTTTCCGGGTTCGGCAGCGCAGTCGAAACGAACACGGCTTCGAGCGGCGATCCGTTCCATCGTGGCAACGAGATCGCCGCTGCCAGTGGCTCGAACACGACGGTCGCCCCCGAAACTGATGGCGACAAGAAGAGGCCCAAGGCGTCCAGTGGTGGGACTCAGAAAGGGCCAGCGGCGGTCACGACGATCGATGGTTCAAAAAATCTCACGAAGAACGACAGTCCCACCGTGGCTGCGCCGGCGGCTGGGGCGTTGTACTTCCCGCCGCTCGCGCCGCTGGGCCGTGAAGGGGAGGTCAAACACATCCCCGAATGGATCACGGCAGACGGGTCGCCTCCTCCGGCTGGTCTGAAGACCATCGCCGTCGGCGGTGGGCCGAGCGGCTTTGAACAAGTGCCGACGCTCGAACAAGCGCTCCAAGAACTTCCCGAGGCTGGCGGTATCATTGAACTCGTCACCGATGGGCCGTATTTCCTCAACCCCATACAAGTGAAGAATCGTGCCACGGTCGTGATTCGCGCTGCGCTCGGCCGCGTGCCGATCTTGGTGTTTTTGGCCGAGCCGAATCAACCGTACGACTCGCTGCTGCACGTGACCAATGGCGCACTTTCGCTTGAAGGATTGCAAATCTACGTCGACCCACGGCAGTTCGCGAACAACGATCTGCTGACGTTTGTGACCGTGCAATCCGGAGACCTGGCGGTTGTGCGTTGTGACATCCGGATGCTCGGCAGTCGTGCTGGGAAGACGTTCGCGTTTGGGGTCGGCGGGAAAGTCACTCGTTCGGATCCGCAGCAATCGCCGCGAGCAAGAATCTTCGCACGCGAGTCGGTTGTAAGTGGCATGGCGCTTGGCGCATTTCACGTCGATCAGACGCAGACCGATTTTTTCGCCAGCCGCTGTGTCTTCACGACCGGTGCCGCGCCGGTGCTCAGCCTGACGAATCACGAGCTTCCCGAAGTCGAAACTCCTCCGGCCAAGCCTGCCGTGGTGGGCGGAAAAGTTGGTGGCGCGTCAGCTCGGCCTGTCGGCGAGGAAGCCAAGAACCCCTCCGGACCGAAGTCACTCAAGTCCGCGAACAATCCTGTCACGAAAGGTTTGGCATCGGCTGCGGCACGCAGTCTGAAATTCTTGTCGTGCAGCGTGCTGGCCACCGGCACCGCGTTTGAGATCGCTCCCGGCGCGGACGTTGCCAAGCCCCCCGCCACGGAAGTCGTGATCGTCAACTCGGTCCTTGCCGGCGTGAATGCACCGCAAGCCGTGCCGGTGTTGCTCGCTCTGCCCGGCTGGCAACAAGCGCTGCTCCCCAGCAACGATCAGAGTCCGTATGCCAATCTCAAATGGCAGATCGAATCTTCGGCAGTTTGTGGTTGGCAGAAGCTGATTCTGGAAGAACCGGGTGTGATGCAAGCCGTGCGCGATGGTGCCTCGTGGAAAGATGTTTGGCGCAATCAGTCGTCGCTGGAACTCTCACAGTTTTCAGCTGCGAATTGGCCGGCGACGCCACCGACCGACTTCCTCTCGTTGTCGCCGAACGCACTTGGTCTGCCGAACGAACTCGGCCTGAAAGGGACCGACGGCCAATCTCCCGGCTGCCCGGTCAACGACTTCGCGGCCCCGACCGATCTGGCGAAAGCGCGAACTGACGCGCTGATGGAACGAGCCGCGTATCCGATCACCGGCATCGAGCCATTCGCCGTCAATCGCCGCATCGAAGTCGATGCCAACACGCAAGACTTGGGCAAAGTGCTGGGCGCCGACGATTGGCCCAGCGGCACGCTGGTCGTCGTTCGCGGACAGGGCAAGTCTGGAATGACACCGGTCGAAGTGAAACACAAATCCTTGCGTATCGAGTTCCAGCACACCGGTGAGGCTCCGCTGATCCTCGAACCGCACAAGTCGACCAAGATGAAAGATGACGAGGCGATGTTCATCGTCGAAGATGGATCGCTGGAACTGGTCGATGGACAATTCCAATTCCCGAACGGTTCCAGTTTGCAGATGCCGGGCCATTTCCTCAGCGTGCATGACGGCAGTTTCTCCTTGCGACGCTGCCAAGTCATCGGCCAAATGCTGGAAGGGACTAGTGGCTTCCGCGGGCTGATCCGTTGGAAGCGAATCAACACCGAACCGGGAGAACTCGCGAATCCCGCCGAACGTTGTTCCGGAGTCATCACCGATAGCGTGCTGCTCACCAGCGGCAAGTTGCTGGACGCCGATCTTCGCCAGCGCACGTTGCTACTGCGAAACAGTCTGTTCGCTTCGGTCGGCGAACTGTTCGATTTGAGCGTGCAAGGCTTCAGCTCAAGAATCGGTGGGACGCTCGATGCCCGCTGGTGTACCTTCGGAGCCGGCGGCAAGTTCTTGTTCCAAGTTCGAGGGACGAAGGAAGCCGAGAAGACGACTCGGCCGCTCCATATTTTCATGCAACACTCGGTCCTGCTCTCGCTGACCGAGTTATCCGGCGAGAAAACTTCGCCGGTGTTGCTCTCGGCTCGTGATTTCGTGCTGAACAATCAGCAGATCGTGTGGTGGGATCACGGCAACGGCTACACTGCTCCGTGGACGCAGTTCATTCGAGCCGCCGAAACCCCGGCCGCCGGACCGCAATCATTTGAGAACCACTGGCAAAAACAATGGGGTGTCACAGCCGTGCAGTACTCGTTGTCGGGCAATGGCGACGTCCGACTCACCGGCAAACTGCCGCAACGCTCCAAAGTGGGACCGCGAGACTTTCGACTGTTAGACAACTGCCCCGCAGCTAGTGCAGGACCGAATCAAACCGCGCTCGGTGTCGATTTCGAACGCTGGATTGCGTCGCCAAAATCCCCCAGCCGTGCCACCTCATCACCGACCTCGACAACCAGTCCCGCCGAAACGTCTGCGAAGAAATCAGACCCTCTGCCAACGAACAAGAATTCGAAGTCCACGAAGCCTAATTTTAGAAAGTGATGAACGACTATGTCCCTTGCCGGTGAAGTCATCGATCTCCACAAGCACTACCACCTCAAGGGCGGCGTCGTCGTCAAAGCTCTGTGCGGAGTCAGCATGCAGTTTCCGCAGGGAGATTTCGTGGCCATCATGGGCTCGTCCGGCAGCGGCAAGAGCACGCTGCTCAATCTGCTCGGCGCGCTCGACCGGCCCACCAGCGGCGAATACATCCTCGGCGGACACCACGTTTCGGAACTGAGCGACGACGATCTCTCGCATATTCGCAATCACCTGATCGGATTCATCTTTCAATCGTTCAATCTCATCCCGCAATACACGGTGTTGGAAAACATTCAGATTCCGTTGCACTATCGTCCTGGCCGGCCGGCACTGTCGGCTCGTGACATCGCTCACTGCGTTGATCTGTGCGAGCAAGTCGGACTCGGCGACCGCATCGAGCACCGTCCGTATCAACTTTCTGGTGGTCAACAACAGCGAGTCGCCATCGCGCGAGCACTCGCCAACGATCCAGAGATCATTCTCGCCGACGAACCGACTGGCAACCTCGATTCAAAGACCGGCGAAGAGATCATGGGCATGCTCAGAAAGCTTAACTCCGAAGGACGCACGATCCTGATGGTCACACACGAACCGGACGTCGCCGCACAAGCCAAACGCCGGATCGTTATGAAAGACGGCCTCATCGCCAGCCAAGAAGTTTCGCGAAGTTGAATTTGGAGAGCCTACTGAATTCATTTTTTGAAACACAGAGAAGTCATAAACATGCCGCACGAGACTCGATCACGATTCGGAATTCGAGAGTTCGTCACCCTAAGCCTGTGGCTGCTGTCGTCCTGTGCGTGGAGCTTTGCTCAAAACCGTTCTCCGAAAGATGACCACGAATCCTGGCAGGTCATCCACATCGGCAATCAGCGCGTCGGCTACCAATACGGCCGAGAACGTGTCGAGTTGCGTGACAAGAAAAAAGTCTTAATCACCGTCAGCGAGTCGCACTTTTCGCTCAAACGCTTCGGCCAAGAGTTGAAGATGTCGACGTCGCTGCGGATCGAGGAAACAGAATCCGGCGATCTGCTCCGCTTCAACTTCGAGTTGAAAAACCCGCCGATCCAGAACACGACCACCGAAGGGGTCGTCAACGGCGATCAAATCGAATTGACCACCACACTCGCCGGGCGCACCGACAAGCGCCGCGTCGCCTGGGAAGCTGACGCCAAGTCGCCGGCCTACCCCGATCGCTGGCTGCGCGACAATCCGCTCAAGCCCGGCGAATCGAAGTCGTTCAAAATCTATCTGCCGGAGTTTGCCAAATTTTCGCAGGCACATTTCGCACTCGATGACCTGCGGCCGGTCAAGCTGCTCGATGGCAAGGAGGTCTCACTGCTCAGAGTAAAAGTCACGTTCTCTGCCATTCCGGAGAACAATTCGAGGCAGTACGTCGATTCCGCCTGGCAAACGAAAGTGACGGAAACCGACATGCTCGGCTTGGTGGCTCGTGCGTACGATGTGCCGCGCGATGTTGCCTTGCAGGCAATCGCCGGCGAGGAACTCGACCTCGCCGTGAACACACTGGTCCGCATCGAACCGCCAATCCTCGACGCGCATCGCAAAAAGAAAATCGTCTATCGCGTCTCGATGAAGGAAGAATCCCCCGAACCGTTCTTCGTCGCCGGAGGCACCCAGCAAATCAAGCGGCTGATCGAAAAGGACTCGAAAGAGCATGCCATCGAAATGACCGTGACCACGAAACCGATCCCGCCCGTGAATTCGCGACTGGTCAAGGCCGACGATAAATTTCTCACGCCGACTCGCTTTTTGCAGTCGCGCGATCCGGCGGTCATCGAACATGCCGATCGAGCCGCTGCAGGAGAAATCGATCCCAGCCGCATCGCCACAAAGATGGAAAAATACGTCCGCGACAAACTGACGAAGAAGAACTTCTCAACTGCGATGGCCTCGGCCGCCGAAGTCGCGCAGCGGATGGAAGGAGACTGCACCGAGCATGCCGTGCTCCTCGCCGCGATGCTGCGAGCGAAGAAAGTTCCGTCGCGCATCGCCGCTGGCTTGGTCTACGTCGATTCCCTGAATTCCTTCGGCGGCCACATGTGGACCGAAGCCTTTCTCGCCGGCGAATGGATTCCGCTCGACGCGACGCTAGGCAAAGGGGGCATCGGCCCCGCCCACCTCAAGATGGCCGACTCCGCACTCGACGAAGACGCTCCGCTCCCGATCAGCACGTTTCTGCCCGCCTATCAAGCACTCGGTAAACTCAAGATCGAAGTGCTGAAGGCGGACTAAATTTCATTAGCCCACCTGCCGGAGGACACGCGCGGCATCCTCTGCAACTGCGCCTGTCTGGGCGAAGGGGTCGGTGTTCCGGTGCTCGACGGCGTGGCGTTCATCGGCCCCAAGCGGTCGATGGTGGACATTATCCAGGCGGTCGGCCGAGTGATCCGCAAAGCCGCCGGCAAGCCGCTCGGCACGATCGTGATCCCGGTCTTAATCGACGAGTCCGAAGACGCCGACCACATCCTCTCGCAATCGGCCTTCGAGCCAGTCTGGCAAGTGCTCAAAGCCCTGCGAGCACACGACCGCCGCCTGGACGACGAACTCGACCAACTGCGCTTGTCGTTGGGGAGAGGGTCGAAATCCGCCAGTGTCATCCGGCACCACTCCTGTAAAGTTGAGCGGCTTATCTTGAATCACTGCAATTACAACTCTTGGCAGGAAGGGACCAACGGCCCAACACGCCTGCCGAAATATTCAGCGACGACAGCCCGCAGCTATCACACCGGGATGGTGATGGTCTCCATGCTCGACGGATCATCGCGTGGAATCAACGACAAGATCGGCCTGTCGGTTTGGCGAGCCCTGAGCACGCGAAGTGGATCCGAGGTCGTTGCCGCATTCTAACTCGCTGAGGTCCGCCAATTGACGGATCGGTCTTCAGAAGGATGCAATGCCCCAATCACGTTGAACATTCTGGCTGTGGCGATTCGCCGTGATCGTGAGTTTTGCGGTCTGGTGGGGCGGGTTGACGTTTTATGCCGGGGTCGTCGTGCCATTGGGCATCGAGCAATTCGGCGGCGTTGAACAGGGATCACTGACTCAGCGTGTGACCGTTCGACTCAATGTTGCCGGAACGATCGTCGGGACCTGTCTCTTGGCCGATGCGCTGGGACGCAAGCCATGGAGTCGTCGAGCGATCATGGCGAGCGCATTGCTCGGCCTGCAATTCTGGCTGTGGTTCTGGCGCTCGCGGCTCAGTCGCTGGTTGGACGTGGCCTCATTGTCCCCGCAACCTCGTGAATCATTTTATCATGAGCACCGCCTCTACCTCTAGATCACTACGGCGCAATGGCTGATTGGCCTGGCCTGTCTTTGGATGTCGTGCGTCCGTCCGCCGGCCAATCTCGCAGACGATCGAATCGAGTGATGGTCCGCTGTCTCCGTTGCTTTCCGAATGCGTCCGGCTGGCGAGATCGCGGACCGCGAGTGCGGCTCAGGATGGCGTCAGAGCCGCATCGGGAGTTGACGACGGCGGCAACGTCGCCAATGCATTACCGCAATCATTCATGGCCAGCATCGCGGCGGCCACGCGTGTGAGCTCGCTGCGCAGATCCGCGTCGTGGGAAATATGAATCGGTTCACCGGTCAGCAAGTGGACTTTTGAAAATGGTTTCGGGACGAGTAGGTCCGTCCAACCGACTCCGAATCGCCAGCTTCTTTCGCAGGTGAAAGCGGTCGGAACGATGGCTCGTCCGGAATGCGCGGCGAGAAAAATGACACCCGGCGACAACTCGCGGCGCGGCCCGCGCGGACCATCCGGAGTCATCACAATGTGCTTGCCCTCTGACTCGCGAATCAGTTGTCGCATGGCTTGAGCTCCCCCTCGGCTCGACGAACCGCGAACCGGCAGGATCCCCACACTGCGCAATCCCGCGACAACAAATCCGCCGTCCTGATTCTGGCTGACCAACGCCGCTGTGTGCCGATGCTTGCCTCCGAAAATCGGAATCAGCAATTGATCGTGCCACACGCAGTAGATGAATCGGTCGTCACCTTCGATCGCGTACGGATTGGTTGTTTCTGCCGTGTGAAATCTCAGTCGCAGCGTTTTGAACAAATTGCGAAACACAAAGACGGATATTGCACCGATCAGCCAGTTCACTGCTTTGCCGCGAAAGCGCATATTGATTGTCAGTCCGTGACTTGATTGGTACGGATCGGCGCAAGGGAGCTTGGAAGTGAGCGTAGTTCTGGAGTCGCCGATTTCGGAACTGGGTTTACTCGGAATTTGTTTTGTCACATAGCCCAGCTTGCTCCGTTTTCACCTGTTGCAGCTTGAGCCACCGCGTGCGGCGCACCCAGTAAAAGCGGACGGGCAGGAACAGATCGACCACTTCGTCCGAAATCAGCAAGCCGCCAAGCACAGGTAGAGCCATCGGGGCGAGGATTTCACCGCCAACTCCGCGAGCGAACACCATCGGAAAAATCGCGATGATCGCGACACCCTCGGTCAGCAGTTTCGGACGCAGGCGATGCGCTGCCCCCTCGATCACGGCCTGTCGCAGCTCTTCGAGCGACCCGATGTTTTCCAAGCCGCCCCGCTTGTCGATGGCATCGCGGAGGTAGACCAGCATGATGATGCCCGTCTCGGTCGCCATGCCAAAGCAGGCGATGAAGCCGACCCACACAGCCACGCTGAAGTCCATCGGCGGAGCGTCCCAGCCCTGCATGATCTTCGGGAAGAAGTACATGAAGAACGCTCCGCCGCTGAGCGCTTCCGGCACGGCCAGCATCATCAACGCCGCGTCGGCGAGGTCGTGATACGTCAAGTACAGGATCACAAAGATCAGCACGATCACGGCCGGGAACACGAATCGCAGCGTCTCGGCCGCACGGACTTGATGCTCGAATTCTCCGCTCCATTCGATGTGAACTCCTTCAGGCAGCTCGACTTTCTCGGCGACGACCCGCTGCGCTTCATCGACGAACCCGACGATGTCGCGGCCGCGCACGTTGAGCGTCACCGCGTTCATCAGCCGGCCGTTCTCACTCTTGATCATCGCCGGTCCTTCGACGATGGCGATGGCCGCCAGGCTGCTGAGCGGGATTCGCTTCTTGCCGGCCAGCGCGTGCTGCGGCGCGCCGGCATGAGCTGTGGAACCCAGCAGAGTTGTCGGCGAGAGCATCGAGTTGGAATCGCCTCGCGTCGGGTTCGACGACATCGGGCCGGCAGTCGCTCCACCGCTCGCCGACATGCCGCTCGGCGCAGAGGACATCGAACCGGGAGTGACCAGCAGCTTGCCAATCGACTCTTCGTCTTCGCGGTCGACGCGGGCATACCGGATGCGAACCGGGAAGCGTTCGCGTTTTTCAACGGTGTAGGTGACGACTCGTCCGGCCAGCGCGACTTCGATCTCGTTTTGAATGTCCTCGACCGAGATGCCGTACCGCGCGGCCGCCTGGCGGTTGATGTCGATCTGCAAATAACCCTTGCCCATGATCGGCGCGGCGAGCGGGTCGCGGGCTCCGGGAATCGGCTTGAGCGCGGTTTCAATCTGTTTGCAGACCCGATCAATCGTGTCGAGGTCCGGGCCAAAGACCTTCACACCAATGTCGGTGCGGACACCAGTCGAGAGCATTTCGATGCGATTGATGATCGGCTGCGTGAAGATATTCGCCCAACCGGGGACTTGCAGCACGCGGCGCATTTCGTCCTCCACGAGATCGCCCTTCGGGCCAGTCGTGCGCGGCCAGAGGAAGAGTTGTTTCGCGAACGAGACATCGAGTTCCTCACGCAATTTGACAAACACGGCCGCCGCGGTCCCTTCTCCCTTCGGGAGAGGGCTAGGGTGAGGGATGCGATCCACGTTCGACGCGATTCTCGAACCAGCCGTCTCGGCGGAGGGCGTTCCGCGCGATCGAGTGTCGATCGCTTCAGATCCCTCACCCGGCCTTCGGCCACCCTCTCCCAAGGGGAGAGGGGTTGTGTCGGTGGCCGAACTGGTGCGACCAAGTTGCACCGCGAGCGCGTGCTCCGCGAAGACCTCGGTCTCCGAGCCATGCCCGGCACCGTCCAGCAGATGTTTGTCCCGCGCGGCTTTCGCAAGCTCTTCCAGCGCGTACCAATTGAACGTTGGAGTGGCTTGATCGAAGAGTTCGTAGTTGATGAGGGCGACTCGCTCGTGCCACAGCTTGGCACGCTCGGCATCAATCGCCTTGAGCAGCTCACCCGCGAACGTGCGTCGCTTCGAACCGAGAGCTTCCAGACTGCGATGCCAGACGGTCAGCGGCAGCGACTCCTTGACCTGCAGTGCGCCCGCGACATCAGTCAGCAAACCAGCGACTTCCAATTCTTGGGCGACGTGTTGCGCGAGTTGCTGCACGTCTTCCAGCGTTGGCTGCCGAGCGAACCAGTGGCCGTATTTCGGCGTCAGCGTCTCCGCCAATGTCTCCGCGAAGTCCGTGTGCTCCGCATCCAAATCGCCGGCTCGTCGCAACCGGGCAAACATCTCGCCCACCGTGAACTTCACCAACCGCGATTCCAGTTCCGTATCGAACTCTTGATACCGGCGCAGAGAGAGTTCTCGAAACGTCTCGTCGAAACGTTCAAGCGCTTTCTGTGAGGCATCGTTGATGAGCGAGTCGCGATCTTCGTTCGTAGGATGGGCACTCTTGCCCGTCCTGTCTTCAGAGCCGGGCAAGAGTGTCCGTCCCACGAAGCCGCGCGCTTCGAGTGATTCCAACACGACGCGCGTTTGCTTGGCGGCGTCGGCGAAGCGCATCACGCGCTTTGGCCAGTGACCCTTTGGGCGGAAATTCACGAACGTCTCGACCATGTCCAGCGGAGCCGGGTCGGTGGGCGTGTCGGCTCGGCCGGCCTTGCCGATCACGGACTCGACTTCCGGAAAGCCGCGCAACAGTGCGTCGCGAGCCTTTAGATCATCGGCGGCTTGCGTGATGCTCGCGCGCGGCACGGTGATCGGCATGTCGAGCATCGTCCCCTCATCCAGCGCCGGCATGAACGAAACGCCGATCTTCGGAAAATGAAACGCCCACAGTCCTATCAAGAACAACGTCGTCAGCGACAGCACCTGCCAATGCCAGCCGCGCGTGAACAGCACCGTCAGCGACACGACCAGCCCGAATGTCACCAGGAATGCCGTTCGCCACGCGGATTCGCTGGCTCCCAAGCCGATGATCGCTTGCAGCGGAAACATGCCGGCCGCCAGCACCAACAGCACTGCGAATCCCCACATCACGAGGTTGCGGCGCGGCAACGCCCAGGTGAGCAGCGGCTTGTAAATGTGGATGAAGCTGCGAACGATCGCGTTCTCTTCTTCGCTCTTGAGTCGGCCTTTCAAAAACGTCGGAATCAACGCTGGCACGACGGTCACCGAGATGAGTGCCACGCCGATCAATGCAAAACTCTTCGTGAATGCCAGCGGATGAAACAGCTTGCCTTCCCGACCGCTGAGCATGAAGACCGGGACGAAGCTCAGCAGCATGATCAGCACCGAGAAGAAAATCGGCCGGCCGACCATGCGGCACGCGGGGATGACCAGTTCGCGCAAATCGCCACGGACCGGTTGATCGCCGAAGTGGTCTTTCAGAGCGTGCGTCGCGTTCTCGGTCATCACGATCGCTTGATCGACCAGGATGCCGATCGAGATCGTGATTCCGGCCAGCGACATGATGTTGGCTTGAATGTCGATGACCCCCAGCCGCCGCAGCACCCACATCAGCAGAAATGAGAACAGCACCGCCAGCGGCAACGTCACGCAAATCACGAACACGCTGCGGACGTGCGTCAAGATCAACAAAATCGCGATCGACGCAATCAGCATCTCGTGCCACATGACCTCGG
>CAMDRI010000133.1 GCA_945906725.1 Candidatus Kuenenia stuttgartensis | reverse complement strand
GCCGAAACCGCTCGAACCGCCCACGCCACTCCGAAACCTTCCGCCCATCCGCTCGACGCGACATGACGCCTCCAAGTTGAAAAGGTTGTGAATCAACAACCCCGCCAACTTACTCGACGCGTCAAGATTGGTGCTGATGAGCGCTCACGACGACCGGCAGAACGTAACTTCGGTGTTCTGGTTCGTGGGTCACGATGTTGCCCATCAGCGTCGTAGCAGTGCAGTCGTGGATGGAGATTTCCGCCAGGCTACCGGCAAGACGCGGATTACCATCGAAGACGACAATCCGATCACAGCGGGTGCGGCCGACCAACTGAGTCGGGCCAACCGCCGGTTCAGCTACGGAACTCTGCGGCACGAAGGAATCGTCCAGTCCTTCGGCCGCTTGGGCTTTGCGAGCGGACTTGCTGATGCCTTCGACCAGCACTTCGAAGGTTGAGCCGATCAAATTGGCGTTGTCTTCCTCGCTGATGCGGTTTTGCAGGTCGAGCATTTCGTTGTTGCGGTGGCGTTTGACTTTTTCAGGAACGTCGTCCGCCCACAGGTCGATGGCCTTGGTGCCGGGGCGCGGACTGTATTTGAAAATGAACGAGTTCTTGAAACGGCACTCGCGGATCAGATCGAGGCTCTTTTGATACGACTCGTCGGTTTCGCCGCACATGCCGACAATGAAGTCGCTCGATACGGCAGCGGTTGGCAGAGCTTCGCGAATGCGAGCGTGCATCTCGCGGTATTCGCTGACGGTGTAGCCACGCTTCATGCGTTTCAAGATTTCGTCGCAACCTGACTGGGCCGGGACGTGCAAGTATTGGGCGACTTTCGGCATGTCGCGAACGGCTTGCAGCAAGTCATCGGTCATGTCGCGCGGGTAGTTGGTGACAAATTTGATTCTCAGGATTCCGTCGGTGTCGTGAATCAATTCCAGCAGATCCGACAGTCGAAAGAGTTTGCCATCTTGTGTGACCTTGTAGCTGTTGACCGTTTGTCCCAGCAGTGTGATTTCTTTGACGCCTTGCTGAGCGAGAAGCTTGACTTCGTGAGCGATCTCGCGCGGCGGACGGCTTTGTTCGGGGCCGCGAGTCATCGGCACAACGCAGTAGGTACAGAACTTGTCGCAGCCGATCATGATCCGGACGAACGCCTGGAACGGCGTTGGCCGCATTGTCGGATCACGAGCAGGGTCGTAGCTTTCGAAGCTGGAGGCGACTTCGGTTCGCGAGCCTTCCTTTCGATCCAAACTGACAGCCATGCGTCGGCCACGGTCGGAGCGGGCCTCGTCAATGAGGCGAGGAATTTCTTTGAGCTGTCCGGTGCCGACGACTAAATCGACGTGCGGAGCGCGGTTGAAGATCAACTCCTGATCCTTTTGAGCCATGCAGCCCATGACGCCGATGACTTGGTTCGGGCGTGCCCGCTTGCTGAATTTCAGGCGCCCGAGTTGGCTGTAGATTTTGTGTTCGGCGTGATCGCGGACCGAGCAGGTATTGAAGAGGATCGTGTCTGCGTCTTTGACGTCGTTCGTCAGCGAGAACCCCTGTTTGCGCAATTCGGCCACGACTAGCTCGCTGTCGAGCATATTCATCTGACAGCCGACAGTCTCGATGTAGACCTTGCCGTTGTGTTCGGGAGCGGACATAGAGCGACCTTGTAGGACGGGCACTCTTGCCCGTCAAACGGCAGACGGGCAGTCCGCCGAAGGCGGACCATCCTCCATCAATCACGGACGCGTTCGATGTACTCACCGGTGACGGCGTCGATGCGGACTTTTTCGCCGGCGGCGACGAAGGCGGGGACTTGGATTTCGGCTCCGGTTTCGACCGTGGCAGCCTTGGTCACGTTGGACGATGTGTTACCGCGGACGGCTGGCTCGGTGTAGGTGATTTCGAGCGTCACATGCGCCGGCGGGGTGAAGTCGATCAGGCGGTCGTTCCAATACAGCAGTTGGCAGACGCTGCCTTCTTTGATGAATCGCAGCGACTCGGCACAGGTTTCCAGTGGCAGCGAGTGTTGCTCGAACGTTTCGTTATCCATGAAGACGTAGCCGTTGGCGTCGCGATACGAGTACACGCCGTCGGTCTTGCGCACATCAGCGGCTTCGAGGCCATCGCCGCTCTTGTAAGTTTTATCGAGATACGTGCCCTTGAGCAGGTTTCTGAGTCGCGTGCGATACAGGGCTTGGCCTTTACCCGGCTTGACGAATTCGAGGCCGACCATGTCGCACGGTTCGCCGTCGACGAGGACTTTGATTCCCTTCTTGAAGTCGCTGGTGCTGATGTTGGCCATTGGACTTTCTCTGAGAAACGGATAGTGTCTGCCGCGGGTGTAGGATGGGCACTCTTGCCCGTCCATTGGTTGTTCATGGAAGCGGGGACAGGCAAGTGTACCCATCTTACGACGCCCTCAAAGGGGCGGGTTTATAACGGGGTCGCAAGGTTGGTGTCGAGCATGGGTTCGGGAAATGTCAGCCGTGCGGAACAGCCCAACGCCGAGCGTTCACAAGCCGCGTCGAATGATTGGCGACGTTCTTTGGGCGAAGCGATTCGCAATCCGGGCGAGTTGCTTTCGAGGTTGGGATTGGCGGCACTCGGCACTCGGCACTCGGCACTCGGACTGCCATTTCCGTTGCTCGTCCCAGAGAGTTTTTTGAAGCGCATGAAGCCGGGGGACGTCAACGATCCGCTGTTGCGACAAGTGCTGCCGCTCGCGGAGGAAGGCGGCGATGTTCCCGGTTTCACTCTCGACGCGCTCGACGAGGCGAAGTTTCGGAAAGCTCCCGGATTGCTGCACAAGTACGAAGGCCGAGCGCTGCTGATGCTGACCGGAGCCTGCGCGGTGCATTGCCGCTACTGTTTTCGGCGGCATTATCCGTACTCGCAAGAGCCGAAACGGCTCGACGATTGGGAGCCGGCGTTTGCGGCACTCGAACAGGATGAGTCGATCCACGAAGTGCTGCTGAGCGGCGGCGATCCGTTGATGCTGACCGACGAACGGCTGTCAGCCGTTGTCCGACGACTGGAATCCATTCCTCATCTTCGCCGTCTGCGCTGGCATACGCGGTTGCCGATTGTGCTGCCGGATCGAGTCACGTTCGAGTGGCTCGACCTGTTGACCTCCACTCGGCTGACTCCGATCGTCGTGGTCCACGCGAATCATCCGCGCGAACTGGTCGCAGATTGCGCGCTGGCCTTGAGGCAACTCACGCAATCAGGCGTGATGACGCTCAATCAAGCGGTGCTGCTGCGAGGTGTGAACGATTCGGTCGAAACATTGGTCGGACTCAGCGAGCGGCTGATTGATCTGGGTATCAAACCGTACTATTTGCACCAAATGGATCGTGTCGCCGGAACGGCTCACTTCGAAGTCCCGGAAGAAACTGGTCTAAATTTGATGGCGGAACTTCGCCAACGACTGCCGGGATACGCTGTACCGCAATACGTCCGCGAGGTTCCGGGCGAGGCATTCAAAGTGCCAATCGCAGAGAGATTGCGGCTGAACGCCGACTGACGGCGGAACTACGAAGTCAAAAACTTCGTGAGCACGTCTTGCAACACCGCGTCGGTTGAGATCCCTTCGGCCTGGCCCTCAAAGTTGAGAATTAGTCGGTGTCGCAGCACGGCAGTGGCAACGGTACGCAGGTCTTCGCGGGCGACGTGATAACGATGGTCGATGATCGCCAGGATTTTCGAGGCGAGGATAATGGCTTGCGCGCCGCGCGGACTGCTGCCGTAGCGGACGAAGCGGTTGGTCATCTCGGTCGCGTGTGGGTCTGCGGGGTGAGTGCCCAGCACGATTCGCACAGCGTCACGGCGGATGTCATCAGCGATCGGGATTTGGCGGGCGAGGTGTTGCATCTCGCGGATGCGGAGGCCGTCGAGCACCGGGGTCGCGAGCGGCGTCTCGACGTTGGTCGTGCGGTCGAGTATGGATTCAATTTCCGCCAGCGCGGGAAACTGCACCAGCAGCTTGCAGAAGAATCGGTCGAGTTGCGCTTCGGGAAGCGGGTACGTCCCTTCCATTTCCAGCGGGTTCTGCGTCGCGAGCACGAAGAACGGCTCGGGCAGGTGATGCGTGTGGCCGGCGACGGTGACGGTGTGTTCTTGCATCGCCTCCAGCAGCGCGGATTGCGTCTTGGGAGTCGCGCGGTTGATTTCGTCGGCCAGGACGATATTGGCGAAGACTGGGCCGGGCTGGAACTCGAAATGTTTGCGGCCGTTTTCGTCTTCCATAAAGACGTTCGTGCCGATCACATCAGCAGGCATCAAGTCGGGCGTGAATTGGATGCGCGAGAACTTGAGATCGAGAGCATCGGCCAGCGTGCGGACGAGCAGCGTCTTGCCCAGCCCTGGTACGCCTTCGAGCAACACATGTCCGCCAGCCAGTAGCGACAGCAGCGTACCGCGCACGATCTCATCCTGGCCGACGATCACTTTGCCGATCTCGCCGCGAAGTTTGTTGAAGTCGTTGCGAAATCGGTCGAGCTGAGCGGACAAATCGGCGGTGGAACTCATGCGGTGCGGCTCCGGAGGGATTGGCGCGACAGTCTCTTGGCCGATCGCCGTTTGTGCAACGGAGTCTGTGTGTGTTTCCACGGGCGGCGATGATCAACCGGGAACCCGGATGTTGTCGAATTAGCGCGACTCGCCAGCGAGTGAATCCTCGGCAGATCGCTCGCTGGCGCTTCATGCTAGGGACTCAAAACCGTTTTAGAATTCTTTGAATTCGCCAGACAAATTCAGGCCTGGAGCGGATCAAGAATGTGGCACGCGGAATGAGTGCCAATGAGGGCAGGGCATGAGCGGCGGCGCGTGGAGTGATCGGTTTCGGCAGCGATTGGGCGGGCAAGATCCGTCTCAGCCGCAGCACGTCACGGCGCTCGTCGATGCGATTTTGGCGAATGCTCGCGAGGCGGGAGCCAGCGACGTGCATCTGGTACCGCAGGAATCGGGCTTGTCGATGCAACTGCGGATCGACGGCGTCTTGCAGCCGATCGCGGAACTGCCGAAGGAGACTTCTTCGAATGTGGTGGCTCGACTGAAGGTGTTGTCCGATCTGCTGACCTATCGAACCGACGTGCCGCAAGAGGGGCGAGTGCGGTCGGACTCCGCGGCGGTCGCGAACGGCAATGGAAATGGAGCACCGCACAATTCCGTCGAGATGCGAGTCAGCACGTTTCCGACGCTGTTCGGCGAGAAGGCGGTTGTGCGGCTGTTTGTCGGATCGGGCGGGTTTCGTTTTCTTGGAGAACTCGGTCTTCCGGAGGACATCGAAACGGCGCTGCAGCGTTTGCTCGATCGGCGGAATGGGCTGCTGCTTATCACAGGGCCGGCAGGCAGCGGGAAGACCACGACGGCGTATGCCGCGCTCCGTGAAATCGTCCGGTCCAGTGGATCGAAACGGAGCATTTCGTCGCTGGAAGACCCGATCGAGGCGGTTGTTCCGGGAGTGGCTCAGTCGCAGATCAACCGAGCGGCGAGCTTCGATTACGCGACCGGATTGAAGTCGCTGATGCGGCAAGATCCGGAGGTGATCTTCGTCGGAGAAATCCGCGACAGAAACACGGCGGAGACGGCGTTTCAGGCGTCGCTCACCGGGCAGCTCGTGCTGACGACGTTTCATTCGTCGAGCGCGGCCGGGGCGATCAGTCGGCTGAGCGACATGGGGATCGAGCCGTATTTGTTGCGCAGTAGTGTCATCGGGATTGTGGCTCAACGGCTGTTGCGGAAGTTGTGTTCGTGTGCGGTCGATGAGGCAGACGGCGATGGCGGATCGGCCGTGCATCTGGGATTGGATGTGCGGTGCGCGAAGCGACCAGTCGGTTGTGAGCGGTGCGGCGGGACGGGGTATCGCGGACGCATGATCGTGTCGGAATTGTTGCAGCCAGATTTGAGCGGGATGGGCCGAGCGATCTTGTCTCGCGGCGATGCGACCGAGATCGAAGGGTTGGCGGTCCAAGCCGGCATGATGACTTTGTTGCGACGCGCATCGCTGGCGGTCGAAGCGGGGCAGACCAGTCCAGCCGAAGTGCGAAGAGTTTTGGGATGGGGGATTTCGTAGCGAAGCAGGGTGGGTCGAGTCATCGAGACCCACCAATCAGAACCAGGCCGGTGGGTCTCGATTACTCGACCACCCTACGAATCGTTGGTGTTGGCAGAATATGTCCGAAGCCAGATCTAAACCGCTGAGCCTGCAAGAACTGCCGTTGCTGAACCAGGAGATCGCGGCGTTGGTGCGGGCGGGGGTGCCACTTGAATCGGGATTGGCAATGGCCGGGGCGTCGGGAGGTGGTGCTCAGGAAGTGTTGATGCTGCGGTTGGCTCAGCGGCTGCGTGAAGGACATTCGTTCGCGGACGCATTGCATTCGGAAGGGGGCGACTTGCCTCGGATGTACCGCGCCGTCGTCGAAGCTGGGGCTCGGATGGGGCGTTTGCCGGAGGCATTGGAATCGCTGGCGACGTTTGCTCAGCAGACGTTGCAGTTGCGGCGGCGGATCGACTTGGCGTTGATGTATCCGGCGCTGGTGCTGCTGATGGCCGGAGTGTTGTTCGCGTGGCTGGTGGCGTTTTGGGTGCCGAGGCTCAGTGATGCGTTCTTTTGGTTGCAGGTTCCTGAAACGAATTGGGTGCGGCGATTGGTGTGGCTGCAACAACATCTCTGGTCGTGGTCCTGGATTATCCCGGCAGGCGTCTTCGTGCTGGGTGGCTGGTGGTGGTTCTCGACGCGCGGCCGATACGGCTTGAAGGGGACGACTGAGACGACGACGTGGTCGGCGTTTCGCGTGCTGCCGGGGATCAGTTCGATCGTGGCGAACTTTCGGCGAGCGAACTTCTGTGACTTGCTGGCGATGCTGTTGGATCACCAAGTCCCTCTGCCGGAGGCTGCGATGCTGGCGGCCGAAGCGGCGGGTGATCGGTCGTTGCGGCGAGTGGCATCGCGAATCGCGGACGGCGTGCGAGCCGGGAATTCGCTGGCGAATTGTCTGGCGGTCGGTCGCGAGCTGCCGCCGTTCGTCTCGTGGATGCTGATTTGCGGCGAACGACAAGGGACATTGATCTCAACGCTGCGGCAAGTCGCCGAGGTGTTGCGTCAGCGAGCTGCCGCAGATTCAGACTGGTTGCGGATCATGTTGCCGACCGTGTTGGTGGTGGGTGTCGGCGGGACGGCGGTGCTGGCGTATGCGTTGGCGGTCTTTGTGCCGATGTCACAGTTGTTGCGAGCACTGGGAGAGTTCAGTCCGTGAAAGTAGGTCAGGCTTTCCAGCCCGACCCGATCGACAAGTGACGCACAATCAAATTCAGGCCAGCCTGGAAAGGCTGACCTACTGGGTTGCGATGACGCGATTTCGATATCGAGCGACTGATGGGAGCGGCCAGGTGGTCGAGGGAGACTTGTCGACTCCGTCGTTGGACGTGGCTCGTCAAGAGTTGGCTCATCGCGGCTGGCAGGTGATCGAGTTGACGGCCATCGAGTCCGCTGCGGCGAGCAGTGCTCGACCGGATCTGCTGTTTGAGAAATTGAGCGGTGCGGATGCGGAGTTGCTGGCGGGTCAGATGGCGACCGTGACCGGAACCGGACTGCCGTTGTCGGCTGGGTTGCGGGCGCTCAGCGAGGAAGTTCCGTCACATCGCGTGCGACGCTGGCTGCGAGCGATCAGCGAGCGGTTGGATCGTGGGCAGTCATTGGACGCTGTCGCTCGCGAGGCGGAAGGCTCGTGGCCGCGGTATTTCCTGGCGATGTTGTTCGCCGGGCAGCGAACCGGGAAACTGCCGACGTTGCTCAATGAGTGCGTCGTGCATTTGCGAACGACCGCCGATGTGCGACGGCAGTTGTGGGTGGCGATGGCGTATCCCGGAGTGTTGATCTTGGTCGAGTGGCTCTTGCTGAGTTTTTTCGCGACTTGGTTGCTGCCGCAGTTTCGAGGCATTTGTTCGGGATTCGGCGTGCAGTTGCCGGGGATCACCGTCGCGATTTTGGCGTGGTCGGAGATGATGAGTTTTCTCGGCTGGTGGTTCTTGCCGGCATTGGTGTTGGCCGCGTGGTTGGCCTGGATCGCGAGCGAGTCGCTCGGTTGGGAGCGTGCGCGAGATGCTCTGGTGAGCCGCATTCCGTTGTTCGGCGAGGCTCGACGTTCGGCCGCGCTGGGCGAGTTCTGTCGGCTGCTGAGTTTGTTGGTGAAGTATCAAGTCGGTCTGCCGGAAGCGGTGCGACTCGCAGCGGGAAGCGTTCGTGACACCGACCTGCGCGAGGCGTGTCTGGAACTGGCGACTCGCGTGGAATCTGGCGAGTCGTTGACCGAAGCGGCGACTGGGATCGGCCGTTTTCCCCAAGATCTGTTGCATCTGTTCCGTTGGGCGGACCAAGGGGATGACTTCTCGGAAGGACTGCAAAACGCCAGCGAAGTGCTGAGTGCTCAAAGCCGAGTCCACTCACACACGCTAGCGATCGTGTGCGAACCGGCTGTGACCATCGCGATCGGCGTCACCGTTGGCTTGACCGTGATCGCTCTATTCATGCCGCTGGTGAAACTGCTGAATGCTCTGAGTTGAGAGGAATGCCGTGAACCACACGTTGATCGAATGGGTCGCAACGACCGCGTTCATCCTGCTGCTGGCGGTCTCGCTGCCGCAGTTGGTGTGGACGCTGCGCGTCGTGCAACGTATTCGCGCTTGGCTGGACAGCGAGCGGGGTGGAATCGAGTTGGTGCCGTTTGCCAGCGCCAGTCGTTGGGCCGTTTGGACTTGGTTCATTGGGTTGGCTCTGACTCTCGTGGTGTCCGCCGATGCGAACATGCCACGTGATGTGGATATGCTCGCGATGTGTGCGGTGATTTCGCTGTGGTGCTTGCTGCAATTGATTGTCAGTTGGTTATCGTGCGAGGTCAGCCGCCAAGTCAGTCGCTACGCAGCGATGCGGCAACTGGGAGAGCAAGGACTGGCTGATCCCGCGGCTTTGTTCCCGGCCGGAATCGGAAAACCGCTTTCCGAAGCCTCGTTGAAGCAGCGAGTGAACACGCTCGCACGAGTCTCGCTGGCGTGGCTGATGTTTCTGTCGGCATGGATCGTTCTGGGTTTGCTGGTCTTGATTGCACAAGGCCTGGACGGCATCTCGTCGTCGGTCGAGCAATTGTTGTTGCTATTCGTGGCGTTCGTGCTGCCGGGATTCATTGCCCTGTTCGTCATGCGGTACGTGGTGGAGTCGCGTGCTCAGCGAGCACATTTCTTGTGGTTCCTGGCGGCGACGACTCAAAAGCAACGCCCGCTGGCGACGGAATTGATGGATTGGGGCCGATCACATCCGGGGCGATTCGGTTCGCAAGTTTTGGAAGTGGCTCGCGACATCGGCGTCGGCGAATCGCTGTCTGACGCTCTGGCGACACAACGCCGATTGCTGCACCCGTCCGACCTGATGTCGGTTCGTGTTGCCGAGCAGACGGGCTCGCTGGCCGAAACGCTGCGCGACTGTGCCGTGCGGCAGACGCAGTCGCTCAAGGGAGACTCGGTGGTCGGGAACGCGAGCGGTACGGGCATCTGGCTGTGGTCCGTGGTGGTCGTGGCGGCGACGATCGTGTCGTTCGTGATGTACTACATCATCCCGAAGTTCAAGGCGATCTTTTATGGCTTCGGCACCAGGTTGCCCCGGGTGACGGTGTGGCTGATCGACCTCTCGGACATCTGCATGCAGTGGATGCCGGTGTTGTTTCCGGCCTTCTTGATTCTTTCCCTGGCGTTGTTGCGAGCGTGTGGCGAGGCGTACATGCGCGGCTGGTCGGAAACGTGGCTGGCGTGGAAACTGGGCTTCGGCCGTCAGGCGGAAGTCCCACGTCTGCTGCGGCGTCTGCGAGGCGCGGTCGTCGCCAAGATGCCATGGCCGGCGGCACTGATGCCGATGGTGCTCAAGCATCCGCAGGATGACATCCGCTCGCGATTAGAACGTGTGCTGGGTCGCATCACCGCTGGCATGGGTATCTGGCCGGCGCTGCGCGATGCGGGGCTGTTGAATGCTCGCGATGTCAGCCTGCTGGAGATGGCCGAGCGAGCCAACAATCTGGAATGGGCCTTGGCCGCGTTGGCCGAATCCAAAGAACGCTCACTGCTGCACCGCTGGCAAGTGGCACAAACACTGTCGGTTCCCGTGTTCACGGTCGCGGCCGGTTTCCTGGTAATGCTGATCTGCGTGGCCTTCTTCATGCCGCTGGTGAAACTTCTGAATGATTTGAGTTGAGGCACGACATGCGAGGACGAAATCACAACGTGGCGACAGGCGGCTCGCCTGTCCGGCGAGTTGAAGGCACAGGCGAGCCGCCTGTGGCTACGAGAACGCGCGCCGGCTTCACGCTCTTGGAGATGTTCGTGGCGGCGGTGGTCTTCGGCACAGCGTTGGTCACGTTCTTGCCGATGATGCAATCGGTCGGCTTTCAACAGCGATTGACCGACCAGCGACTGCTGGCTCTGCGCGAAGCGGAGAATCTGCTCGAACAACTCACGCCCCGGAAATGGAGCGAACTCACGACGGACGAATTGGCCAAGCTGTCGCTGTCGGAGAATGTGAAGTCACGGTTGCCGCAGGCCGTCCTCAAAGTCGACGTGACGGAACCGGCCGAGCCGGCCGCGTCCAAGCGAGTCGCCGTCCAACTGAGTTGGACGCCCCGTTCCGGTCAGGCCCCGCAGTCGGTTCGTCTCGCGGCTTGGTTCTTCGATACGAAGGAGCAGCCATGAAAAACCAGTTTGGCGCAGGCGACAATCGTAGATGTCAGGCGAGCCGGGCGGCGTTAGCCCCCGGGCTCTCACGAGCAATCAAAAAAGTCCGGGGGCTAACGCCACCCGGCTCGCCGAAATCTCCGAGGTGTGGCAGTATTGGAGTGGGCCGCTCTGGCATCACGCTGACGCAGATGTTGGTGGTGATCACGCTGACGAGCATCATCACGACGGCGGCAATTTCGATCATCATCACGATGCTGCGTCTGGAAGGCCGCACGATGCAGGTCTGGATGACTCAACAAACGCTGCTGCAGCTCGGCGACGATTTCCGCGACGACGCGCATGCCGCGCAATCTGCCGAAATCAGTACACAAAATCAGACCACCACGCTGATCTTTCGAAGTGGCGTGGCGGACACAAAGTCGGTGGCCTACCTCGCGACGGCGAGCCAAGTCATTCGCCGCGAGGCGGACGGCGAAAAACTTCTGCGGACAGAGACGTATCGATTGCCGGAAGGAGAAGTTCTGTTCGGCGGGATCAGTTCCGGTGACGAGACAATCCGTTTGAGTCTGGGCCAAAGCGTGCGGTTGACCTGTCGTCGACCGAACATCGAGGCGATCAATCGTCGCACACCCGCCCCGCGACACGATGAACATGTCATTGCGGTCCTCGGCCGTGATCACCGTTGGGAGAAGCCGTAGCCACGTTCGCCAGAACGTGGGGGGTTGGGGGAATGTCCCACGTTCTGGCGAACGTGGCTACGGTTTTGAAACTGCGACGAGTGCACGCGGCTCGCCTGCTGGAGAAGTGAGAACGTGATGCGAGGACAGAATCAAACGCGATGCAGGCGAGCCGCCCGCACCACAACTCGGCGGCGATCCGGCATCGCGCTGCTGGTCGTGTTGGTCGCGCTGGCGATTGTCTCCACGATCGGGATGCTGCTGCTGCGAATGGCTCTGATGCACCACCGGCAAGCTCAACGCGAGACCTTCATCGCTCAATCACGCTGGCTGGCGGAGTCGGCCTTTGATCAAACCGGCCGACGATTGAAAGCGGATGCGAAGTCCGAGGGCTTCACTTGGTCCGTTCCGGCCAAGGAGCTCGACGGCCAGCACGCTGCGAACATGGTCGTAGAAATCCGGCCGGTCAAAGATGCACCACAACGTCGCGAAGTCACCATCGTGGCGGACTTCCCGGTCAACGCTCCCCAAAGGTCACGCACGCGATGTGTGCGACAAGTCGATCTCTGAAATTTGAAATTTGAAATTTGAGACTTTTGTTCTGCTCGAAAAGGATTTGGTCATGCCTCACTCCAATCATTTCTCCCGCCCGTGCTCTTCGCGAACTCGCCGACGAAGTGGATTTACTCTGATTGAGCTGCTGGTCGTGATCGCGATCATCGCGGTCCTGATCGCGCTGCTGTTGCCGGCCGTGCAACAGGCGCGCGAGGCGGCTCGGCGGACGCAGTGCAAAAACAATCTGTGCCAGATCGGGCTGGCGATTCACAACTACGAGATGGCTCACAACGTCTTGCCTCCCGGCAGCGTGAATCCGACCGGTCCGGTTCGTTCCGAGCCGATCGGTTATCACATGAGCTGGGCCGTTCAGATTCTGCCGTACCTGGAACATCAAAATGTTTTCCGCACGATCGACTTCACGGTCGGTGCCTACGATCCGAAGAACGAGAAGGCTCGTCGCGTGGTGATCTCAACCTACGTCTGTCCCAGCGATTTCCGAAGTCCCACCGACAACCACAACATCGCGGCGACCAGCTTTGCCGGAGTGCAACACGATGAAGAAGCCGCGATCGACCACGGCAATCATGGAGCGTTCGTGTTGAACCTGGCGGTGCCGATGGACTCGGTGACCGACGGCAGCAGCAACACGTTGTTCGTCGGCGAAAAGGCGATGCTGACCGACGAACTCGGTTGGATCAGCGGCACGCGAGCGACTCTGCGCAACGCCGGTGACAAGATCAACCTGAACCTCACCGCGCTGCGAAACCAATTCCCGTTCCAAGCGAATAATTCCGGGCTTGGCGTGCCGGTCACGACGGAGTACGTCGGCGGATTCTCCAGCCATCACCAGGGTGGTGCGCACTTCATGCTGGGGGATGGCTCGATCCGATTCCTCAACGAGAACATTGAGCATGCGACCTTCCGCCGCCTCGCCAATCGCTCCGATGGCGAACCGGTGTCGGAGTTCTAAAGCCGCAGATCAGTTTGCGACTGCTCGCTCTTGATCACCGTCAGAAGCCCGAAATTTCCAAAAGGTTGGGCTTCTTCGCTGCGCTCGGACATCAGCTTGCCGCGGTGTGTTGTCGCGTTGCTTGCCGGTCCGTTCTCGTTTGCCGAGACTACGCGGCCGATTCGGCTGACCTGTCTGCTCGACTGAGAAGGGGAACTGCCGTGCTGCGACTCCGAGGAATAATCCGAACTCTGTGGCTGGGAGTGACCGCGATGTCGTTGGGATATTTTGCCGCGTTCGATTTCGCGTCTCCGACGGTTGAAGCCGCGCCGCCGAGAGTCCTGCCGCATCCCGGGCGGTCGGCGGTCATCGCGAAGAATGGCATCGTCGCGACCAGTCATCCACTGGCGGCGCAAGCGGGTTTGGACATCCTCAAGGCTGGTGGCAACGCGGCAGACGCGGCGATTGCGGCCAACGCGATGATTGGACTCGTCGAGCCGATGAGCTGCGGAATCGGCGGCGATCTGTTCGTGATTTATTGGGACGCGAGGACCAAGAAGCTGTACGGCCTGAATGCCAGCGGGCGGAGTCTGTACAAGCTGAATCGTGAAGTGTTCGCGGCGAAGAAGCTCGACGAGATGCCGGAGACCGGGCCGCTGTCGTGGTCGGTGCCCGGCTGCGTCGATGGCTGGGAGATGCTGCGGTCGAAGTTTGGCACGCAGCCGTACGACACGCTGCTCGCGTCGAGCATTCGCACCGCCGAAGAGGGTTTCCCGGTCAGCGAGATCATCTCCGGCTATTGGTCCGGTTCGGCGAACAGCCTGTCGAAGTGGCCCGACTCAGCGAAGACGTACTTGCCGAACGGCAATGCTCCGAAGATTGGCGAAGTTTTCAAGAATCCCAATCTCGCAGCGACATATCGTGCGATCGCGACCGGCGGACGTGATGCTTTTTACGAAGGGGGGATTGCTGACGAGATCGTGCGGTTCAGCGAGGCGAACGGCGGCTACTTCTCAAGGCTCGATTTCAAAGATCACACGTCTGAGTGGGTGCAGCCGGTCAGCACGAACTATCGTGGCTACGACGTGTGGGAGTTGCCGCCGAACGGGCAGGGGATTGCGGCGTTGCAGATGCTCAACGTGCTCGAACGGCACGATCTCAAGTCGCTCGGCCCGTTTCATCCCGACTACCTGCACCTGCTGATTGAATCAAAGAAGTTGGCGTTTGCGGATCGCTCGCGGTACTACTTCGATCCGGCGTTCGGAGTGCCGCCGACGAAGGAGTTGATTTCCAAAGAGTACGCCGCGAAGCAGGCCGCTCGGATCGACATGGCTCACGCGGCCAAGCAAGTTGTGCCGGGAGACGTCGACGCGAAGTTGGCTCACGGCGACACGATTTATCTGACTGTCGTGGACAAGGACCGCAACTGTTGTTCGTTTATCCAGAGCAACTACTTCAGCTTCGGCTCGCAGATCGTGCCGGGAAACGTCGGCTTCGCGTTGCAGAATCGCGGTTGCCTGTTCGCTCTCGATGCTGATCATCCGAATCGGCTTGAGCCTCACAAGCGGCCGTTCCACACGATTATTCCGGCATTCGTCACGAAGGATGGCCAGCCGCATCTGGTGTTCGGCGTCATGGGTGGCGACTTTCAACCGCAAGGCCATGTGCAAGTCATGGTCAACATGCTCGACTTCGGCATGAACGTGCAGCAGGCGGGCGAGCATCCGCGCGTGCAGCACACGGGCAGCGCGACTCCAACCGGTCGGCCGATGGCCGCGAATGGAGGCAGCGTCGGACATGAATTCGGAATTCCCGCTGAAACGTTAAAGGTTTTAATGGAGCGCGGCCATCAACTCACCTCGCCCGGCGGAGCTTTCGGCGGCTATCAGGCGATCCTGATTGACCACATCAACGGCGTGCTGCACGGCGGCACCGATCCGCGCAAGGACGGATGCGCAGCCGGCTATTAGGTCGCCAGCGACAACCTCGGGTGAGCCACCCGCGGGCGGTCTTTGACGACATCCAAGCCGCCGATTCCTGTGGTTGTTGAGTCTTGTTTTTCCAGAGCAACCAAGGCAATCTGTCGAACAATTCCAAGTGAACTTCGACTTGACCAGCTAGAAATAGGCCGCGTGCGGCTCACTTCACTGTTGGGCCTTTAAGGGCTGTCGTTTATACACAACTCGATCCGTCTTGCGGACCGAAGGCGAGCCAGGCGGTGGCAAAGTCGGTCATTCTGCGGAGGCCGATCCAGAGGGGTTGGGGGCCGGGTGGGGTTTCGGTGGCTCGGTTGTTGTAGCCGCCCAGTTGC
>CAMDRI010000132.1 GCA_945906725.1 Candidatus Kuenenia stuttgartensis | reverse complement strand
TACGGGACGTCGGTGTCCTTGGTGCCGTGGATCATCAGGATCGGCGGGTAGTCGCGCGTGATCTGTTTGACCGGGCAGAAGCGGTCGAGCTTGCCGGGTTCTTTCTCCGCGTCGATGCCGGTGACTCCCAGCGACCAGCCGCCGGTTTGTCGCAGGTGGCGATAGTAGCCGCCGCGAGCTTTTCCCTTGGCGGGATCGTCGGTGTTCGTGAGCACCTTCTTGCCGACGCCGGCCAACGCTTCGTCGCGAGGCACGGGGACTCCGTGATAAGTGGACTTCGACCGAGTCCACTCGCCGTCGATGTCGCCGTAGCCCCAATAGGCCACGAGCGCCGTCGGCTTGGGCGTGACGATCGCTCCCGACAGCATCGTGAGGAACCCGCCCGCCGAGCCGCCCGTCACGACGATGCGTCGCGTGTCGGCTCCGAACAATTTCGGACCTTGCTCGTGCAGCCAGTGGAAGGCGTCCTGCACGTCGGCCGCGATCTCCGGCAGCTTCACTTCCGGAGCCAACCGATAATCAAGCGACACGAACACGAATCGCTCGCGAGTACACAGTTCCAGAATCGGCTTGGGCACCTGCGAGCGGCTGCCGACGATGAGCGCTCCTCCATGAATCCACACCACCACCGGCCGAGCCTCCGCCCCCTGCGGCCGATACACATCCGCCGCCACCTTCACGTCCCCCACCGTCTTGTAAACGTGAGCCGTCTTGACCAGCGACTTGTCGTCGGCCGAAACGACAGCAGTCGACAGCAGACACAGACTCATCCAAGCCACACGGACACAATTTGATTGACGGAAGAGACTCATCGTGATGGCCCTGTCTTGTGTTTCAGAATGAATGAGACGTTGAATGCGTCACGCAAATCTTGAAGCGAGCTGTACCAACAACGCGATTCACCGGGACACCTTCAGTTTGGGTTTCGCACGCTTCAAATCGTCGATGCCGGACGATGTCACGTTCGTATGCTGGACATTCAGACGTCCGAGAGCCGCGCAGGATTTGAATTCACGAAGGCCGTCGTCCGTGATGGGCTGATCGTCGAGGCTCAGAAATTCCAAGTCCGGCAGGCGTGCCAGATGTGCCATCGCGGCATCGGTCAGACGATTGCGTCTGAGATCCAATTCGGTCAGTTTGCGGCCAGCGTCGGCCAGCGTTTTGGCCCCCTCATCAGTGACCGTGCAATTATACAGAGACAATCTCCGGAGTTTGGTGAGACGCTTGAGCGATGTCAGGTCCGCGTCCGTGAAGTGCCCGTCGTGGATTTCCAGCGACTCCAGATTGGAGCAGTTTGCGACGTGTTGGAATCCTTTCGAGCCAGTCTCATCAAGACTCAATTTCGTCAACCGATCCAGCTTCTGCAGATGGATGAGACTATCGTCATTCATCGACATACTCCCGAAGTCCAGCTCCCGCAGCGAACGGCAGTTCGTCAGTTGCTGACATGGACGAGTCATCAATCGCGACATCCCAGAGACGCAATTTTTCCAAGCGTGACAATTGCGAGATTCTGATCGCTGCTTGTTCGTTGATCGCGGTGGTCTTGAGATTGAGGTACTTCAGGTTGGGAAAGTATCGCATCAACTCGAGATCGCGCGGCAGAACTGGCTTGTCCTCCAGCCAAACATCCTCGATCGGGTCGATCCATCGCGAAAGGTATTGCCGTCGCCAAGCCTGCAGTCCCGTAAAACCAAAGCCCCGGGCACCCACTTCCCAACCGTGTCGTTCAAGTTTCGATCGCACATACAACGGTTGACCAAACAGGAACAGGACTGTGCCAAGGGCAAGCAGGCAGCCGGTCCAACAGGAACGGCGCAGCCAACGGCGGCGCCCTTCGGCGGTGTCAGCAACAGGATCTTGCAACGACGGCATCTCAATGCCCCTGTGTTTTGTCACAACTCAAAAGCGTCTTGGTCCGCGTCTCGTCCGCAGTCCAGAACTGCTGGCTGTCCCCACGCGAGACGTTCTAACCAGTCTCGCATTCACCGGCCAAGCCGCGTCGGCGTGTGGGTCACGAAGAGGACGCGGACGCAGCCAGCTACGCCCACTGGCTTGACTGGTCGGTGAATACGATGGTGAGCTACAAGCCATGGTGCCGAGTTTCGGCTCAACCCCATCCGCCTCGCGCGGATCGTGAAGGAGACTTTTCGGCTGCGACACGGATAAGATTTGGTCAGGGCCTCGCTTTGGAGTTGCTCGTCCCCTTCCAAATGCCAACGGGCAAAGAATCTACCTCGAATCGCTGGAAAGTTCAGCCTTCTGGCCGTTTAGCCGTTGCGAATCGGGACAAACTTGTCTGAAATCACGCTCCATCAAAAACTCGCTCCGCCACTGGGGCTGACTCGGTGGAGGGAGCATCCTAGATGGAGGCTCAAATATGATGTCTGACTTGCGCCCCGAAATCTCTGAGATCGGCTTGCTGCATCGACTTATCGCTTCCACTCGCCGTCTGCTGCGGGCCACTTGGACCGCGACCGGTATTGGAATTACGGTCGGATTGGGGTTACTGCTGCTGGTTGTGGTGTCGCTGGCGGACGTTGCATTGGCTTTCCGCGAATGGCTGCGGCTGACCGGACTGCTGCTGGTGGCCGTGCCGAGTGCTTGGGCCTTTTTCAACGGCGTAGTGCGCCCGTTGTTTCGGAAGATGACGTCGCGCTTCGTCGCTCGACGGATCGAGGCCACGCTGCCGGGGATTCACAACCGGTTGGTGAGCGTCGTGGATCTGGACTCCGACAAGCAGAAGAAGTTTTCGATGGCGTTCGTGCGACGTCTGATCGCCGAGGCGATCGAGCGAGTCAAAAACTTTCGGCCGTCGGCGGTCGTGGACAAGCCGGCCCTCAAACGAGCCACTTTGTTCGCGCTGATCGGTGTGCTGGTGTTCGCGACGGCGTTGGGCATCTTTTCGGATCGACTGCCGACCGCGTTGGCTCGCATCTTTTCGCCGTTTGCCGACATCCCGCCGGCGACGGGCGTGCTGCTCGACGTTCAGCCGGGAACCACCAAAGTGCTGCGCGGCGAGCCGGTGGAGTTTCTCGCGAAGGTCTCCGGCAAGAAAGTGGATCGCCTGCGGTTGGAAATGAAACCGGTCGAAGGTGAGCAGGCTGGAAAAACCTTGTGGCATGAACTGCGTCCCGATTTGGATGGGACGAGTTGGACGTTCCAATTGCCGGCCTACGACAACTCATTCGAATACCGAGTTCACGGCGGCGGCACCTGGACCAAACTGGCAAAGGTGACGATACTCGAACGGCCGCGGTTGGTCGGTCTGCAGGCGACGGTGCATTTTCCGTCGTACCTGCTGATGCCCGAACCGCGCGTCAATCCGCCGGACGTGGCCGACGTCACCGGTCCGGTTGGCAGCAACGTCGAAGTCACGGTCAATGTCGAGGGGGACGCTTCGGTCGGCGAAATCCAATTGCTGCGAGAAGAGTTCCAGATCATGCCCGCCGAGGATCGGCCGCTGCGAGTCTGGATCGAGGATCAATTGCCCAAGGGACACGGGGTCGAAGGCGGCTGGGACTGGGGGCCGCAAGAAAAAGACCTCAACCCGAGCGCGGCACCACTCAAGCGCGGAGCCAATCCGACCAAATGGCACTCGCATCCAGCCGCGCCGGGCTTGTCGTACCACTTGTTTCATTCCGCCACCACTTCCTTCGACGTGCATATCGGCGACGTGCTCTTTGCGGAAGTTTTTGTGGAAACTGATCAGCCCGCCGAAGAATTGATGCTGCAATTCCATGACGGACAGAATTGGGAACGCCGAGCATTCTGGGGTGCGGACAAGATCAACGTCGGCCAGAACGAGACCGCGAGCCGCCGCTGGGCCGGCAACCTTCCGAAGACCGGCGAGTGGGTGCGGCTCGAAGTTCCGGCTCGCGATTTGGACCTCGAAGGTCACTCGATTCGCGGCGTGAACTTCACGCAATTCAACGGCAAAGCCCGGTGGGGCCGACTCGGCACGCTACCGGCGGCAACTCGTGAAGTCCGCAAGTTCGCGGTCGTCGAATCATTCCCGTTGAAATTGGTCGAGGCGAACGGGGAGCTTCAGCCCGCTGGTTCCGTCGAAGCGTCGAGCACCACCAGGGGGCTGACGCCCCCTGTTCGCCAAAACGCGTCGAAGCACTTCGCCGCCATCCGTGAAGCACATCACTGGACGGGCACATTCCCAATCAATGGGGATGGCTGGTATCGCGTCGAACTCAAGAACGAAATTGGTGCAGCCAACGTGCCGATGAAGGAAGCTCGCATCACGTCCGTGCCGGATCATCCGCCGCAGATCATGATCGAGCGGCCAGGAATTGACCTCGTGCTCAGCGAGCCGGTCAAGGTGCCGATCGTCATCGCTGCGTTCGACGACTTTGGACTCGGCGAACTCGTGCTCTCCGTCCAACGCGGTGACGGTGCTTTTGTTGGACGGCCGGTGAAGACGTTCTCCGAACTGAAGCGAGCCGACACGTCGCTCGTGATGCTCGATCTCGTCGGCGAGGGTGTCAAGAACGGCGAAGTGCTGAAGTACCGCGCCGAAGTCCGTGACCGTAAAGGTCAATCCGCTCAGACGCAGGACTATCAAATCCGAATCGTCTCCAACGATCCGAATGCGGCTGACAAGCAGCTCGCTCAATTGGAGAAGAAGGAAGAGGAGTTCGCCAAGAAACTCGACAAGCTGATCGAGGAACAAGCCAAGGTCCAAGAGAAGCTCGAAAAGATCGCCGAAAAATCCGAGCCGCTGACGGAAAAGATCGAAGCCGCTCAAGAGGCAGCCGAGAAAGCCGCCGACGCTGCCGCGGAGAAGGCCGAGCAAGCTGCTCAAGAACAAGCCAAGAAGGACGACCCGCAGGCCAAGGATCAGCCGAAAGACCAACCCAAAGATCAGCCCAAGCCGAAGGACGAACCGGCAGCGAAGGATCAGCCGAAGCCGCAAGACGCCGCGAAGCCTCCGATGCCAACGCCGGAACCGAAGCTCGATCCAGCGGCGCAGCAGGAACTGGCTCAACTCAAGCAGGAGCTGGCTCAGGTCCAACAGGAAGAAGCGAAGAACGCCGAAGCCGCCAAACAACTCAACGAAGACTTGAAAGGGTTGGCGAGTGAAGCGGAGAAACAACAGCTTCTTCCGCCCGAACTGCAACGCGAAATCGCTGCGCTCGCCGAGGCGTTCAAAGAAGCGGCAACAGAGCCAATCAAGAATCTCGCCGAAGAAATCAAGAAATCGGCCGACGCGAAGACGCAGGATCCGAAGCTCGAAAAACTCGAGGCCCGCGCCGACCAGGTGCAGGAGAATCTCGAAGCGTTGAAGAATCGGTTCGAGGCAGTGCGTGAGGCTCAGAAGGACGCCAAACAAGACGCCGCAATGGCGCTCGACGAACTGCATCGCGAGATGCTCAAGCAATCGGGCGAGCTGACCGCCAGCGAACTCGAAGAGCTTCGCAAGGCAATCGAAGCGTTGCGAGAAAAGTTGCAAAATCTCGCGAACGAAGAATCGCAGTTGCTGGAGTTCACTCCGGAGGCTCCGGAATCGCTGCTGCCGGAAATCGGTACCAAGCAGCGCGACGTCGAACGCCGAGCCGACAAGGAACTCGCCAAGACGAAAGAGTTGCAGAAGCGCGACGACTACAAAGCGCTGAAGCAGAAGGCTCAAAAACAGAAGCCGCAGAACGGCGAGACACCGAACGATCCGGCGAATCCAGAACCCATGCCTGCGGACGATCCGCTGGCTGGAGACAACCCGCCAGAGATGGCCACGACTCCGGAAGATTTCGGTAACAACGACGCTCCGATGCCGGATGCCGGCAAACCGGAAGACAACAGCGACGAGTTCCAACCGGCGATTGCCGATCCCGCGAAACCGGCTCCCAAGAAACCAAACGCGTCGAAGCCGAAACCTGCGAAGCCAGAAAAAAAACAACCGCAGGATCAGCCCCAGGATAAACCCACTCCCGCCGAACAACGCGAGAAGCTGAGCGACCGCGAAGCCAAGAAACTCGATCAGCTCCAGAAGGCGGACGAGAGTCTCGCGGCCGATCAACGAGCGCTCGACGAGTTGCTCAGCGAAATCGGCGAACTCTTGAATTCTGAAATGGCCGAGAAGGGAGACGGGGACACACCGATGCCCGGCGAAACGCCGTCCGCCGAGCTACCGCCAAGCAGCGAGCCGATGCCCGCGACTGGTGAACCGACCGAACCCGCTCAATCAGAGCCGTTGTCCGCTGAAAAGGCGGCGAAGTTGGCGCAGTTTCTTCAATCCGCGAAGGCTCAAAATGCGATGCAGATGGCCGCGCGGCAGAAAGCCATGCAAGTCGGTGACTCCTCCGAAGAACCGAACAAGGGACAAAAGAATCCGAACGCTCCGCCACCGCCGCTCAAGTCGAATCCGAAACCGCGGAGTGGTCTCGAAGGTGACAACTCCAGCCAATTCGCGATGGAAGCGGCCCTGAAAGACCTCGATCCGGCAACTCGCTCGATGATCCTCAAGATGCAACCGCGCGTTCGCGAAGAGCTTCTGCAAAGTCTCCGCGAAGAAGGCCCTGAAGGATATCAACGATTCATCCGCGATTACTTCAAACGGTTGACGAAGGCGGGGCAGCCCACCAAGTAATCCCCAATCTCGTGTCCGAAAGAGCGCGAGATCACCAAGGCAGGTCTCAGGCACAAGGAGTGTGCAATTCGAATGAAGTCACTCAAAGGAACCCCAAGATGGTAGAGCCACCACGGCCGGTGAGCGTTGTTTCGGTCGTCGCCTTGAACGACCTGCATTTGCAACTCGATTTCGATGACGGACTCAGCCGTACTGTCGATGTGACCCCCTATGTCCAGGGGCCACACTACAAACAGGTCCGTCTGAGCGAAAAGTTCTTCAAAACGGCGCACATTGAAAGCGGTGCCGTCGTCTGGGACAACGGCGTGATGCTCGACGCAGATCTGCTGCGATACGGCCCGCCGAAACCGCCGAAGCCCGAAAAGGTCAAGGCCACGAAACCGGCTAAGCCCGCCGCCAAAGCGAAACCGAAAGCCAAACCAGTGAAGGTGGTCAAGGCGAAAGTCAAACCGGCAAAGGCCAAGCCGAAAGCCCAGGCAAAGAAAGTTGCCAAATCGGTCAAGCCCGTGAAGCGGGCAGTCAAGCCTGCCGCGAAGCCGGCCAAGGCCAAAACGGCCAAACCCGCGAAGAAGCTTGCCAAGAAAAAGAAGTAGCGCAAACGGTGTTGCCTCAACATCGTCTGACCCTTCGAGTCACGTTTGTTGACTGCAATCGTGGCGACTCGGTGAGACAGGCGACGAATCTGAGGGCTTTCTTCCAGCGGGAAGATTTGCGATGGATCTTCAACGACGGCTCGTTGTGATTTGTGCGGGAGGGCTGACGATCTCGGTCAGTTTGTGCTGGGTGACTTGCGCGTTTGAAGACAAACCAGCGGCTGACAATGAAGTGACACGCACGCTCCCCGGCGCGTTTCATTTGCGAGTGTCTCGCACAAAAGAGGGACTCGCCGCAGCGGGCGGGACAGAGGAGTCCGAGCGAGCGGTGGCAGCGGCATTGAATTGGTTGGCTCGGCATCAGAATACCGATGGAAGCTGGAGTTGCTAAAACTATTCGGGGCAGTGCAAAGACCCTAGTTGCACGGGTCACGTCAAGGACGTGTCTGCGGACTATTTCATGGCAGCGACCGCATTCGGGCTGTTGCCGTTCCTAGCGGACGGCGATTGGCGTGCTCTGCCGGCAACATGGCAGGTTCAAATCGGATTCTCCGGAACTCGCCGAAGGACTCGCTCACGTGGCGGCCAATCGAAACGGCACGAAGTTCAACTTCTATTTTCTCTATTAGGCGACGCTCACGATGCACAACGTCCCTGGTGCGGATTTGGGGGTGTGGAATCGTAAAAACCAAAATGCTCATTGATTCGCAAAATCAAGACGGCTGCGCCGCCGGAAGCTGGAACCCCGAAAGGCCGCGGGCATCATGCTGGTCCAGTCATGGTCACCATCCCGCATGCACTGACGCTGGAAGTCTATTACCGATACTCGCCGCTGTACCCAAAAAAGGAAATCAAGAACGACCGGCCGCAAGAATGAGTCGCCTCGCAGGTTTTCCCCGTCCTGCCTAATTGATTCCCTCAAGACCCTCCTCGCCACGAGTGCAATTTTTAAGCTTTCGCCTCACAATCCCTCACTCATGCTTCAACGATTTCTGCAACTGCTTGGCATTCACGAAGACGTCCTGAAACACATGGACCGCGCGGAGTTGGTGTTTCAACGCGTCGAGGTGTTGTGGATCGGGGCAGTCCTGCTGTTGCCGCTGGCATGGATGGTCTATCGGCGGCAGAAGCTGAATCTGCACACAGTGCCGAACTGGTTGCTGGCGACGCTTTGTGTGACGCGTGTCTCGATCCTGGCACTGTTGTTCGTGGTGTTGTCGGGGCCGTATTTGCGGATCGATCACAAATTCGAACGAAAGCCAATCGTCGCATTTTTATTCGACAACTCGCAAAGCATGAGGCTGCCAGCGGGACCGTTTGAAACCGACGAACAATTTGCGGAGGTGGCTCGCGCGACGGGAATGGTGAAGGACGACGGCGGTTCGACGAGTGCGGCCACGAAATCGAACGACGCCACAAAAGGAAACGTGCCGTCCGGCGAAGCGTCGGCTCTTCCGACCACACCACCGATTGTGGTTGACGCGGACACGCGCACGGCGCTGAATCGCCTCCGACGTGCGGAGTTGTCACAGATGGCCGCACGGGTCGCGAATGAAAAGCTGCTGAAGCCGCTCGATGGAAAATTTGATGTGCGGCATCTGGCTTTCGCGCGGGATGTTGAGCCGTTTGTGTTCGATCCGGCCAAGACCGAACAACAGTTGCCAGACGTCAACAGCGGACCGTCGTCGTGGTTGGGCAGCGTGGTGCAGCATGTCGTTGATGAAGCAGCGGGGCAGAAGATCGCGGGACTCGTGCTGTTCAGTGACGGACAGAACACAGGCGGGCGGTCTCCGGCCGAAGCGGCGCGAGCGGCGGCTCAGGTTGGTGCTCCGATCTTTGTGGTCCCGGTTGGATCGCCGAAGCGATTGCAAGATGTCTCGATTGTGGACCTCTACACGACCGGACAAGTCTCGATCGGTGACACAGTGCGAGTGGCGGTGACGCTCGAATCGCATGGCTTCAACAAGCGGCCGGTCAAGGTCGAGTTGAAGGACGGCGAGACGGTGCTCGATACGAAGGAACTGGTGTTGCTCGGCACCGAGCAACAGCAGACCGAATTGATCTTTGAGGCGAAAGAGGCCGGCGACAAATATCTCACAGTCAACGTGCCAGCTTTCCCCGAAGAGGCGGAAGAGCTGCGAGCCAACAACAGCGACTTGGCGTTCGTGCGGATCAGTAACGAGAAACTGAAGGTCCTGCTGATCGACGGCCTGCCACGCTGGGATTTTCGATTCTTGAAGAACGACATCCGCCGCGACAACGGCATCAAGGGCCGTACTGGCGACGAACCGGAAGTCATCGTCGAGGCCGAATGGCGGCGCATGTCCAAAGACGATCAAGCCGCGAAGCTGCCGACAACCGCGAAGGAGTTGACTGAATATCACACGATTGTGCTCGGCGATGCTTCGCCCGACATCTTGCACGACGATTTCCGGAAGGCGTTGATTGAAGCGGTGCGAGACAAAGGGGTCGGCCTTATTGTCGAAGCCGGGCCGCGTTTCATGCCGCAAATGTACGATCGCGAGTTTCAATCGCTGCTGCCGGTCGTGTTGAGGAACAACGCTGCAAACGGCATCGAGGCTCCCGCCTACAAGCCCTTCAAGATCGAGATTACTCCGGAAGGCTTGCTGCACGAGTCTCTGCGACTGCACGACGATCCAGGCCGCAATGTCCAAGTCTGGTCGCAGATGCCGACCTATTTCTGGGCCTCCGCCGTCGAGCGTCCGTCTCCGGCGGCGATCGTGCTCGCTCGCAACCCGAGTCTCGAAAATCGCTGGGGCAAGCAACCGCTGATCGCGTACCAGTTCGCTGGTAAAGGGAAAGTCGCATTCCTCGGAATGGACGCGACGTACTTGTGGCGGCAGAACGTCGGCGATCGATTCTTCTACAAGTTCTGGGGCCAGATGCTGCGCTTCGTCGGCCGCACCGATGACGGTTCGGATAAAAAGGAAAATCGCCTCGCCGTGCGTCCCGTCCGAGTGCAACCGGGCGAGTCCGCCGAGATCGAACTCTTCGCCTTCACCGCCGACGGCCAACCGCGCATCGACTCGACGCTCAAGGTCAGCACGCTCGGTCTGACCGGTTCGCAGATGGTGGAACTCGTCGCTGACAAATTCGTGAAGGGTCGCTTCACCGGCAAGTTCTCGCCGAAGGAAACCGGCGAACATCGAGTGCTCTATCAGCCGAACGATTCGCCAAAAACAATCGAAGGCAAGCTGCGAGTCATGCCGTCATCCGAAGAACTGCGCGATCCGAATTTGAATCGTCCGTTGTTGGAGACGCTCGCCAGCACGACCGGCGGCAAAGTGATTTCAATCGCCGATCTCGCCTCTCTGCCGGAACTTTTCAAAGGCGAGCCAATGCTGATCGAGGTTCACCGCGAAGCCAGCATCTGGGACAACTGGTTCACGCTGCTGCTGATCACGCTGATTTACGCGGTGGACGTCGGGCTTCGTCGACTGAGTGGCTTGAGTTGAGGAGGTGTTCTTTGACGCGATGTTCTCTGGTGATTGTGGTTATCTCGCTCGTTGTGTGTTCTGCCGCGCAAGCACAAACGAAACCTGCCGCCGCTGCGCCAACGACTGCCGCGCCGCTCACCGAGGCAAAGGTCATCGAGCGTGTCACTGCCTCCGTCGATCGCAGCCTCGAATATCTCGCGTCGAAGCAGAAGCCGGATGGGAGTTGGGATGACTGCAATGCCGGCAACGCGTTGACGATCCTCGCGATGCTCGGCCGAGGACACGTACCGGGGCGTGGGCAGTACAAAGAAGTCCTGCAAAAGGGACGCAAGTATCTGCTCAAGACGCAGCGCGAAGACGGGCTATTCCATTCGCGACGGCAGGCCGGATCGGGGCCGATGTACGAGCATGGGCTATCGACACTGGCGACGGCCGAACTCTACGGCATGGACCCTGATCCCGATGTCGAGGAGAAATTGCGCCGAGCCGTGAAGGTCATCATCAAGGCTCAGGCACCGAACGGTGGCTGGCGGTATCAACCGACGCCGACAGATCATGACCTCAGCGTGAGCGTCATGCAGATCGTCGCGCTGCGAGCGGCCAACAACGCCGAGATTCCCGTTCCTGAAGAAGTCATCGAGAAGGCGGTGAAGTACGTGCGGTATTGTGCTCACCCGAATGGCGGCTACGGCTATCAGGGGCCGGCTCAGGGAGCACAAACCTCGGCGGCCGGAGTCGTCTCGCTTCAACTGCTCGGCAAGTACGACGATCCCAGCGTGCCGAAAACTCTCGACCTGCTGGCGAAGTTCCCGGTCGAATGGTCGGCCAACGGCATCCAGTATTGGTATTACTTCCATTACTACGCGATCCAGGCGAACTATCAGGCGGGGGGCAAGTACTGGAACGACTGGCACCCGCGCGTCCGCGAATTGCTGCTCGACAAACAAAACGCCGACGGCAGTTGGGACGTCCCCGGCGGCACCGCCGAGAACGCCGGCGTCGTCGGCCCCAACAACATCTACTGGACCGGCATGGCCTCGCTCGTCCTCGAAGTCTACATGCACTTCCTGCCCGCGTATCAGCGGTGAGCAATCAAGCGCGGTTGGAGTGTCGCGATTGACGAGGCAAAGCTTTCGAGTCCGCGGTCGATTCGCAATGTTTGGGAACGTCCACTAGCGGTTGCTTTCCACGCAGACATTGCGGGACGTCAGACCGTCCGCCGCGTTGGTAGTCGCGAAGCAGCATCGGCGTGAGTTCGTCAGCGTTTCGGCCGAGTTTTGATGTTGCGAACTCGAAGGCCAACTCTGTCAGCTTCAAAAGTGGGATGCCGACGAAGCGGCCGAGGCGGTCGAAGAGCCAGTCGGTTAGTTGCCAAAGCGTCCAGAACGGCGACTGATCTCTCCACAGCAGCGGCAGAGTTTCGACGAAGTTGCCGCTGTTGCCGAGCAAGTCCCACAAGCGAGCGAAGCGGCGTAGGCAGCCGAGATCGGCGGCGGACAACACGCGTGTGCTGAGTACTTCGTACGGAGCGGAGGGGCTGTAGATCATTTGCTCGGCTGAGTCATGGCGGATAATCGGTGTCCCGCGTAAACGTTTCAGCAGGCCGACTTGGATCTCTTGCGGCCGCAGTGCGAGCAGGCGGTCGAAGCCGGCAGCGAAGCTGTCGAGCGCTTCGCCCGGCAGTCCGGCGATCAGATCGGCGTGGATGTGTACGCCGGTTTGCTCGCGCAGGAAGCGAAAGTTAGACGCGAGTTGTTCGTTGTCCTGACGGCGACTGATGAGTTCGGCGACGTCGTCGTTGAAGGTCTGCACGCCGACCTCGAATTGCAGCACGGCCGGCGGGAACTGCACGATCAATTCTCGCAGCGAGTCCGGCAGACGATCAGGGATCATCTCGAAGTGCAGAAACAGTCCGGGCCGCATTCGGTCGAGGAAAAATTGCAGGATCGCTCGGCTGACGCGCGGATTCAGGTTGAACGTCCGATCGACAAACTTGAACGCCTGGCAGCCTCGGTCGAGCAACCGCTGCGTCGCGGCCAAAAACGCATCGAGCGGAAACTGACGCACTGGAATGTCGAGCGCCGATAAGCAGAACTCGCAAGTGAAGGGACAGCCGCGAGACGCTTCGACGTAGATCACTCGGTGAGCGATGTCCTCGTCGGAATAGAAATCGTAGGGCAGGGCGATGTCATCCAGTCGCGGTACTTCGGCCGTGATGATTCTTTGATCGGGCCGAGTACCGTTGAGCAACGAACGACACAGACTTGCGAACGCTAAATCACCCTCGCCAGTGATGACGAAGTCGGCAAGCTGCACGATCGATTGCTCTTCGACCTCAAAGCTGACCTCCGGCCCGCCGAGAACGACGATGATGTCTGGCCTCAGCCGTTTGAGCGCGGCAATCAGTCGCGTGGCCGGCTCGATGTTCCAAATGTAGACTCCGAGGCCGACGATCTTTGGGTTGCGCGAGACGATCGCGTCGAGCACTTCCAACAGCGAGTCGTTGATCGTGAACTCGACCATCTCAGATCGCGATTGCAGCTCGCCGAGATTGGCAAACAAGTACCTCAGCCCGAATGCGCAATGCGGGTACTTGGCATTCAACGTGGTCAGCAGGATGTCTGGCATGTTGGCCACTGTAGCGAATCAGCTACGATGGGCGGAGAATCCACGGTTTGAGAAATCCTCATGCACCTGATTGCCGCCACCACATTCGGGCTCGAAGCTGTCGTTTCGCGAGAGCTCAAACAGCTCGGCTACGAGAAACTGACGACCGAAGACGGCAAGGTGACGTTTGAAGCCGACGCCTCGGGAATCGCGAGAGCAAATTTGTGGCTGCGATCCGCCGAGCGAGTGCTGGTACAGGTTGGTCAGTTTGAGGCTCGCGACTTCGGCGAGCTGTTCGACCGCACGAATGCGTTGCCATGGGAGGACTGGTTGCCGGAAAACGCGTACTTTCCGGTGCGGGGCCGCTCGGTGCGATCGCAGTTGCACAGCACTCCGGATTGCCAGGCGATCGTGAAAAAGGCAATCGTCGAGCGGCTCAAGCAGCGGTATCAAAAGGTTTGGTTTCAAGAGAACGGACCAACGTTCACGATTGAAGTCTCGCTACTGAAGGATCGAGCCACACTGACCATCGACACGACCGGACCGGGCCTGCACAAGCGAGGATACCGCAAGCTGGTCGGCGAGGCTCCGCTGAAGGAGACGCTCGCCGCCGCGCTGATTCAGTTGAGCTATTGGAACTCCAGCCGCATGTTGCTCGACCCGTTCTGCGGCAGCGGGACGATCCCGATCGAAGCGGCGCTGCTGGGCCGCAAACTGGCGCCCGGTCTGCATCGCACGTTCGCGTCCGAGGAATGGCCAATTGTGCCTCGCAAAGTTTGGGAGCAAGCTCGCGACGAGGCGCGCAGCCTCGCGCTGCCAAAGCTCGACGCTCCGATTGTTGGCAGCGACAGTGATCCGAACGCCATCAAGTTGGCCAAGCATCACGCGCTGGAGGCCGGTGTCGCGTCCGATCTGCGATTCGAGTATCGCGACTTCGCTCAAATCGCTGGCCCTGACCTGTTGCCCTACGGCTGCTTGATCGCCAACCCGCCGTATGGCGAGCGACTTGGAGAACTCGACGAAGCGGAAGCTCTCTACGCTCGGCTGGGTGCGTTCTGCAACCGGCTCAACGCGTGGTCGGTCTATGTGCTGACCTCTCACAAAGAGTTTGAACGTCTCTTCGGTCGTGCCAGCGATCGCCGCCGCAAGCTCTTCAACGGCCGCATCGAATGCACCTACTACCAATTCCAAGGGCCACGTCCACCGAGCGCTCCTCAAAGCGCAATCTCCGAAGGGGACGCATGACTGACGAAATACATCTCCGCCCGAATGGGCCGTGGCAAGTATTGGGCACGGCAGAAATTTATCGCGATCCCTGGGTAGTGCTCACGAAGGATGAAGTGATCCGACCGGACGGTCAGCCGGGGACGCACACGGTCACGCGATTCAAAGACGGAGTGTCGGTGCTGCCGCTCGATGACAGCGGGCATGTGTTTTTGACCGAGGAGTTTCACTACGCACAGGGACGTCGCGGCATCGAGGTCATCAGCGGCGGCGTGGAAGCGGGCGAAGAGTTGCTGGCCGCCGCCGCTCGCGAATTGCGAGAGGAGGTCGGCATCAGAGCGTCGCGCTGGACGCCGTTAGGAGTCGTCGATCCGCTCACGTCGCAGGCGATCGCACCGATCACGATGTTTCTGGCTGAGGGATTGTCATTCGTCGAAGCGTCTCCCGAAGGGACCGAAACAATCCGTCGATTGCGAGTCCCGTTTGCGGAAGCGGTCGAGATGGTCATGCGCTGCGAGGTGTGCGCCCTCCAGGACCATGCCTTAAGTTGGGCCGGTCGTGGCGGCCCGGCGTTAGCTCGGCGGGCGGTTCTTCGGGCGTAGCGGTCGCGGCGTTCTTCGCGGCGGTATTCGCGGATGGCTTCTGGGTGTGCGGCGGCCCATCGGTCGGGACGCAGTGCGGCGTAGTCCGTTGAGCCCGACAGCAACGCGTCGAGGACGGCTTTGAGATATGCGTAGACGTC
>CAMDRI010000131.1 GCA_945906725.1 Candidatus Kuenenia stuttgartensis | reverse complement strand
CAACTCACCGCGATGACCGAAGGCGACCTGCGTGAGGCCGAGGAGAAAGTGAAGTTGCAGACCGAACAGATTCGCGTCGAGACCGAAAAAATGGTCGCGGTCAAGTTGGCCGAAGGTCAGAAGACGGCCGCCGAAACGAAAGGCGAGACGTCCAAGCTGGTCGCCGCGATCGCTCGCGAGACCGCCGAGATCGACAAGGAGTCCACGATCACCTTGGGCGAAGCAACCTCCACCGCCAAGAAAGGCATCGAGGAAGCCAAAGCCGGTAAATTCAAATTGGCGGTCGATGCCTTCGGCGGCGGCCAAGCCTACAACCAATGGGTCTTCGCCACCGGATTGCCAGAAGACATCGAGTTGAACCTACTCTACGCCGGCGAGGGAACCTTCTGGACCGACCTCAAAGGCTTCAGCGAGACGCTGCTTGGCAAACAAGTCAAACAGCAGTCGGCACCGCCGCCTCTGGCGACGCCCGCAAGAAGCAAATAGCACGACGCGCCAGAGAGTGGTCATTCAATGTCTACCACTCGCTGGCACGTCGTGCTGGTCTCGCAGGCTGAGGCTGGCAGCGTCGGCCTCGATTCGATCTGATGTGGGGGACTCGCGGGATGTCTCGCGAGTCCCCTTTTCGTTGGATCGTGGGAGCGTGAATCATGCCTCGATTGTGCTGCTGGTTGTTCGTCGGAATTGTGTTCTGCGGTGTGTCGCCGCTCTTCGCACAAGACAGCGTCGATCTGTACGGCGTTCGCGAAGAACATACGATGATCCCGATGCGTGACGGGGCGAAGCTCTCCGCTTATCTCTACTTCCCGCCCGGCGATGGTCCGTGGCCGGTGTTGTACGAGCAGCGATACGCGGACTTGAAAGGTGTTGGAACCCGGCAGGGGAACGCTAGGTTGGCGAGGGCCGGCTACGTCGTCTGTGCCGAGAACTTTCGCGGAGCGGGCAAGTCAGAGGGGACGTGGGTCGGCTACCGAGCGCTCGGCTGGGGCGAACTCCAGGACGGCTACGACACCGTCGAATGGCTCGCCAAGCAGAAATGGTCCACCGGAAAGATCGGGACGTTCGGCAGTTCGCAGGCGGGGTTCGCTCAGAACTTTTTGGCGGTGACTCGGCCACCGCATCTCGTCGCACAGTACATGATCGACACGGGACTGAGCCTGTACCAGGAAGGCTATCGCATCGGCGGAACAACTCGGCCGGAGCGATTCAAAGGCATGGGTGCCGTTTGCCGCGAACCGGCTCACAATCGCGTACAGCTTGCCGAGTGGTTTAAGCATCCGACCTTCGACGACTATTGGAAGCAAGAGGATTGCTCGCGGCACTTCGACCAGATGGATGTCCCCTGCTTCACAATCGGCAGTTGGTTTGACTTCATGAACATCGGCTCGATCGAAAGCTATCGCGGCCGGCAGCATCGAGCCGGTCCGAACTCGCGCGGCAAGCAGCAACTGCTCATCGGCCCGTGGCTGCATGGCGGGTATCACGGCAAGAACACGAACAAAGTCGGCGAGTTGACGTTCCCGGAGAACGCGAAGTTCGACGCCGAGTCGCACCTGATCCGCTGGTTCGACTTCTGGCTGAAGGGCAAAGACAACCTCGTTGATCGCGATCCGACGATCCGCTACTACGTCATGGGTCCGGTCGGCGAAGAGCACGCGCCCGGTAACGTCTGGCGTGAGACAAACGACTGGCCGATCTCCGCAACATCGACCGAGTACTTTTTGCGAGACGGCGGCAAGTTGACGACGTCATCGCCAACCGAAGCGGACGCTGCGGCAACTTTCCTGGCTGATCCGCTCAAGCCCGCCAACATTCCGAACACGCGCGGGTTCCCCGGCGCGGCCGACGCTCGCAAGTTTGAAGAACAAGCCGAGGTCCGCACCTTCACCACCGAACCGCTCACTGAACCAGTCGAGTGGACTGGCGTCGTCAAAACGGAACTGTTCGTCACGTCATCGGCGAAGGACACCGACTTCATCGTCCGCGTGTGCGACGTGTATCCCGACGGACGCTCGATCCTGCTGGTCGACTACATCCGTCGCGGTCGCTACCGCGACGGCTTCGAGCAGGAAGTCTTTTTCACGCCCGGCAAGGTCGCAAAGGTCGCCTTCGAGGTCGGCTGGATCAGCCAGATCTTCGCGAAGGGACACCGCATCCGAGTCACCGTTACCAGCACAGGTGCTCCGTTCTTTGAGCCAAATCCGAATACCGGCGAACCGCTCGGCTTGGAGTTCCCCTCGAACGCCGTGACGGCGACGAACACGGTGCAACTCAACAACCAAAACGCTTCGCGGGTGATCGCTCCGGTTCGGTGAGCGACGGTGTCGCAGAGAAGTCTTCCTGCTCCATTTTTTCGCCTTCCATTTTTTGGCAGCCGCCGTGGTATTTTCGAATGAGCTGGCAAAAGATGGAGGGCGACAAAACCGTCGCCATAGCGGACATTGCTGGCGGTAACGATTGGAAAAAGTGAAGGGACACCGACGACTTTGGTGGCGGAGTGCGTCATGTCATCGATTCATGGCTGATTTTTTCTATGAATGTTGCGAACCTCGGATTCCACAAACTCGGACGCCCCGAATGCCGAGAGCCAAAGAGTCCATTCCCTCATTTGCAGGACTTCTGATCGTGCCGGTTTTTTTTAGATCGCTGGGAATTGCCGTCGTGGTCGTCCTGTGGGTGATCCCAGACCGCGACTTGTGGGCAGGCGACCGAACGGGCCATCAAGTCATCGGCGTCGCCGGTTGCACGGCCGCGAGCTGTCACGGCGGCAAGTCATTAAACGGCGGCGAGGCAATGGCCTGGTTGACTCGCGACACCGCGCATCGGCGGGCCTTCGACGTGCTATTCAACGAGACGTCGGTTCGAATGGCAAGGCAACTCGGACTCAAAGCCGCGCACACCGAGGCGCGCTGCTTGGCGTGTCATTCGACGCAAGCAACTCATCCTGGCGGCGTGAAGGTTGAGCGATTCGCGGTCGAATTCGGTGTCGGCTGCGAAAGCTGTCACGGCGCGGCCGGGGCTTGGGTCACTCGACACACCGAGCGAACTTGGCGATCTCTTTCGACGTCACAGAAAACTGCCCTCGGCTTCCACGACCTGCGACCGATCAACGCGCGTGCCGAAAAGTGCGCCGAGTGCCATGTCGGTTCGCCACGAGCGACCGTCGATCACGACCTCATCGCGGCGGGCCACCCGCGATTAGCGTTCGAGCTGTCGGCATATCACACGCTGTTGCCCAAACATTGGGACGCCGCGGCCGAGTTGCAGCGCGATCCCACACAAGAACTTCGACTGTGGGCGATCGGACACGCGGCCTCGGCCAAGGCCGTCTCGGATGTCGCCGCCGCTCGCGCCGAGGTCGCGATCAAAAGTGGAACGAAGCACGTCACACCCGACTTGGCCGAGTTCGATTGCCACGCTTGCCATCACGATCTCATCGAGCCGACACGCGGCCGACCGACGCTGCGTGATTCGCTCGGCTCACCGCGCTGGGGATCGTGGTCGGTTCCGCCCGCGAGGGTTGTGGCTCGCGAATCGCAGCAACTGTTTGGCCAAGACGGGACTGCCGTCGAGTCATCGCTGGGGCAACTAGCCAAATTGATGCAGCAGTCTCGGCTCGGAATCGCTCCGGCAGATCAACTTTCTCTGGCCGCTCGGCAGTCGAGTGCCGATTTAGCGGATTGGTCACGCTCGTTGGAATACTCGACGACCGAGGTGGAACGAATCAATCAACTGCTGCATCGCCTGGTCACCACCGAATCCGATTTGGAATGGCTGCCCACGTGGGACGGACAAACTCAACGCTATCTCGGCATCATCGCCGCCAGCCGCACGCTGCGATTCACCAGCGGCCGCGAACCGTTTTCGTTCGCTACGGATGCGGACGTGCTGGCCAAATTGCGAAGCCACCTCGCTTATCCGGTCGGTTATGCGACGCCGCAAAGTTTCGATTCGTCGGTAGTCATTCACTCCATTCAAGAGCTGCGTCAGAGCCTGGCTCGCTGACTCGGTCACTCGTCTGTCTTGGTCGTTCTATCTCCGTCGTTCTGCCATCTCGATTTGGCAGAACGATGAGATGTGATAGCTCAGGCGGACTGGAGTTCCTGCACGAGACCGCGATCGTCGAGGATGTGCATCGGTCGTCGATTGTGATCGAGAATCGTGATCGACGGGTCGATGCCGAGGTGCTGATACAAATTGGCGAGCACGTTGCTTGGCGTGTACGGCTGGCCGAGAGACTGGCCGCCGTGCGAGTCGGTTTCGCCAATGACTTGGCCCATTCGGAATCCGCCGCCAGCGATGACGGCCGCGCCGGCTTCCGGCCAGTGATCGCGGCCGTCGCCACGCGAGATACGTGGAGCTCGGCCGAACTCGCCCCACAGGACGACGGCGACATCTTTGTCCAATCCGCGCTCGTGCAGATCGGTGACGAGCGCGTGAAAACCCTGATCGAGCTGCGGCAATTGGAGACGCATCTCGCTGAAATTCTTCTCGTGCGTATCCCAGTCGCCGACCTTCAGCGTCACGACCGAGACGCCCGCCTCGACCAGCCGCCGTGCCATCAGAAAGTTCTCACAGTACTTGCCGTATCGAGCATGCGTTTCCGGTAACTCGCGCGAAACGTCGAACGCTTCACGGACTTGCGGGGACGTGATCATCTCCAGCGCTCGCTGCGTGTAGCTGTCGATCACCGACAGCCCGCTGGTCGCATCGACGTCCCGGCTGAGCGTGTCGAACTCGCGAAGAATCTGACGGCGGTCCCTCAGTCGGTCCAGCGAGATGCCCTTCGCGAGGCTCAGGTTCGCCAATCCTTTCGCTTTCGGAACGAACGGCCGATGCGCGGGTCCGAGATACGTTGGGCCTTCGTTGTCGTACAACCCCGGCGGCTTGTACATCAGGCTGACGTACGGCGGCAGACCTCCGGAGTGCGGACGTTGATGGCTGACGACAGAACCAATCACCGGACGCTTTCCGCGCTCGCCGAATCCGGTCAGGATGAAATGCGGCGTGTGATCTCCGAGGTCGATCGACTTGATCCCGCGCACGATTGCGAGCTTGTCCATCATCTGCGAGAACTTCGGTAGATGCTCGCAAATCTGCACACCCGGCACATTCGTGGAGATCGGCTGGAACTCGCCACGGATTTCGGCCGGAGCATTGGGCTTCATGTCCAAGCTGTCGATGTGCGACATCGCACCACGCAGCCAAATCATGATGACCGACTTGCCACGCGCGGCACCCGAACCGGCGCTTGCTCGGCCCCGCAACACATCCGCCAGCGTCACCCCACCGAACGCAAGCCCGCCGACTCGCAACATTTCACGGCGTGTGATGCCGTCACAGAGCGTCGTCCCTTGTCCAAGAAGACTCAACATCGCACGTCCCTCGCTGGTGAGTGAGGCTGATTCGTGGGTTCTCCGGCGGATCGAAACGGGAGGATGATCGGTAATCAAATCAATCCGAGCAAGCCAATTCTCGAAATCGGAAGACTGCCACGAGAGGTCCGCTGGATATCGTGTGATCGTCAAATGCCGTCCCGCTGTATGAACTCGGTCCCGCACAGCATTTATCCGCCGGGATACCACTGCGATCCCAAACAGCCGCTGCCGTTCCTCGGCTCGGCGTCGCAGAAGAATTACATGTCGGTCTACATCATTTGCGAATACCTGTCCGATGATGAGGCGAGCTGGTTTCGCGCCGAATGGGCCAAGACCGGCAAGAAGCTCGACATGGGCAAGTGCTGTATCCGCTTCAAAGGTTTGGAGGACCTTGCGCTGGACGTCGTACACAAAGCGATCCAGCGGACTCCGGCCGACAAGCTCATCGACTTCTTCGAATCGGCGATCAGGAACTCGCGCAAGAAGTCCACCACGAAGTCCAAACTGGCGAAGAAGTCGGCCGCGAATAAAAAACCAAGTGACGAAGCATGGCCGCCCTCGTCCGTCATCCTCAAATCTCACGACAATGGACGGTAGAGAGCGGCTACCTTACGGTCGCACCGTCAGTGACGTCTTCGGCGTGCGATATCCCGACCGGAAAAACTCCGGTTGATTGTCGACCTTCCACGACTTTCCGTTGTGCAGGAAGAGCCGGCGCTGCTCTTCAAGATTGAACGGCCTGGCTCCGATGCGGCCGAAAACGCTGAGTTGATTGCCGGATTCGTCAACCGCTCGATCACGGTCGACGCCTTCGGAGATGCACAGGGCGTGGCTATCTTTCGGGAACTTCTTCGTCGCGATCAGGGACGGGGCCGGACGTGTCGCGAATCCCATGTTGCCAGGAGTTTCGGGGCTGGTGAGTTGCACGACTCGCAGGCCGTTGTGGCCGTCGGCGAGGTACGCAAACTGGCTGTTGTAGGCGATGCCGAGCTTCACATCGTTCAGATCGTTGATGCAGTCGTCGGCGTTGAAAATTTGATCGACCTTCGGTTCGAGCGGATTTTTGACATCGACGATAATCAGCCCGTCGTGGCCGCCGGAAACGTAGGCGTATGTCCGCGCGACGTAGACATTGCGAGCTTCGTGCAGCGGCAGTGAAGCTCGCAGTTCGGGGGCCGCGAGGTTGGTCACGTCGAGAATCTTCAAGCCCTCGCCGTCAGTGATAAAGGCATAGCGGAACTGAACTTGGACGGCGTTCGGATGGTTGAGGAACGGTGCTCCGATGACCGTCTCGATGCGCGGGTTCGTCGGATCGTGCAGATCGACGACGACCAGGCCGATGTCGGCACAGATGTAGGCGAAGGTGCCGGCAATCGTAATGGCTCGCGCACCACGGAGGATGCCGTTCGGATTGAAGGTGACGGCACGCTCCAGAAAGTTGTTCGTCGGATCGCCGTCGAGCAACGTGCCAACTCCGACGAGAATCAGCCCTTCTTGACGGTCGGCGACGTAGATGTAGGCATAGATGCCGTGAACCGCTTGCTCTTCGTTTTCGGGGTCTTGTTTGCGAGTCGGATCGGGCGCGGTCGTGGCGGGTGCGGCGACGGCGGCGGCGTCTTTTGTTGGAACGTAAAACTTCTGGCCAATCGGCGACACTGGGGCAGTCACGATCCGCTCGGAGAATCCTTTGTGGTCGATGAAGGCGACATCGAACACGCGCAAGCCCGCTTCGCCGCAGGCCGCGTAGACGTACTCGCCTCGCAGTTGCAGGCTTTGGATGTTCGGCTTGCGAAGCGGATGCCGCACTCGGTCGCTGACGTCACGACCCGGATGCTCGTGCGAGTGTTCGAGGTCGCCGCCGTGTTCGACGTGCTCGCGGTAGTTGTCGGGATACGCGAGCTTGTGCAGGCTGCTGCCGATGACGGTTTGCGGTTCGTCACGCTCGGTGACGACGACCGCTTCCATTCCGTGTTCGCCGGCACCGACCCAGCAATACTGGCCCATCCAATTCATGTAGTTGGTTCCCTGCATCAGTAACTGAGCCATGATGGCGTTGTTGTCTTCAGCGGCGGAGAGGTGGCAGTCGGCACATTGTTTCGTACCGTCGCGGCCACGGACGGTGTGCGGCACGTTCGTCGAAAAGGCGACGCCGCTCATGCCGTCGGCGGAAATCGTCTGCTGCTGGACGTAGACCGATTCGCGGTTCTGGTTGTAGCTGCCGACATGGATCGCGCAAGCTGAGCGAGCCGGACTGACGCGATTGCCGGAAACGGTTCCGTCCTTGGCCAGCATGTAGATGTCGTCTCGAAGTGTCTGAAAATTGTACGAGGTGTAATTGCGACTGACGTCCCCTTCGTTGTGCAGCGAAGGCATCTTCACGTTCGCTCGCTGGGGTAAGTGGCAGCCGTAACAACTCGTGTTCCAGGACGAGTGGCAGCTCGCGCAGCTCATCTTCTTGTTGTCGTGCGCACATTTCGACGAGTCTTTCGGCCGAGTGCCCCAAGCGATCTCGTCCCCCTCGAAGCGAACGGTCTTGGCGAGATGCGACTTTTCGTTGTATCGCGGATGACCGGGCGTGATCGTGTCCACAACCTGCGGGACTTCCCATTGGCGCGGCTGGTCGGCGTCCTTTGTGACCATCGCGGTTTGAATGATCTTGTTGCCGACTCGGCGGAAGCGTGGCTTGCCGGATGGTGTGCTCAGCAGTTCGAGATTCGTGCCCCCTTCTGGTGCGGCAGGACCAGACGTGCGCAACGACGCTCGATGATACGCGTCGCCGTGGCAGTCTTCGCAAGCGATCTCGATGGCGGCGCGGACCTCGCCGTACAGCTTCGTGTTGCCGTGGTTGTCCTGCTTGAAATGGCAATCGACGCAGTGCATTCCCTTCTCCAGGTGAATGTCCATGAAATGCACCGGCATGCCGTCCTTCTGCGGCCGGCAGTCAGGATGCAGCATCGCGTAGTTCATCTTCGCGGTGGACTCGTCCTCGATGACTTTCTCTTTGTGATCGAGCAGCCGGCCTTCGCGGTCCTTTTTGAAGACGGCTCGGTAGACCCAGCCGTGTCCGTGAAAGTCGGCAAACTGCGTGTGCTTCAACTGCGGATTGAGATCAGCCGTTTGATCAAGGAACGCCGGATCGGACCAGTTGCCGCGCAGCGAAGTTTCATCCGGGTTGTTCATCGCCGCCCGGACGAATTCTTCGGCGGTCGGGTTCTTCTGTTGGGGCGGATACATGAACTCGCCGTCGGTCTCGTTGTCCCACCACGTGAAGCCGAGGTAGCTGTTCATCACGGTTGTGCCGGGGTGCATGTGACAAACGATGCACTGACTGCTCGGAATCGCGGTCGTAAATTCGTGCTTGATGGGATGGCCGGATTCGTTCTTCGGAATGGTCGGATCGGGGTTGAGCGACAGTCCGCGATGGCCGGCCTCCGCATGCGGTCCCGAATGAACGTGCGAGCGATCGTTGGCGTAGATGACATGACAGGCGGTGCAACCGCTCGACCGGTAATCGCCGGCGTGGTCGTTCGTCCCAAGGAAATTTAGCGTTGGGTCGAGTAACCGCGTCTTCTGCAAACCGATGAAAACCGGATCGGTACGGTTCTCGGTGCCGAGTCCACGATTGCTCAACCGACTGCGCGGCCGGCCCGGTTCTTCTTCACGTTCGGGGATGCCGATCTCACTGCGAAAACGACCACCCCGTTCAAAGGTTCGAAGTATGTTGCCTGGCTGAGTTGTCTCGAAGCGCGGCAGCGGATCGAGAAAGGGGACGATCCCTTTGTATTTCATCTCCCACTCAGTCGGAGCCGGCACGGTTTGCATTCGTTGCGGAGTGCCATTCATCGAGTAGCTCTCGCCGTAGCGTGATCGTTTCTTCGGCACCGCGCCGTTGTTGTACAGAGCCGCGCCCCACAGCATGCAACCGTGAGTCATCATGCTCTTTTTGACTTCGAGCGTTTCTTTCGGATGACAGCCGGTCGTGCCGCACGACAGGTGCGCGATCCGCAAGTCACCGGGATTAACGAAGCGGACGAAGTCCGGGCTTTCGTGATTGAGCACCGTGTAGGACCGCACAGGATTCGCCGACGTGGCCCACACGTCTGGGAATCTCGACTGGACGTGAGCCTGCCATTTGTTGTTCGTAGTCGCATCGCCGCCGTGGCAGTCGACACAGCCGAGATGCGTCGTCCCCGGCTTGTGCATGTCACCGGTGTTCTTGTGGCATTGTATGCAACCCCAACTCTTGGCGTACGCCTCATCGGTCGTCTGACGCATCAGGCTGAACTCATCGAGTCGCAGCGGTTCACGCAGGCCACCGTGAACTCGCGGCTTGAGCGGCTCATCGGGAGCTGGCGGAATTAGGTCTTGTTCCCGCATCGCTGCTGGCTGCACTGCGGGATTTCGCAGTTTGAGCTTTTGCATCGCGGCCTTGAGTGTCGGCTCGCCGGCGAAGGAAGCCCCGCCACTGAGCAGCAGCATCGCGAACAGAATGGAAAATGTGAGTCGCATATCAGAGACGTCCTTGTCTCAAACGTGGCCCTGTCGCTCCGCGATAGGGAAGCCGAACGTCCTTCGACGCCGGCGATGTTGTGATGGTTGGGAGTCGCTGGTTCCTCGGCTTTCCTATCGCGGAGCGACAGGGCTACTAATACGTGAGGTCGATTTGCAGGAAGCTGGCAAAGAATCCATTTTGGCTGCCGTTGTTGCGATTGAAGAGATCATTGAAGCCGCGATCCGGAATCAGCCCGGAAACGCCACCAATGATGATGACGTTGTTGTTCAGGAACGGCCGGTACTCGACTCCGGTGCTCAGATCGGTACCGATCTGACTGCGGACTTTTTCTTGGAAGACGTACTGTTCCAGCACGTTGGTCCGGTCGAACCACAGGAAGTTGCAGTTGTTGACGAATCGCAGCTTCGGAGTGACGTCGAAGTCCACTCCGAAATTCAACAGAAACAAACCGGGGTTCACGAAGTTCGATTGGCCTTGGAATTTGCTCGACCGGAGGTCCGGCACAAGGCTCATGCGATTGACGAGATTCGCGCCGAACAGCCCAAGGGTCTGCCGCTGCCAATAACTGAAGCCGCCACCAGCGAAGTTTGGGTTGTCGAGAATCGTGTCAAAGCCGGTGGCATTGTCGTCGTCGATATTCTTGTCGCCGCTGGCCCAGAAGAATGAACTGCGGAAACGCATCCAATCGCGGTCGTACGACAACTCCAGCGCGGCCATCTGAGCGTTAATGTCCTGCGGCTTGCCGGCTAGCGGATTGAGCGTGTCACGACCGAGCACCCAATAAAACGCATGGTTGACATTGACCCGATTGATGTGCCCGTCCCCCGCCCAGCCGAGGTAATACGCATCGACCTTGTGCGGCTGAAACACACCGACCGGATCGGGACGGACGAGAACATCGTTCTCGTCAAACCTTGTGCTTGGCCCGTCGCGGTTCCAATGAAAGCTGGTTTGAGCCGTGTAGCCGGGAAACAGAAAATCTTGGCGGTAATAGTTCGCGATCAGTGTGTTCTGACGCCGGTCATCGAACGTGTTGAGCAGGCTGTTGGCCTGCTTCTCAGTCTGGTCAAAGAAGACGACGTTGTATTGATCGCGATTGGCATTATTGTTGCCGAACAGTCGTACGCCGCGGTTGACGTCGCTGAAGATGAAGCCGCGAAAGTCGCTGACGAACTGCTGCGAACCAGCTCGCACCGAAACGAAATCGTAGTACGGGCTGGTGTCGGCCAGTTTGGTCTCGAAGAACCACTCTTCGAGCGCCCCGTCCGTTCGAAACCGCGTCGTGCCGTGATCGACGTTTGGATTGACAATGCCCAATTCCTGCACGTCGAGGTAATTCAGATTCAAAACCGGCGTCAGCTTGATGCGCCAGTCCGCCGGCTTGAACACTCCATCGCCGTGAACGAGATCGAACGACAGTTGGAGGTTCTGCGAGACGAAGAATTGATTCGGGTTGCCGAAGAATTCCGTTTGGCCCGCTCCGCCCGTGCTTTCGAACGGAGTCGTCGGCGTCGGCACTTGTCGAGCTTCTAGGATCGTTAGGCTCGTCGCGGTGAGATTCAAAAACGTGTGCTGACCGAAGATCGGAAAATCCCCCTTCAAGACGTTTTGGTTGTACGGGTCGAGGATGTTGCCCTGCATGTACGGGTAGTCGTCCTCTGGCGGATAACCCTTGCCGTAACGATCCCATTCGGGGAATCCGGATCGCCAGCGATCCTCCATCGGGACGAAGTGGCTGCTCTCTTGGCCTTCGCTGGGGAGCACACTGCTGCGGCCAGTGAAACCAAGCGGTGCATCTATCGGATAGGCAAAAAGCATATCCGGCTCGAGCGGCAATTCCGGCAGCAACAGCGGATCGGACTCGGGAAACGTCGGCTCGAACGGCCGACGCAGAACCGGTGGGCGGACGTCGTCGTCAGAGGTTGGCAACGGCTCGTCGTTGACGACTTCCTCATCGTCAAGGGCCGTCTCGTCCTCGGTCGCGATCACTCTCTCGACGAAGGGAGACTCATCTTTTTTAGTCTCGACTCCCGAAGGCAAATCTTCTGTTGGCCTGACTGGCGGAGACTCTGCAAACACCGCCTGCCAAGCGATCAACGAGAAGCAGCCAATTGCTGCCAGCAGCCACATCCCGCAACGAAAACCGTCGAGTTGAGCGCGTGCGCGAACGGATCGACGTCGCGCATCGATTCGTGGCAACGGCAATCCGGACGTCTCCGAATGTCCCGACACTGTGCGCCTCATCCTTGAAGACAGGTCGACGCGCCAGCTTCGCGCGACCCGCATCCCAGCGTGAAAACACTCCGGCCGCGCCCCACCTAGGAGCAACAGCTTTTCCGCATTTATCGGTTCTGCCGACGTATGCAAATTAATCCGTTGTGCACGGTTCTAACGCCCGATGAAAGAATGGCCCGATCTAGTGCAAATCGGAGAAAGCACAAAAGTAGGGTGACTTCGGGGGTCCGAGGCGAATAATTTGCGCGAGCAACGGCCAATCTAAGGAATCTTTGGGCCAAAGGGATTTTTGCTCATGTCTCGGTTGTTCTCGTTCCTGCGCCGCGCCCCGCGACCAACACGTCGCCGAGGTTCGCGTACGCTCGGCGCGGGCCTCCTGACCCCGCCGGTGGAATGCTTGGAATCCCGCCAACTCCTTGCCGTCACACAGATCAGCGCGGCGGAAGTCGAACTGCTGCTGAATCGAGCGGCAGTCGCCACCAGTTCGGAAAACGCCATCATCGCCGTCGTCGATCGCGGCGGACGAATCCTGGGAGTGCGAGTCGAAGAGGATGTGCTGCTCGCCTACGGCAGCCTCGTCAGCGAGGACGGCATCATCAACGACCCGGCCGAAGAAGCGACGCTCGTCTTCGCGATCGACGGTGCCGTCGCGAAAGCTCGCACTGCCGCGTTCTTCGCGAATGGAACCGCCGATTCGCGGATTGACCCCGAAACCGGAGCAGACCCAGCCGGAGACATGCCGACCGTCGGCCCACTGACTTCGCGGACGATCCGCAACATCAGCCAGTCCACGATCACGCAGCGCGAGATGCAATCGAATCCGAACGAGTCGGACCTGACGAAGCGCGGCCCCGGATTCGTCGCGCCGGTCGGCATCGGCGGACACTTCCCACCCGCGATCGCTCACACACCGCAGGTCGATCTGTTCGGCATCGAACACACGAATCGCGACAGCATCGTGCATCCGGGAATGAACTCGATCCACGAGACGACCGATCCGACACTGACCGTCATCGGTGGCGATGACATCCTGCTCCCCGGCCGTTTCAACACGACTTATGAACCCGGCAAAGACCTCGAAGCTCCTGAAAGCTACGGATTCACTTCGGCGCGGATGATGGAAGCTCAGTCACGCGGCATCGCGACGTTGCCCGGCGGCATTCCGCTGTATCGCGGCTTCGATGTCGTCGGCGGCATCGGTGTATTCTTCCCCGGCACCGTCGATGCGGACGGAGCCGGCCCGCAACAACTCGGCGATGCGACGTTCGAGCAAGGTTTTGTCCCCGGCATCAAACAATCCGAGGCTCAACGCACGAACGCTCCGAAAGTGCTCGAAGCCGAATACATCGCCTACGCCGCCGCCGGTGGCGCGGCCTTCGGTGGACTCGCCGCGAAGGACAAGATCGGTGCGATCACGGACGCCGACGAAAATATCTTCGCCGCAGTGCCGTTCGTGTTGCCGTTCGGACGGATTGATCTCGTCGGCATCACACTGCAAATCATCGGCCCGACTCCAGGAGTCACCGGCGTGCGCACGGTGATTTCGGCCGGCAAGAAACTTGGAGTCGGCTCGAACACGGGAGCTAATCAGTTCGTCACCCCTGGTCCAGATCTGACGCCGTCCACGGGAGACGATGTCTTCTTGCGAGGCGGAGCCGAAGTCCCCGAAGGCTGGCTCGTGAAGCCACCCGTCGGCTCCGACGCCGAGACGATCATCCTGCAAGCGATCGACACAGCCAACGCCACGCGCGCCGCGATTCGCCTCAAGGTCACGAATACGACAAAAGGAACGACCGGTCCCGGAGCACGCACGCGCATGGTGATGGCTGTCACTGACACAGACGGTAACATCCTGGGGCTGTACCGCCAGCACGATTCGACGATCTTTTCGATCGACGTCGCCGTCGCGAAGGCTCGCAACACCGCGTACTACGCCGACCCCGCGCAGTTGGCTCTCAACCTCGTGGACCAAGTGGACGACGACAACAACGGCGTCTCCGACGTACCGCTGGGCACCGCGTTTTCCAACCGCACGTTCCGCTTCTTGGCTGAGCCGCGCTTTCCCCAAGGTGTCGATGGCAGCAAGCCCGGAGATTTTTCCATTCTCAACGATCCCGGTTTCAAGACGGACTTGCTCAAATCGAAAAATACCACCGTCGCCGCTGGTGCCGTCGAGAACATCGGAGCGCCCGTCGCCTCAACCGCGTTCGTCTCGGTGCTCGGCTTCGACTCGTTCAACGTCGGCCGCAATTTCCGACAGGTCGCCAACATCGCCAACCAAAACGGCATCATCTTCTTCCCCGGCAGCGCACCGATTTACGACTCTGGCGTGCTGATCGGTGGCTTCGGCATCAGCGGTGACGGCGTCGATCAAGACGACGTCGTGACCTTCTTCGGAGCCAAAGGCTTTACTCCACCCGACGGCACCGAAGCCGACGACCACCGAGTCCGCCGCACTCGCCTTCCGTACCAGAAATTCAACCGCAACCCGTTCGCGTAGGATGGCCGCCCTCGGCCGTCCGTGTTTTCAATTTGAGATTTGAAATCTCAGAGGACGGTCGAGGGCGGCCATCCTCCAAAACCGAGACGCCATGATGGTCATCTTTCGCATTGGACTGATCGTCTCCAGCCTCCTGCTTGCCGGCGCAACTGCCACGCTGGCCAGCGACCATCACTGCGACACCTGCGAACGCTACGACCGACACGCTTGCGCCGGGTGGCCGCAGTGCATCTCGCGCTGGGCACGTCCGTCCTACGGCTGTCATGAATCTGGCTGCTACGTCGGCGGCGGTGCCCCGTTTCATGGCGACGGCCGATGTGCCCACGAAGGAACATGGGGCTGGGACTATCACGGTCGCCTCTTCACCAAACGCATCTGGCTCGGCTGGCACCACGGCCGCCGCGACCAAGGCGGCGTCGGAGCCTATCGCACCGACGGCCCGCACCTGCTGCATCACTAAGTTCGACTTTTGCATTTTAGGTGGCCAAGGCCACCGCGTTTTCTAGGAGTTGTTGGATTTTTCGAGACCCTGGTCCTGCGAGGGCCAAGGTCAAAACCTGTTGCCGGACGCTGAGCCGACGGAGCGTGCCGAGCATGTCGGC